>CAJWHT010000143.1 GCA_913041495.1 uncultured Desulfobacteraceae bacterium | reverse complement strand
ATTGAAGATTTTGACGAACTTCTCGAAAAATATACCTACGACTGTCGAACACAGGATAATCATATTGACGCAATTCTAAATCTATAGCAAATACCAAAATGCCAAGAGCTCGACGAGTATTTTACGGTATATAAATGGACAATGTTTTTTGTGGACTTGATTTCTATTGGATAGTTGGCCTCCCAGTATTAACGGAACATTTTTTGGCGCTAAAAAAAAATAGTACGCCGTTGACGGCAGCTACAATAGGAGCATCGGGTTCATTTCATTCCAATAGTTAATAGGCCTCCTCCTTTGATGACCGCTTCATTCGTTTTTATAGGATTCAAATACCTCATCAAACAAGGCCCATTTGAGGTGTCCGTATGACGCGCAAACAACATCTTCGGCGGATTGCAATTCTTTGTCTTTATTGCCTCAGACATATGGCCTACTAAGGGTACCACGAACATTTGCACATAAATATACGCTAAGCAATCTTTATCATAGGCCTCTTAATATTAACGGAACATTTTTTTTATTAAAAAGCAGTTTGTTATTGATCCTTACGGTATGATAAAATGTTGACATCTATCAACAGACAAATTAACAAGCCGATTTCTGCTTGGACAAAAGTTCCGATGCTTTCGGGACGTTACTTGGAGAATCAGGATGAGGTCGGACTAAAATCTTAAAACCTATCTTTCCCCATACTAAGACAGGTAATATTCATGCATTGTTTTCTATTTTCTATATTGAAGTATAAAATTTTGAACCGACAAACCGTATCCGGCCGGAGAGGCGGCAGTGCAATAGCCCGGATAGTTGTCGCCTTTTTGTGTGCAATGATGATGTTTAATCTTCCTGTCTGGGCGGATGAAACATCCGACCAATTCCTGCCGGTTGTCCGTTCTGGAGCTGAAATCAATTACCCGCCGTTCAGCTTTGTTGATAATCACGGTAAGGCTGACGGATTTTCAGTTGAGTTAATGCGTGCGGCCCTGGCGGCCATGGGACGCAAGGTCGTTTTTCGCACGGGACCGTGGTCCCAGGTAAAAGGCTGGCTGGAACAAGCTGAAATCGATGCCCTCCCTCTGGTGGGCCGCACTCCGGAAAGGGAAGCCCTGTTTGATTTCACCGTGCCGTATATGTCATTGCACGGAGCCATTGTGGTGCGTGATAATCAGACTGACATTAAGGAGATAGGAGATTTGAGAGGGCGCTCTGTCTGCGTCATGAAAGGAGACAATGCCGAGGAGTTTCTGCGCAGAGAAGACCGCGGCATTGAGATTATTACCCGGCCGACCTTTGAAATCGCTCTTACGGAACTGGCCCGGGGACGCTGTGACGCCGTTGTGATTCAGCGGCTGGTGGCGTTGCGATTGATCCGGAAAACCGGGCTGACCGGCCTGCGCGTTCTGGACCGGCCCATTGAGGGATTCGAGCAGGATTTCTGTTTTGCCGTCCATGAGGGAGACCGGGAAACCCTGGCCCTGCTCAACGAAGGTCTGGCCGTTGTTGTGGCGGACGGCACCTACCGCCACCTGCATTCCAAATGGTTTGCCGCCATGCAGCTGCCTTCGGACCGGCCGGTCATTGTGGGCGGGGACCAAAATTTTCCGCCCTTTGAATTCCTGGATGAAAACGGACAGCCCGCAGGCTACCATGTCGATCTGACACGGGCTCTGGCACGGGAAACAGGGATGAACGTCATCATCCGGCTGGGAAAATGGGAGAAACAGCGTCTGGCCCTGGAAACAGGTAAAATTGATATTTTGCTGGGCCTGTCTTATTCTCCGGCCCGCAACCTCAAATTCGACTTTTCCCCGCCGCATACGGTTTGCCACTATGTCGCAGTTGTAAGGACGGGTCAGGGGCCGGCCCCGGTTTCCGTTGAAGCGCTTTCAGGCAGACGCATTGTTGTTGAAAAGGGAGATATTTCTCACGATTTTGTTATTGGGAACGGACTGGAATCCCAAGTGACCGCAGTGGCTGATCAGGAAACCGCCCTGCGGGAATTGTCCCGGGGGGAACACGACTGCGCTTTGGTGTCCCGGCCAACAGCCCTTTTTCTTATGGGTAAATACGGCTGGCAGAATTTGGCCCTGGGGAAAAAAATGATACTGCAGTCCGAGCACGCCTATGCCGTGCCAAAGGGGCAAATGGCCATGCTGACCCTGTTCACTGAGGGGTTGAAAACCTTGGAAACCACCGGGGAATACCGGCGGATCCATGATAAGTGGCTGGGTGTTTACAAAAAGGATTCGGATTCGTTAAAAAAAATGATTGGATATCTGGTCATCGTCACCGGCCCGCTCCTCATTATTATGCTGGTCATTGCCCTCTGGTCCTGGACTCTGCGTCGTCAGGTTAAGGAAAAGACCCGGGCCCTCCGGGAAAGCCTGGATCGTTTTAAACATGTGTTTGAGGCATCCAACGTGGGAAAATCCATTGCCCTTCCCACCGGAGAGATAACCGCGAACAAGGCTTTTGCCGATTTTCTGGGGTATACACCCAAAGAACTAAGCGACAAACGGTGGCAGGATGTTACTGTGTCCCAAGATATAGCAAAAACTGAGAACTTCATCACTCCCCTGCTCACCGGAGATAAAAACGCAGTACGCTTTGAAAAGCGATATGTCCATAAAAGCGGCCAACACCTCTGGGCTGACGTCAGCGTTGCCGTACACAGGGATACCCAAGGGAAACCACTGTATCTGATAACAACAGTTGTAGACATAACTGACAGAAAACAGGCCGAAGAGGCGCTGCAAAGCAGCGAAGAGTATCTCAGGGCCATGGTCGCCTGTTCTCCGGTGGCATTGTATACCATCGATTTTGACGGAAAAGTGATCAGCTGGAACCAGCATGCTGAAAAAATGTTCGGATGGCGGGCCAAAGAAATTATCGGCAAACCATTGCCCATCATTCCTGAGGATAGCCGGGATGAATTCGCTGCGTTGCGGCAAAGCGCGTTTGCAGGCAAGGCGTTTAAGGGAAGAGAACTGGTACGGATGAAAAAAGACGGCACGCTTTTCCCAATCAGCCTGTCCATCGCGTTGGTCAGGAACGACCGAAATGATGTCATCGGCGTGTTAAGCGCGGCTGAGGATATTACCGAGCAAAAGCGCACCCTGTCACAGATAGACCACCTCAACCGGGTCCTTCGGGCCATCAGGGACATCAATCAATTGATTGTATACGAACGGGACAGAAAAGAATTGATCCGGGAGGGCTGCCGCCTGCTGGTCGCCAATAGAGGATATGCCTCTGCAATGATCATTTTGACGGACCAGGACAATCGGCCGTCTTTTTGGTCCGTAGAAGGCCGGGCCTCAATGTCTGAAGGGTTGACCCGGATGCTTGAGCAGGGCGGATTGCCGGTTTGCCTCCGGCAGACGACGCATCAGGAAGGTTCTCTTCTAATTAAAGATCGTAAAAGGATTTGTACCGGTTGCCCTGTTGCAGAAGCCTGCCGGACCAGCCAGCCGCTGCGGGCGCAATTAGCGCATGAAGGAAAGCTGTTCGGTTATATCGCGGTTACAGCGGATAAACACCTGTTGGTTGACCAAGAAGAGAAAAGCTTGTTTGACGAGTTGACAGGAGATTTTGCCTATGCCCTCAATGTGATGAAAGACGAAGATACACACAGAAAAATCAAGGATGAAAATACGAAGCTGGCGTCTCAGTTTCTTCAGGCCCAGAAGATGGAGTCCGTAGGCCGTCTGGCCGGCGGGGTCGCCCATGACTACAACAATATGCTCAGCGTAATCATTGGGTTTTCGCAACTGGCCATTGCCAGGACTGAACCCGGAGACCAGATGCATGACGATTTGCAGGAAATCCTTGATGCGGCCATGCGTTCCGCCGATATCACCCGGCAGCTTCTGGCTTTTGCCCGGAAGCAGAACATAGATCCGAAAGTGCTTGACCTGAATGATACGGTTGAGGGCATGCTTAAAATGCTTCGCCGCCTTATCGGTGAAGATATTGATCTTGGCTGGGAACCCGGGTCTAACCTCTGGCCGGTAAAAATGGACCCTTCCCAGCTGAACCAGATACTTGCCAATCTCTGCGTGAACTCCAGGGATGCCATATTAGACATCGGCAAAATCACCATAGAAACAGATAACGCCCGGTTTGATGAAGCCTATTGTGCAGATCATGACGGATTCACCGTCGGAGAATACGTGCTTCTTGCGGTGAGCGACGACGGAAAAGGCATGGATAGGGAAATCATGGACCAGGTTTTTGAACCCTTTTTCACGACCAAAAAATCCGGTAAAGGAACAGGGCTCGGTCTTTCCACGGTCTACGGCATCGTCAAACAAAACAAGGGATTCATCAATGTATACAGTGAACCCGGACAAGGAACCACCATTCGGATATATTTACCCCGTGAAGCTCGGCAGCCCGGGCCGGCCGAACTGGATATTTTTGATGAAGATCCAATCGGAAACGGTGAAACTATTTTGGTTGTAGAAGATGAATCGGCTATTTTAAAGCTGGCAGAAAGAATGCTTCAGGAGTTGGGGTACACCGTCCTGACGGCTTCCGGGCCAACGGAAGCTCTCGCCCGGACTCAAGAATACCCACAACAAATTCATCTTCTGATAACGGATGTGGTTATGCCGGACATGAACGGTAGGGATTTGTCACAGAAGCTATTACACCTCTATCCGGATCTTAGGGTTCTTTTCATGTCGGGATATACCGCCAACACCATCGCCCACCGGGGTGTTTTGGAAGAAGGGGTGATGTTTATTCAAAAACCGTTTACCAAGACAGAAATGGCACTCAAGGTAAACAAGGCGTTGCATAACCGATCTTGAACCTTAAATGCAAAATACCGGTTAACAGTTTATGTACCAATTACTTACCCCGTTTAGAGGGACAAGGAATCCCCTTTCTTCAGGGGGAGGGTGTTAACGACGCCCCCCCCCACACACACATGCACACATAACTGAATGATAATATAGGTTTTTATTAATTTTAATCATATTTCGATCCGGCATATATTCCCGCTTAATGGGCTGATATGTAGAATCAGAGAAAGGTCGGTTTATGCTTCTCCTTGCGGTTGTATTTAATATTTTTTGCGCTTGTTCAACAATTTTTCTCCCCGATCACTTTGCTTTTAGAGTATGAATCGTTGATGATCGCCCTTGCCGCTTACACCTGAAATTTGCCGACCATGAGATTCAGCCGTTCGGCCAGTTTGGACAGACCTTCTGCAGCGATATTGACTTTGTTGGCTGCCGCTACTAGTCTCCAGAGCAGCCTGGCTTACATCGGCAATGTCACGGGTAACCTCTTCAGTTACGGCGCTTGCCTGACTGACGTTCTGGCTGACATCCTGGATGCCTAGGCCTGCCTGACCGACGTTTTCCGATATCTCTCGCGTGGTTGCGGACTGTTCTTCCATGGCCGCCGCCACCGTTGTGACGATTTTGTCTATTTCAGATATCACCGCAACGATTTCCTGGATTACGGCGACAGATTCAGTGGTGGTCTCCTGAACCCATCCAACTTTACTTCTGATCTCGTCAGTGGCCTCAGCGGTCTGCTGGGCCAGAGATTTGATTTCCCCAGCCACCACGGCAAAGCCCTTGCCGGCCTTCCCGGCCCGGGCCGCCTCAATGGTGGCGTTGAGCGCCAGCAGGTTGGTCTGCTCTGATATGTCGGAAATTACCTCTGTCACCTTGCTGATCTCGGTTGCAGCCTTACCCAGGTCCTTGACCTTCTCAGAGACCTCATCCGCAATCTTCACCGCATGGCTAGTCACCTCGTTCCCCTTGGCTGTATTACCGGCGATCTCGTTTATGGTGGCGGTCATTTCCTCAGCCGCGGAAACAATCATCTGAACGTTGGCCGTGGCCTGTTCGGCCGCTGCCGCCACATTGGCCATATTCGCGCTCATCTCTTCTGCGGCCGCCGCAACACCGGTTGCTTTTTCCGCGGTATTGTCCGAGTTTGAGGTAATCTGTTCCGACGATGCAGATAGTTCCGTGGCAGAGGCTGTGAGGGTCTGAACAGACTGAATGATATCTTGGATCATCTCTTTGAGGTTGTCTCCCATCTGGTTCATGGATCGGACAAGCCCGCCGATTTCATCATCTTGATCCACGGAAATCTGTTGTGTCAGGTCCCCCCGGGCCAACCGGTCTGAGAATCTCTGGGCTTTAACCACGGGCAGCGTTATCATCCGTGTCACAAAGAACCCGAATGCTACGGCCACGACAATACCAACAGCAGAAATCAGGAGCAGCAGCAGCCTGGCTTGAGAGTAATTTGCATCACTTTCATTTTTATCCAGGTTCATGTCCTCAATGTTCAGATCTACAATTTCCTTTAAAAGGATTTCACAGGCATCGGCCAGGGGCCGCCCCTTTTGGACCGAAAGCTCTACTGCTTTTGTGTTCTGGCCTTTCATGGCAAGGGTTACCACCTCTTTGTTGACTTTGAGGTATGCCGCCCACTGGCTGGCAAACCGGTCCAGCTTTTTCCGGCCGGTGTCGTCAGCGAGCTCCCTGAGCCTAGCACGGCGTTCCTGCATGCTTTTTTTAACGGACTCCGCCGCAGCCGCATACTGGTTCATTTCTTCTGGCGAGGCGGCAAGAATGATGTTCTTTTCAGCCCTGCTGATCTTGAGCGCATCCTGGACAATTTGTTCGCCGAGTTTAACTTTCTCCGAGGATACGTCTACAATCCGGTTCAGTCTTTTGTTCAGGCCGGACATTCGGTTAATTCCCACAAAAGAGATAAGAATAGATAGCAGGATGAGAAATCCGATAATCGAATAAATTTTTACGCCAACACCCATGTTCTTCATTTTTTAAATTCCTTTTCCACAGCTTAAAGACGGTCTATAGACTATGCGCCGATAGTTCGGCGATGAGTTGCAACAACCGGTCATTGTCCCGGTCCTTTTCAAAAAAATAATCTGCCCCAGCGGCTATGCACAGTCTCCGGTATTCCGGATAGGGATACCCTGTAAACACAACACATACCATTGCAACACCGGAGGCACGGATCCAGTTTAAAAGATAAACCGCATTGCCGTCGGGCAGCTTGAAATCCAGGATAAGCAGTTCCGGCCAGTCAAGCGAAAGTTGCTCCTTTGCAGATTTTATACTGGAAGCCTGCCCTAAAAGCCTGACCCTGGGAATATCCAGAACCGCATCTGCCAGACTCCGGGCAAACGTTGCCGAGTCTTCAACTAAAAACACTTTTAAATATTTTTCCATTGTTATTATTTTCCCGGTGGATTTGGGGGGAAATATGCTCTGTTTCGCCGGTTTTGTCTGTCGTTGGAAATGGGAAATTTTTGTCGTATTTTTACGACAAGAAAACAGAAGGTTTCTTTGGACACGGATCGCGTTTTTCAGGCAAGCCGTAATCTGTTCATTGAACCGGTTCGCCCTTAAGGAACCAGGCCGTGGGTAAGGGCGTATTGAATAATATCGGCATTGGTTTTGAGGCCTGTTTTTGACAGGATCCTGGAGCGGTAGGTGCTGATGGTCGAGACTCCCAGATTCAACTCCCAGGCAATGCCGCCGATCGCCTTTCCCCGGGCCAGCATGACCATCACCTGGAACTCCCTGTCCGACAGGCATTCATGAACCGGGCGTTCATGATCCACACCCAAGGTGTCGGCCATTATGTCGGCCAGAGACGGGCTGACATATTTCCCGCCTTTGGCTATCTTGCGTACGGCACTGATCAGTATGGGCTCATCCACATCCTTAGTCAGGTAGCCGGAAGCGCCGGCCTTGAACAGCCTGACGGCATACTGGTTTTCCGGGTGCATTGTCAGCACGAGCACCGGCATACCGGGCCGGGCCGCCTTGACCTGACCGATCAGGTCGAAAATATTAGGGCCGGGCATGGACACATCCAGGATGGCGAGATCAAAATCAGACGACTGAATCTTGTCCACTGCCTGGGTGCCGTCCACTGCCTCTGCCGCTACCACCATGCCCGGATTGTCGTTTATGGTCTGCTTAAGCCCTTTTCTGAAAAGGAAATGGTCGTCTGCTATCAGGATCTTGATCATGGGAATTCATCCAGGGGTATAAAAATCCGTATGCAAGTCCCTTTGCCGGGATCGCCTTGAATATCAAAGTCTCCGCCAAGGGCATTCACCCGTTCCCGCATGCCGATCAGTCCGAAAGAGCCCTGCCGCTTCAGGTCCCCGGCATGGACTCCTTTGCCGTCATCTCCAATCTCAAACAGGAGCCCGCCGTTTTCTACCGTAAGCATTGCCCGGGCCCGGGTCGCCTCTGAATGGCGGCTAATATTGGTCAAGGCCTCTTGAAAAATCCTGTAAACCGCAATGGCAACAGGGGCTGGAATTTCTATCCCGTCGATGTCAGATTTCAGGCCGCAGGGAATGCCGCTGTGATCCTGGAACCGGTCCCTGTGCCATTCCATCGCATATTCAAGGCCAAGGTCATCCAGTATCCCCGGCCTCAGCTCCGAACAGATCCGGCGGACTGAATCGGCGCACTGGCGGATCACCTCGGCCATGCTGTCCAGTTTTTCACTTACGATTTTCCGATCATCGCGCAGGCGCTTTTTTATCCAGCCCAGGTCCATTTTCAACGCAGACAGGGCCTGACCCAGGTCGTCGTGTATTTCCCTGGCAATGGACAGCCGCTCATGCTCAATGGTATCCTGAAGGTGGGCGGCCAGCCTGTGAAGCTGGCGGGTTTGGGATTGTATCTTTTCTTGGGCCGTTTTTATTTTGGTGATATCCAGGTGGGAACCCATCATTTTAACCGGAACCCCGTCTTCTTTCCTGAGAACGAATACTTTAGCCAGTATCCACAGATACCGGCCGTCTTTGTGCCTGAAACGGAAGGTCAACGAACGGTTGGTCCGTGCTTTTTTGACATATTGCCTGAGCTTCGCCAGGCATCCTTCCAGATCATCCGGATGGACCCGGCGTTCCCATTCCTCAAAGCTATCTGAAATCTCGTCATCCCTGTACCCGATCTGGCGTTTCCACTCCGGTGAAAAATAAACCTTGTTGCTGGTCAGGTCACAGTCAAACAGCCCGACCTTGGCTGCCTTGAGTATCCGCCGGGTCCGTTCCCGGCTCTCCCTCAACCTCACCTCAGCGGCCTGCTGCTTTGTTTTAATATTCAACCCGTCAATTCCAAAGGCCAGGGACCGCCCCAGGTCAAAAAGCAGATCGGTCTCGACACTGTCAAAGCCATCTGGTTCCCTGGCGTATACGTTCAGTACCCCTAATGCCCCGGAACCAAATCGGACGGGGATGGCAATAGAGGACCGGTACCCATTCCGGAGAGCTTGTTCCCTCCAGGGGCTGAATCTGGGATCGGTTCGGATAAACCGCGCAGTTTCCGGCTTGCCGGACCGGATTGCCTTACCAGTCGGCCCCTGTCCGCGCTCCGTATCCGCCCATGTTATATGGATTGATTCAAGGTAGCGATCTTCATACCCGGCATGGACAATGGGCTGAACAGTCTTTTTTTCATCTTTCAAGGCATACCCGAACCAGGCCAAACGGTATCCTCCTGTCTCTACGAGGATACTGCAGATGTCTTTCAGCAACTGAGGCTCGTTCTTTGCCCTCATCACCGCCTGAATACATCTGTTATGAACGGAGAGGGCCTGGTTCGATCGTTTGAGCGCCGTTTCCATTTGCTTTGCCTCGGTGATATCCCTTAGCACGGAACAGCTATACAGGACTCTGCCGGTTTTATTCGTCACCGCAGAGGCGCTTAGGCTGACGTTAAGCGCTTCCCCGTTTCTGCTCTTCATGGTCAGTTCAACATTTTTGACGCTGCCTGTTTTCTTGAAAAAGGCAAAGGCCTCTTTTGCCGCCGCCAGACTGTCCGGATGGTAGAGGTTGAATACAGGGCGACCGATTACTTCCTCTCTTGAATATCCGGTTTTCGTAAGAATCGTCTCATTGCACCGGAGAACGGTCCCGTTTTTTGCATCCACTGCAACGAACATCTCCGAAGCATTATTGAAAAAACTTTTGTACAAATCCTTCATAGCCGCCTCAGGCTCGCCATCGACCAACTCTGTATACGTCATCCGGCAATTTTTTCAACGTCCCAGTCCGTTGGCGATTTAAATCATCCCCATTAATCAAGTACGTTGTCCAACAAGCGCTGCCCGGGTTCTTTCACGGAACCATCGCCATTTATATACGCATATAGTGTCGTTGTGGTAATGCCCAATCGATTTGCCACTTCAGAGGCCTTTATTTGGGGATCAGCCATAGCAGCCATGGCCATTTTTAATGTTTCAATGGTCATTTTTCGGGGCCGACCACCCAATCGGCCCCGTGCACGTGCCGCAGCAAGGCCAGCCTTTGTCCGTTCCCGTATCAATTCTGCCTCAAATTCAGCCAGAGCTGCAAAAATACCGAATATAAGGCGGCCATTGGCGGTTGTTGTATCGATTTGAGCACCAGCGCCAGAAAGTACTTTGAAACCAACCCCCTGTTTATTGAGATCGCCAACCGTATTGATCAGGTGCTTGAGATCACGTCCCAATCTATCCAGTTTCCAAACAACCAATGTGTTTCCAGGTTGCAAGGCTTTTAAACAGGCCCGGAGCCCTGGCCGATCATCTTTGCGGCCAGAGGCCATATCTTTATAAATTCTGTTCGGATTGACCCCGGCCTCGATCAGTGCATCTTTGGCCTTATTCCAACAAAGGTACGAAAAATCTCATAGAAATTAGAGCTTCTTTGATATGCTCTCTCAATCTCGACAGGAATGAATAACAAAAGTAGTGACCGTCTTGATCGGAAAGGCTCTCGGGCCACAATCGCCGTCGCTTATTACTCATCCCAAAAAGCTGGAAAATCACGTAATATCGGAGTGTTCAATATTAATTATAGTCCAGACTCTGAATAACAACACAGAAGAATTTCGTTTTTGACATAGTCTGCATAGTGGAAACGCAAAAACTACCGATGTGATCCAAGCGGAGATTTTTCGACGATCTCATTTTATATGCAATTAGCTCATTAGTATCAAAGTGACCTGGTGCTGATTTTAAGTACGGCCTTTCCCCATGCATGGCAGAGTCGGGCAGAGCGGTTTTTTGATACATTTTTAGGCATTGCCGTCTCTTTTCTGGTCTGGCCCAACTTTGCCAGAAAAACCCTGAGGACATCCATTGGAGACCTGGTCGCAGCCCAGCACCAACATTTCCGCAGGCTCAGACAGGCCTATTTCAGTGACAGTCCGGACACCCCCTCTCTTCTGTCCGGGCGTCTCCGGGCCCGTGAGATTCTGGATGCCTGCGCTGAAAAATGTACGGACGCCGCCATAGAACCCGGACTGATATCCGGCCAGCGTCAGGAACTGATGAACCTTGTGGATGTCTTTACCAAAACACATCGCATCCTGACGGCCCTGGCATCTGTTGTGGGCAAGTCCACAGGGGTGTTCAAGGGAAATATCCGGCCGGAATTCGAGGGGTTGATGGACATGGTTGATGCGCAGTTCTCCCAGCTGGAGATCTATGCCAGAACCGGGAGCGAACCAGAGGAGAATCCGGATTTCAAAACCTGCTTCAACCGGTTCATGGTCTGTCTGGGCAGCATGAGAACCCAGGGTGAGTTTGACCGGTTTCCCCTGGACAGCAGGAACAACGCCTCCTCCTTTAATCTCCAGATCAACCGGATCGGCACCGGGTTGGAGCAGGCCAGAGTCGGTCTGAAAGCCATCAGGGAGACCCGGTAGCCAGGATGCCTGCCGGCCCCTGGGAGACGACAGGCATCCTGGATCTGGCGGCTATATCTGACCGCCGCCCAGCACCTTGTACAGGTTCACAAGGTTGCTCAGATAGGACTGGCGCACGGTAATGGCCCCCTGCTGGGCGGAAAACAATGCCCGCTGGGAGTCCAGAACCGTAAGAAAGTCGTCCACCCCGTTCTCGTAACGGGCACGGGACAGGGTATAGGAGGCCTGGGTGGCATCCACCAGGGCGTTCTGGGCCTTGAGCTGGTCCTGATAGGTCTTTCTGGCGGCCAGCTGGTCTGCCACCTCCCTGAACGCAGTCTGGACCGTGCCTTCATAGGAGGCCACGGCAATCTTTTCGCTGATCTTTGCCGCTTCCAGACTGGCATTGAGGCCGTCCCGGTTGAAGATGGGGATGGTCAATGAGGGGGCAAAGCTCCAGGCCAGGCTGTCGGAGACGTCAAACAAGGAGGTCAGGCTCTGGCTGGCAAACCCCATGGAGCCGGTCAGACTGATGGAGGGATACAGGGCAGCCCTGGCCGCTCCGATATCGGCGTTGGCTGACTTGAGCTGGTGTTCTGCCGAACGGATATCAGGACGGGCCAGCAGCACCCGGGAGGGAAGTCCTGCCGGAAGGCTGTCCATGAACCGGATATCGTCAATGGTCTCACCGGAATTCAAAAGGGAGTTTACCGATGTCCCGGCCAGCAGGGTGACGGCATTTTCCGCCTGGGCTGCCAGACGGGTATACTGGGCAATGGACACCCGGGCGCTCTCAACCGAGGTCGCGGCCTGGGCCAGGTCCAGCTGGGTGGCAGATCCCACCTCGAACTGGCTTTTAATCACCTCATAGGTCTCTTTCTGGGCCTGAAAGGTGCTTTGGGAAAGCTCCAACAGCTTCCGGTCGGCCAGCAGGGTCATATAGGCATCTGCGGTCTGGCCGATCAGGACGATCCTGGTGTTCAGGGCTGCCTCTTCAGTGGCCAGATAGGTTTCCAGGGCAGCCTGGTTCAAGGATCTTACCCGTCCGAAAAAGTCCAGCTCATAGGCGGTAACCCCGAGGTTGGCGGTCATGGTGGTATCGCTGGTATAGGCCGCCCCTGTGGAGCTGTTGTCCTCTGCCACTCCCTGGCGGCTCACCCCCGCACCCGCGGAAATAACGGGCAGGGAATCTGCCCTCTGGATTCTGTAGGCAGCCCTTGCCTTTTCAATGGTCAGCACTGCCACCCGAAGGTCCCGGTTGTTGTCCAGGGTCAGCTGGATGAGCTGTTTGAGGGTCTCTGACCCGAAATAGTCCTGCCAGGCAATATCACTGGCCAAAGCAGTCTGGCCGTCATTTTCAGCCTTTGCTGCAGACGAATCTGTCTGATCGGCCCGGCCGGACCAGGTGGTTTCCACGGGCAGGTCCGGCTGCCTGTACTCAGGTATAAAGGAGCAGCCTGCCGTCATGAACAGGATGGCGGCAATGGCGGCTGTCAGGGTCTTACTGGACATGAATCACCTCGCTTGGGGCCTCAGCCCGTTTTTTCTTTTTTTCGCCCCGTTTTTCAATGAGGATAAAAAATAATGGAACAAAAATAATGGCCAGGGATGTGGCTGCCAGCATTCCGCCGATCACGCCGATGCCGATGGCGTTCTGGCTGGCTGACCCTGCCCCGTTGGATACGGCCAGGGGGGTGACCCCCAGGATAAAGGCAAAGGAGGTCATGAGAATGGGCCTGAGCCGCTGTTCAGCAGCCATTCTGGCCGCTGTCACAATATCCTGGCCCTTGTCGTAGAGATTCTTTGCAAATTCCACAATGAGGATGGCGTTCTTGGCTGCCAGGCCCACGGTGGTCAGCAGTCCGATCTGAAAATAAACGTCATTGTTCAGGCCGGCCCATTTTGTGGCAATCACCGATCCCACAATGCCCAGGGGGACAATCAGGATCACGGACAGGGGAATGGACCAGCTTTCGTACAGGGCTGCCAGGCAGAGGAAGACAAAGAGCAGGGATACCGTGTACAGCAGGGTGGTCTGGGAGCCTGCAGTCCGTTCCTCGTAAGAGATCCCTGTCCATTCCATGCCAACGCCCTGGGGCAGTTTGGCTGCAATTTCCTCCATGATGGACATGGCCTCCCCGGAGCTGACCCCGTGGGCAGGTGCGCCCAGGATCTCCATGGAAGAACTGCCGTTATACCGCTCAAGTTTGGGTGATCCATAGGACCACTCGCCTGAGGTAAAAGAGGAAAACGGCACCATCTCTCCTGCAGTATTGCGCACGTACCAGCGGTCAATATCTCCGGGTATCATCCGGTAGTCGGCATCCCCCTGCATATAGACCTTTTTGATCCGGGTCTTATCCATGAAGTCATTCACATAGGTGGACCCCCAGGCGGTCTGAAGAATGCTGGTGATGTCGGAAGTGGATACCCCCAGGGCCTCGGCCTTTTCATAGTCAATGTCCACCTTGTACTGGGGCACGTCGGAAAGGCCGTTGGGCCGGACCCCAACAAGTTTGGAGTTCTGGGAGGCCATGCCCAGCATCATGTTCCTGGCGTTGACCAGGGTCTCATGGCCCACACCGGACCTGTCCACCAGCTGGAGGTTGAACCCGGTGGCATTTCCAAGCTCGGTGATGGCAGGCGGCATAAAGGCGTAGACAGATGCGTCCTTGATGCTGTAGAGATTGGCCATGGTCCGCTGGGCAATGGCCGCAGCCTTCTGGTCCGGCCTTGTCCGCTCTCCCCAGTCCTTGAGCTTGATAAAGCCCAGGCCCACGTTCTGGCCCTGGCCGGCAAAACTGAATCCGGTTACCGTAAAAAAGCCGTCTACATTTTCAGCTTCCTGGTTCAGCAGATAGTCCTCCACCTGCTTAACGGACTTCTGGGTTCGTTCCATGGTGGCCCCTGGAGGGGCGGAAATCATCATCATCAGGGTGCCCTGGTCCTCATCCGGGATAAACCCTGTGGGGATGGTCTTGAAAAGGGAGACCATGCCGCCGACGATCAAAAGGTAGATGGCCAGGAAACGGAACGCCCTGGTAGCGGAGAAGGAGACGCTGCTGCCATAGGCTTTTTTTCCAACTTCAAAGGAGCGGTTAAACCAGCCGAAAAACCCTTTTTTGCTCTCATGGTGGCCCTTTTGAACCGGTTTGAGAAAGGTGGCGCAGAGGGCCGGGGTCAGGACCAGGGCCACCACAACGGACAGGGCCATGGCCGATACAATGGTCAGGGAAAACTGCCGGTAGATGGCGCCGGTGGACCCTGCGAAAAAGGCCATGGGAATAAATACGGCAGATAATACCAGGGCAATGCCCACCAGGGCCCCTGTGATCTGCTCCATGGATTTAATGGTGGCCTCCTTGGGCGGCAGCCCGGTTTCGGTCATGACTCGTTCCACATTTTCCACCACCACGATGGCATCATCCACCAGGAGCCCGATGGCCAGGACCATGGCAAACATGGAGAGCACATTAATGGAGAACCCGAAGGCCGACAATACCCCGAAGGTTCCCAGAAGGACCACAGGCACGGCAATGGTGGGGATCAGGGTGGCCCTGAAGTTCTGGAGAAAGAGATACATGACAAAGAAGACCAGGAATACGGCTTCCACCAGGGTTTTGACCACCTCTTCAATGGAGAGCTGAACAAAGGGGGTGGTGTCATAGGGGTAGACCACCCCGAG
>CAJWHT010000142.1 GCA_913041495.1 uncultured Desulfobacteraceae bacterium | reverse complement strand
ACGGGGAAAAGGAAACCCTATACCAGAAGGCAAGGGAGCTGGGGGTGATTTTCATCCGTTTCAGCCTGGACAGCAAACCCCGGGTGGACCTGTCCGACGGCCGTATCTGCCTGACCGTAACGGATCACGTCCTGAACCTGCCCGTGGAGATTGAGGCCGACCTTCTGGTCCTGGCCGCAGCGGTTGTTCCCCGGGCGGAAGAGACCCTGGCCAAGATGTTCAAGGTACCCAGGGACAGCGACGGGTTCTTTGCCGAGGCCCATGTCAAGCTGGCACCGTCCAGCTTTGCCGTGGACGGGGTGTTCCTGGCAGGGCTTGCCCATTATCCCAAACCCATTGACGAGTCCGTTGCCCAGGCCCAGGCCGCAGCATCCGGCATCTGCCGGCTCTTTGCCAAAACCAGCATCCGCACCCTGGGCAATACCGCCCATGTGGACCCTGTGTTGTGTTCGCGTTGCGGCGTCTGTGTCACGGTTTGCCCCTACAACGCCCCCTATGTCCTGGAAGAGGGACGGGATGCGGGAAAAGCTTCCGTGAACCCGGTGCTGTGCAAAGGATGCGGCGTTTGCGTGGCCTCCTGCAGGTCCGGTGCCGCAGGACTTAAAGGGTTTGAAGAAGAACAGATCATGACAATGGTGGAACACGCCTTTCAGGCTGCCTTTTAGGCGGGTTGCAACGGTTTGCCGGAAGACCCGGTTCCCCCCATTGTTTAAAGGAGCGAAAATATATTCATGAACCAGTTTGAACCAAAAATCATCACCTTTCTTTGCAATTGGTGTTCATACGGGGCTGCGGACCTGGCCGGCGTCAGCCGGTTCCAGTATCCCCCCAATATGCGTGTGGTACGCATTCCCTGCTCGGGCAGGGTGTCGGCAAAAATGATTCTCCATGCCATCCGCAACGGTGCGGACGGTGTCTGGATCTCCGGGTGCCACCCCGGGGACTGCCACTACATCGAGGGCAACTACTATGCCCGGAGAAAATTCTACCTCTTAAAAGAACTGCTGGAATACTCAGGGCTTGAGCCCGGGCGGCTTCAGTTCTCCTGGATATCATCGGCCGAGGGGGTCAAATTCGCGGAAGTGGCCCATGAGGTTATCGAAAAGATCAGGGACCTGGGACCGGCCAGCCGGTTCATCAAACGTTTGCCGGAGGTGGCCTGATGGAATTGAATGACACCCTGAGGGACATTGCCAAAAAACTTCTTGAGGAAGGCCGGGTGGATGCCGTCCTGGGGTTCCGGCAGTCTTCCCTTGCCCATATGACGGAACCCTTTCTGGCCACCACGGCGGAACAGGCAGACCAACTGGTGTTCAATAGTTGCTGCCGGATGAACCTGGCCGTGTACCTGACACCAGACCTGTTCCGGTCGGGTCGGCCCGAATCCGGGAAAAAAAGCCCCAGGGTGGCAGTGACCGCTAAGGGATGCGACAGCAGAAACATCGTCACCCAGATCCAGGAGAACAGGTATAAAAGGGATCAGGTCCATATCATCGGCCTTCCCTGCACGGGCATGGCTGACAAGGCAAAACTTCTGGCCGCAGCACCCGAAGGCATAGACACCATTACCGAGAAAAACGGGACCCTGATCCTTTCCCGGGACGGCAAAGAGACCGTGGTGTCCAAGACCGAGGTCCTCCAGTCCAACTGCCTGAGCTGCATCATCCGCAATCCGGTCATCCGGGACGAAATGGCGGGTGACCCGGTGCCGGAACTGGATATGGACAGCCATCCGGACCGGTTTGCCGACGTGGCCGAAATCGAAGCCCTGTCACCGGCGGACAAGGCCGGGTTCTTTGAAACCCTGGTCTCGGACTGCACCCGGTGCTATGCCTGCCGGAACGCCTGTCCTCTGTGCTATTGCCCGGTCTGTTTTGTGGATGAATCCCGGCCCCAGTGGGTGGGAAAAACCATTGCCCCCACGGACGTCATGGCCTTTCACCTGCTCCGCGCCTTTCACGACGCCGGACGGTGCACGGACTGCGGGGCCTGCGAGGCAGCCTGTCCCATGGACATCCCCATGCGGGCCTTTACCCGGAAAACCATCAAGGATGCCAGAGAGGGCTTTGGCTGGGAAACCGGCATGGACCTGAACCTGCGCCCGCCCCTGGATCGGTTTGACCTGAAAGACCCCGGGGACTTCATACGCTAACGCTGCTAGCGCTGCTGACGCTGCTGATAAGGAAAAACGGCAAAAGACCCAATCAAAGAGGATATTAATGAAACCCATACATATAAAAAAAGAGGCGTTCGGCCCTGCCATGGCAAAGGCCATGGAAACCTACGCCGTTGCCGGGCCCGTACCGGACCGGGAGGATGCCAAACGCCGGCATCTCTTCCGCTGCCTTGAAAAAGGAGAAACCCCAGATCTTGAGTACACGGCCACCCAGCTCTCTCCCAAGGCCCTGCTCTTTCCCCAGGCTGAAACCATGTTCCGCTTCAAGGTGCCGTCCGGGGGGAAAAAAGCCCCCTTCCTTGAGGCGGAATCCTTCAAGGAACGCCCCCTGGCGGTGGTGGGCATCAGGCCCTACGATGCCAGGGCCTTTGACATGTTGACTCTCAACTTTGACTCCAAAGATTACAAGGATCCTTTTTTTCTGAAACGCTGCCACCAGATGGTCAGGGTGGGCCTTGCGGATACCACTCTTAAGGATACCAACTTTTCCACGGCCTGCGGCACGGGCCCCTTCGACACCACGGCCCTGGACATCCTGCTGGCAAAGACGGAAGACGCCTATATCGGGACAGTCATCACCGCCAAGGGCAAGTCATTTGCCGCTGCCGCCGGATTTGAAGCAGGCTCTGCCGAAGACACGAAAGCGCTGGCCCGGATGAAGCAGGAGGCTGAAAGCCGGATGCGGCCCGGTCCCGATTTCAGCGCCCTGGCGGATGCCGACACCCTGGACCTGCACGGCGAAGACCATTGGGCACGCCTTGCCTTTTCCTGCATCAACTGCGGCTCCTGCACCTTTTCCTGCCCCACCTGCTGGTGTTTCGACATCCAGGACGAGGTGACAGGCAATGACGGGGTGAGACTTCGCCTCTGGGACACCTGCATGACCGATCTCTATTCGGCCCATGCATCCGGCCACAACCCGAGACAGGAAAGATTCAAGCGGTTCAGAAACCGGTTTATGCACAAGCTCAAATATTTCCCGGACAAGTACGGCCAGGGCATCATGTGCGTGGGATGCGGCCGCTGCATCGACAACTGCCCGGTGGGCATCGACATTCGTACCATCATCGGTGAAATGAACGCTAAAGCTGCTGGCGCTGCCAAGGCTGCTGGCACTGCTAAAACCGGCGGAACGGACAAGGCAACGGAGGCGGCATCATGACGAATCCCTACCACCCATATCCTGTCACCATCAGAGACATCCGGACCGAAACCGAGGACAAGAGCCTCAAAACCTTTACCTTTGTCTTTGATTCACCGGAAGATGAAAGCGCATTCGATTTCACCTGCGGCCAGTTCGCCATGCTCTCCGTGCAGGGCGTGGGTGAAATTCCCATCGGCATTGCCTCCTCTCCCACTGAAAAACCCGAGGTGAAATTTACCGTGTTCAATACCGGGAAGGTCACCTCCCACCTGCACCGGATGAAGGCCGGGGATGCCATGGGCATACGGGGGCCGCTTGGCAACGGGTTCCCCATGGACCGGCTGGCGGGAAAGAACATCCTGATCATCGGCGGCGGGTTTGCCTTTACCACCCTGCGCTCTTTTATCGAAAGTGCGCGCCAGCCGGAAAACCGGCACCGGTTCAAAAATATCGACGTGGTATACGGTGCCAGGACCCCGGGAATGCTGCTCTACAGGGATGAGCTTGCGGCCTGGGAAAAAAGCGGCGACATCAACGTCCACATCACCGTGGATGCCACCGATGATCAGGACTGGCCCTATCACACGGGGTTTGTCCCGGCAGTCACCGAACGCTGCGCACCGGCGTCCGACGGCAACACCCTGGCCATTGTCTGCGGCCCGCCGATCATGATCAAGTTCACAAGACCTGTGCTCAGGGACCTGGGGTACAGGGACGAGGATATTCTCATGAGCCTGGAAAACAGGATGAAATGCGGCATCGGCATGTGCGGCCGGTGCAACATCGGCCGGGAACTCGTCTGCCATGACGGCCCGGTATTTACCCTGGCGGAACTCAACGGAACCCCCGGGGAATTTTAACTTAGGAAAATGAAAGGAAAGACCAATGATAAACGTCAGCAAACTGGCCTCTGAACAGGTCAAAGCATACTTTGACGGCAAGGATGTCCAGCCGGTGCGAATATTTCTCAACAGCGGCGGCTGCGGCGGCCCCAGCCTTGCCATGGCCCTGGACCAGATTAACGATACCGATGCCGTTTTCACCCATGAGGGCATCGACTACATTATGGAAAAATCACTGCTGGCCCAAGCAAGCCCCGTTACCATCGACTATTCAGGCATGGGATTCCGCCTGGAATCCAGCCTGGCACCCGCAGGCGGATGCGCCTCCTGCGGCAGTGGCGGCTGCGGTGCCTAAAGGAGGCGTTATGGCAGAACAGGTCCGCATCTATCCCAAACTCGAACGCCAGCTTGGCATGATGGAACGCCAGGGGAACGTACCTGCCGTGGCAGCCCAGAGGGCAAGGCAGATCATTGAGGCCCTGATCCGGGGAGAGGGTTCTTCCGCCTCCGGCCTGATGCGCGCCAAAAGCGACCGGCGGGTGAAGAACAGCCTCAAGTTCAACCTGGGACAGGGGTTCAGGCTGATCTGCATCAAGGAAAAAAAGACCATCACCATGATGTTCGCCGGAGACCACGACAGCAGCGATGCCTGGCTGGATGCCAATACGCGGAAGCGGCCCCACAGGACCGACACCCGCATGGCGGTTTTTTCCGTGGCCAGGCCGTGGCGTGATGAACGGTCCGCATCTGCCGGCACAAAGCGTTACGGCCGAAGCTCCCCTGAGGATGATCCTTTAAACCGGGAGATTCCCGAACACCTGCTTCGCCAGGTATTCAGGGGGTTGTGCGCCGCAGGCTGATTTTCAAAGCGCCTATAACTCGAATACGTTCTGTCAGTTGACCGCCAATTGTATGGCCGGGGGAAAACCACAGGGGTTTTCCTCCGGCAACAACACTCCCGGTCTGCCGGGTCCACCCGAAGAACGGACGATACTTATGGAAAAAAAGAGACTTGCGGGTTCCGTCATGGTTGTCGGCGCAGGCATTGCAGGTATCCAGGCATCACTGGACCTGGCCGACGCCGGATTTCTGGTACATCTGGTGGAGGAAAAGCCCCAGATCGGCGGGGTCATGGCCCAGTTGGACAAGACCTTCCCCACCAACGATTGCGCCATGTGCGTCATTTCCCCTAAACTTGTGGAGGCCGGGCGCCATCTCAATATTGAACTTCACACCCTGTCCAGGGTGGCTGCCGTTGACGGGGAGGCCGGAGATTTTACGGTCACCCTTGAAAAGAAGGCGCGGTTCATCGACACAGACAGTTGCACGGCCTGCGGGGAATGTGTCAAGGCCTGCCCGGTTGAGGTGGACAATGCCTTTGACCAGGGGCTCTCCAAACGAAAGGCCATATTCAAACTCTATCCCCAGGGCATGCCCGGCGCCTTTGCCGTGGACAAGCGGGGAACCGCCCCCTGCAAGGCCACCTGCCCCGCCCATGTCTCCATCCAGGGATTTATCGCCCTGATGCAGCAGGGCAAATTCAACGCGGCCTTGCAGCTCTTTAAATCCGAACATCCTTTCCCGGGCTCATGCGGCCGCGTCTGCCACCATCCTTGTGAGTCCGTCTGTACCAGGGGCGATGCAGATCAGCCCCTGGCCATCCAATACCTCCACAGGTTCCTGGCTGATCAAGATTTTAAAAAAGATGTCAGGGAGGATGCCGGAGAGAATTCCCCCTGGGTACCTGAAACAGATGAAAAAAGAGATGAAACCATCGCGGTTGTGGGCGCGGGCCCGGCAGGGCTGACAGCCGCCTATTTCCTGGCCCAAAAGGGCTATGGGGTGACCGTGTTCGAAAAACTGCCGGTAAAGGGCGGCATGATGGCCGTGGGCATACCGGAATACCGGCTGCCCAAAGCGGAACTTGCAAAAGAGATAGAAGTCATAGAGCGCCTGGGCGTTCGCATCAAAACCTGCGTGGAATTCGGCAGGGATATCACCCTGGACAGCCTGAAAGCGGACGGGTTTGCCTCCGTATTCATGGCCATAGGACTCCACGGCTCCAGGTCTCTGGGCATCAAGGGGGAAGACCTGGACGGCGTGTTAAAGGGAACACCCTTTCTCAGGGATGCGGCCATGGGCAAGGGCAAGCCGCTTTCGGGCAAAACCATTGTCATCGGCGGCGGTAATGTGGCCGTGGACGTGGCCCTTACCGCCCTCAGGCTCGATTCCGAAGACGTGACCATCGTCTGCCTGGAAAAGCGGGATGAGATGCCGGCCTGGGACTACGAGATCTCAGAAGCCCTGGAAGAAGGGGTAAAGATCGTCAATTCCTTAGGTCCCATCGGATTCCACGGCACCGGGGACAAGGTGTCGGAGGTCAGCTTCCAGGAATGCCTTGCCGTATTTGACGACGACGGCCGGTTTAACCCCAGGTTCGACAATTGTAAGCTCACCACGCATGAGGCGGACAACGTCATCGTGGCCATCGGCCAGACCGGGGAAACCGGGTTTGCCGAAAAAGAAGGCATCCGGCTCACCCCCGCAGGCGGGCTTGAAGCAGACCCGATTACCCTCCAGACGCCCATGGACTGGGTATTTTCCGGCGGAGACGCCGTTTACGGCCCCAAATCCGTGGTGGATGCCGTCGCCTCGGGCAAAACCGCGGCTGAATCCATCCACCGGTTTATCAACGGCCTGGACCTGAAAGAGGGCCGGGAAACCTCCCTGGCGTTTGAGAAACCGGGCATCATGGACGTCCCCAGGATGGAACGGGTGCTCCCGGCACAGATTTCCCCGGCGGACCGCCGGGGAAATTTCCGGGAAGTCACTCTGGGGCTGGACCTGAAACTTGCGGAACAGGAAGCGGCCAGATGCCTGTCCTGCGGAATCTGCTCGGAATGTTATCAATGCGTGGACGCCTGCGTGGCCGGGGCCGTGGACCACACCATGGCTGATGAAGCCGTCACCATCAATGTGGGCGCAGTTATTGCCGCACCCGGGTTTGAGGCCTTTGACCCCGCCCCCCATGCCCAGTATAACTATCTTTCCCATCCCAATGTGGTCACCAGTCTGGAATTCGAGCGGATCCTCTCGGCCTCCGGGCCCTACCAGGGTCATCTGGTGCGGCCCTCGGACCAGGCGGAACCCCGGAAGATCGCCTGGCTCCAGTGCACGGGGTCCAGGGACATGAACACTTGCGACAATTCTTATTGTTCCTCGGTCTGCTGCATGTATGCGGTAAAACAGACCGTGATCGCCAAAGAGCATTCACCGGTGGAACTGGACACAGCGGTTTTCTTCATGGACATGCGGACCTTTGGCAAGGAGTTCGACCGATACTGTCTGCGGGCGGAAAACGACCACGGGGTCCGTTTTGTCAGATCCCGGGTCCACACCGTGGAAGAGGCGGACAACGGGGGACTTTTTTTGCGGTACGTCACCGAGGACGGCAGGCTTGACCAGGAGGCATTCGACATGGTGGTTCTCTCCGTGGGCCTGGTGTCCGGTGAGAAGAACGCGGACCTGGCAAAGGCCCTGGATATCACGCGCAACGCCCACGGTTTTGCCCATACCAGCGACCTTTCCCCCATTGCGGCCACAAGGCCGGGCATCTTCACCTGCGGTGCCTTCCAGGGGCCCAAGGATATCCCCGCCTCGGTCATGGAGGCATCCGCGGCAGCGGCTGCAGCGGCCCGGGCCCTGGCCCCCGCCCGCCACACCGAAACCCGGCAAAAGGAACTGCCCCCGGAAATCGATGTGTCCGGCCAGCCCCCGAGAATCGGGGTCTTTGTCTGCAACTGCGGCATCAATATCGGCGGTATCGCGGATGTGCCGGCGGTAAGGGAGTTTGCCAGAAGCCTGCCCAACGTGGTCCATGTGGAGGACAACCTTTTCACCTGTTCCCAGGACACTCAGGACAAGATGAAAGATGTCATCCGGGAAAACGATATCAACCGGGTAGTGGTGGCCTCCTGCTCCCCCCGTACCCATGAACCCCTGTTCCAGGAAACCATCCGGGAAGCCGGCCTCAACAAGTACCTTTTTGAAATGGCCAATATCAGGGATCAGAACACCTGGGTCCACATGAACACCCCCGACATCGCCACCCGCAAGGCCTGTGACCTGGTGTCCATGGCCGTGGCCAAGGCCAACTGGGTGGAGCCCCTTTACCAGACACCACTTTCCGTAGTAAAACGCCTGCTGGTGGTGGGCGGGGGCGTAGCCGGCCTGGAGGCGGCCATGTCCGCAGCCGGCCAGGGCTTTGACGTATCCTTAGTGGAACGCGGAGACACGCTGGGCGGCGTGGCCCGCCGCCTTCTGACCACAGCCGGCGGTGAGGCGGTCCCCTCTTACCTGGACAACCTTGTCCGGCAGGTCACGGCCCACAAGCGCATCCAGGTCTACCTCAACGCCGAGGTGGTGGAAACCTCGGGCATCACGGGCAGTTTTACCACCCAAATCCTGGTCAAGGGACAGGACAGCTCTCCCAAGGTCGCCGCCAAGACCCTTTCCCACGGCGCCACCGTCCTGGCCACGGGCGGCAATGAACTTTCCGCCGGTGACCCCGCATTGGAAAACTACCTTTACGGCAGCCATCCCCGGGTGTTCACCCACCTGGACCTGAACACCCGGCTTGCCGATCCTGACAGCGAAATTTTCAAGGCGGCGTCCGTGGTATTCATCCAGTGCGTGGGCGCAAGAACCGAGGAACGGCAATACTGCTCCAAGGTCTGCTGCACCGGCACCATGGCCAAGGCCATCAAACTCAAAGAGGCCAATCCATCCACGGATATCTATGTGCTTTACCGGGACATCCGGACCTACGGTACCCGGGAAACACTTTATACCAGGGCCAGGGAGCTGGGAGTCATTTTTATCCGGTACGATTTACAAACACCCCCCAGGGTCGAGACAGCCAACGACGACACCCTTGAGGTGATCGTTGAAGAAAAAATCCTGGGCCGGGAGATGACCATCCGGGCCGATGCCCTGGTGCTGGCGGCAGCCGTGGTCCCCAACCCGAACAAGGAACTCTTCGATCTTTTCAAGGTGCCGGTGAACGCGGACGGTTTTCTCAATGAGGCCCATGCCAAGCTCAGGCCCGTGGATTTTTCCTCGGACGGCATCTTTCTGGCAGGGCTGGTGCACTATCCCAAACCCCTGGACGAATCCGTGTCCCAGGGTATGGCCGCAGCCTCACGGGCAGCCACCGTGCTGTCCCGGGACCACATCCTTGTGGGCGGAGTGGTGGCGGAAAACCGCCACCCGGACAAGTGTGCCAGATGCCTGGTTTGCGTCCGTTCATGCCCCTACGGCGTCCCCCGGGTGGAAAAAGGGGCCGCCGTGATCGAACCCGCCCTTTGTCACGGGTGCGGGGTCTGCGCTGCGGAATGTCCGGCCAAGATTATCACCCTGAATCACTTCACGGACCTGCAGATCAACCAGAAATCCAAGGCCCTGTTTGCCTGAGATCGTTTGTTTAATCTTGTTTGCCTGACAAAGGAGGAGATCATGACAGAAAATCCGGCCCCCGGAACCCCGGAACCCAGAATCGTTGCCTTTTGCTGCAAGTACTGCGCATATGCGGCAGCGGACCTGGCCGGGTCCATGCGGCTGTCCTATCCGGCCGACCTGAAAATTATCCAGGTGCCCTGCACAGGAAGAATCGATGTAATCCATATGCTCAAGGCCCTTGAAGAAGGTGCGGACGGCGTCATGCTGGCCGGATGCCTGGAAGGGGAATGCCACTTCCTTGCGGGCAATCTCAAGGCTAAGGCCCGGGTTGGCCAGGTGAAAAAAATCCTCACGGAAATAAAAATGGACCCGGGCCGGGTGGAGATGTTCAACCTGTCTTCGGCCATGGGCGCAAGGTTTGCCGAGATTGCCACTGAAATGGCGGAACGGATACGCGGCCTTGGCCCGAGCCCGGTTCCCAAAAAACCAAAGAAAGCGGCAGCGGCCTGATACTTGTCCCATGCTGGGATTCACCCACGACTGATAAGGATGTTACGATTATGATTATTGCACGGAAAAAACCCATTGAGGAAATCCTGTCCGATATCGCGCCCTATGACCGGATCCTGATTCTGGGATGCAACGAATGCGTCACTGTCTGCGAGGCCGGCGGGAAAAAAGAAGTGGAAGTGCTGGCCTCAGCCCTCTCCCTCTACCATCTGAACCGGAGAGATAAAAAAACCTTTGGGGAGATGACCCTGGAGCGCCAGTGCGACCGGGAATACCTGGAGGAGATCAGGCCGGTTCAGGACGACTGGGATGCCGTTCTCTCCCTGGCCTGCGGGGTGGGGGTCCAGTTCACCGCGGAAACCTTTCCGAAACTTCCCCTGCTGCCCGGGGTGGATACCATCTGCCTGGGCGCCAACGAGGACAGGGGCCTGTGGACCGAACGCTGCCAGGCCTGCGGCTCCTGCGTTTTGGCGAAAACCGCCGGGATCTGCCCGGTATCCAGGTGTGCCAAGCGGCTTCTCAACGGCCCTTGTGGGGGATCTGCCAACGGCAAGTGCGAGCTGGGGGCGGATACGAACTGCGCCTGGCAACTCATCGTTGACCGGCTCAAGGCGCTGGACCGCATGGCAGACTATGAAACCGTCGCCCCTATCAAGGACTGGTCCACAGACAGGGCCGGGGGCCCCAGAACCGTCACCCGGGAGGGCATACAGATATGAACGAAACCGTTACATCCCAGAGCAGACTTGAACGCATCCTCACATCCGGCCGGCTGGCCGTCACCTCCGAATGCGGCCCTCCCAGGGGCAGTGATCCGTCAGCGGTGCGGGAAAAAGGGCGCCTGATCAAAGATCATGTGGACGCGGTGAACGTCACGGACAACCAGACCGCCATGACCCGGATGTGCTCCCTTGCCGCCTGCATCCACCTCAAACAAGAGGGCATTGAGCCCGTACTCCAGATGGTGACCCGGGACCGCAACCGGGTGGCCCTGCAAAGCGATATTTTAGGGGCAGCCTCCTTTGACATTCCCAATATGCTCTGCCTCTCCGGTGACCACCAGAGTTTCGGGGACTGCGCCCAGGGCCAGAACGTCCATGACCTGGATTCCATGCAGCTGGTCCAGACCGCCTGCCACATGAGGGACCAGGGGAAATTTTTAGGGGGCGCCGATATCAAACGCCCCCCTGCCCTGTTCGTGGGGGCGGCGGCCAACCCCTTTGCCGATCCCTTTGAGATCCGGATTCCAAGGCTTGCCAAAAAAATCGCCTGCGGTGCCCAGTTCATCCAGACCCAGTGCATCTACAACATTGATAAGTTCAAGGCGTGGATGCACAGGGCCGTAGACCGGGGGCTGACGGAACGAGCCTTTATCATGGCCGGCATGACCCCCATGAAATCCGTGGGTATGGCCAAGTACATGAAAACCAAGGTGCCGGGCATGGATGTGCCGGACGCCATCATCAAACGGCTTTCCGGGGTGGAAAAGAAAAAACAGGCCCAGGAAGGCATTGATATCTGCGTGGAGCATATCCTTGAACTCTCCGAAGTGCCTGGGGTGGCAGGTTTCCACATCATGGCCATCGAATGGGAGGAAAAGGTGCCCGAGATCGTTGAGCGGGCAAAACTGTTTCCCCGTCCAGCAATCGACGAATAGGTTCCGCCAGGGCCCTGTTGCAGCCTCCGGTACGATTCCACTGGAGAGGATTTGCAACAGGGCCTTTTCATTTTCCGCCGTCCCGTTTTTTTTTCCGCCATCCCGGGGGGCCGCCCGGCCGGCAGCGCCAGGTGTCCGGCAAGGCAATGGAATCTGAGGGCACTGGATTACCGGCTCTCCCGGATGCTCTTCAAACCGTTTTTCGCCTGCACCAATCCGGTACCGATCCGGTCAATCTGGCGAATAAATGCAGAGGCGTTGTTCCGGCTGTCCAGAGGGAATCCGTCAAACGCCCCCTGGACCCGCCTCTGGGCCACGCCGACCATGAACCGGTTAAAGCAGGTCTTGAATTCCGGAGCGTCGGCAGTTTCCTCTCCTGTCCGGACATAGTCCTCCAACTGGAGATATAGGGCGTCAATCGTGTCCATGAGTTCTTCTAGCTCCGGGCGAATGGCCCCCCTGACCCCTCCTGAGGACCGGCCCACGATGGAGGCCATGGCCGTGAAGGTGCCATGGATGCGGGAGAACACGTCCACCAGGTTCATCAACTCCTGGCGCTGCCGCGCCACCAACCCGGGTTCAATGGCGGCGTCGTTGCATTTTTCAGTGGCGGCCTCAAGCTGGGTCCTGGCCCTGATCCGGTCAGACAGCAGAGCTTCCATATCCGGGCCGTCACTGAAGTAGGCGTTGCGTAGTTCCCGGAAATGGCTGTGCTGGGCCGCCACCAGATCACCCAGGGCCTTCCTGAGATTCTTCCTGGCAAAGTTGGGCCAGACCAGAAAGGCGGCGGCCAGGCCGATGCCCAGCCCCAGTACCGTATCAAACAGCCGTTCCGCACCGCTATGCCAGAGCTGAGGGAAGGTTGAACTCAAAATCAGGACAATGGGTGCCGTCAGAAAGCTGATAAAAAGAATATAGTTCCGGTCCTTGAAATAAAACATCCAGAAAAGCATAACAAAGGCCAGGCCGCCAATGGCCAAGGCGGGCAGGCGCAGATAGGCCAGCGCCACCCCCAGGATAACCCCGGTAAGGGTTCCGGCCATCCGCCGCCAGCTGATATTCAGGGTGCCGCCAAGAGAGGGCCGCATGACCACCAGCACGGTGATGGGAACCCACAGGGCATGGGAAAGATCGAGATGTCGCACCAGTGCCACTGCTGCAGTGATGGCAACGGCGGCCCGCAGGGCATGACGAAACAAGGGGGAGCCGGGGCGCAGTTCGCCCATAAGACGTGATAGTGATTTAGATGCCATGGTGATCCGCCTTCAGGTTGAACCGCTGATCAGCCAGGGCCATCATATCACGAAGCTCCCGGGCGACACTTTTCAGCTCATAGACAGCTCCCCAGGCCTCCATGAACTGCTCCTGGGACTCTTCCCCGCGTTGGTATCCCTTCATCTCCACAAGGGTGTTCTGGATTTTTTCAATTTCCGAAAACACAGGGTCGAAATCCGGCCGGGCATAGGTGGCGGATTTCATCCCTGAAAAGGCGTCAAACGCCTCTATGATGCCGGACGATGCTGAATCAAATCCATTTTTCAGTATGTCGAAATCCGGCCTGTTGTCGCAGAAACCGATATGCTGTGACAGCCCCACCAGGGCTTCGTACAGCCGGATCAGGCCGAAGTAATACAGGCCGGCCCCCCCGGAAAAAGCACTGCCTTTTAGGGGATCTATGTTGAAACTTTCCATAAATATTCTATAGCGCCTTATTGAGGTCATGGCTTCGGCACTCATATACTCAAGGCTGGCGTCGGTGACCCTGGGATTGCGCACACGGGCACTGAGCCCGTCAAAAAAGGTACCCATGTCTTCAACCGCCAGACACGCCGATGAGAGCAGCGCCTTATTCGGATCAAAGGGCCAGAGATAAAAGTTCACCCAGAAGGCAATCAATCCGCCCCCCAGAAGACAAAGGGACCGCATCAGCGCAGGTCCGGTACCGGCAGGTTCAAAAACGGATATCATGGAAACCACGAGGCAGCCGATGCCGAGTATGGATGCGGACACCCCCATGGATGCAACAAAAAAGCAAACAAATGAGAGGAGAAAAACCAGGGATAAACTCAAAACAGAATGGCCCGCGGCTATTGCGGCAAGGGGTACGGTCACCGAGACCGTCCCCAGTAGAATGTGGGAGTACACTTTGCGCCGTTCAAGGGTGCTGCCGGTACGGAACATCACGGTGCACAGGGAACCGATCAGCCACCACAGCAGCATCTGTCCCTTCAGGGAAAGCGCCATGGCCACTCCCATTGCGGCCAGGCAGCAAACAGTAGCCTTCCCGGCATACCGGGTAATGAAAAAACCTGGATCCGCAGGTCGTATGAACTTCAGATAAAATCTGTTTAAAAATCTTGGCATCTGTTGCATCGGTTCTTTTATGCCGGGTTAAAACGAAAAGCCCCGGCAGCGAAGGTTCGCTGCCGGGGCTTTGTCGGTCCTGTATCAGATCGGATATCTGCTAATCAAAAATCAGTTCAATCTGAACCATGGGGGCAACGTCGCCCTTTCTGGGACCCAGTTTGGTGATTCTTGTGTATCCGCCCTGTCTTGAGTTGAACTTCTCTGCAACCTCGTCAAAGAGGGTATGCACAACATCTTTTTCACGGATCACGGCCAGGGCCTGGCGTCTGGCGTGGAGATCCCCACGCTTGGCCAGGGTGATCATTTTATCTGCGATTTTTCTAAGACCCTTGGCCTTGGCTTCAGTGGTCTTGATGCTGTTGTGTTTGAACAGAGAAGTTACCATGTTTCTAAACATCGCCTTTCTGTGGGCAGAGGTCCTGTTCAGTTTCAATACGGATTTTCTATGCTTCATGGTAAGTTATTCTCCTTCCTGATTGTTCTCATCTTCCGGCGGTTCAAATCCTTCGAGATCCATCCCCAGGGAAAGTCCCATGGAACTTAAGACTTCTTTGATTTCGTTCAGTGATTTTCGTCCGAAATTCTTGGTTTTGAGCATTTCGCTGTCAGTTTTCTGTACCAGCTGGTAGATGGTATGGATTCTGGCGTTTTTCAGACAATTGGAACTTCTGACGGAGAGTTCCAGTTCGTCCACGGACCGGTAGATGTTTTCGTTGAATTCCTTGTCACCGTCGTCTCTTTTGACTTCAACGTCGTCCGGTTCGAGCTCTTCATCAAAGTTGATGAAGGGATTCATCTGCTCTTTCAGGATTTTTGCCCCGTAGGCAACAGAGTCGTCAGGGCTGACGCTGCCATCTGTCCAGACTTCAAGGGTGAGCTTGTCATAGTCTGTTTTCTGCCCGATTCGGGAGGTACCCACCACGTATTTCACCCGTTTGATGGGGGAGAATACGGAGTCAATGGGAATGGTACCGATGGGGGCATCATCATCCTTGTTGGCAGATGCAAGGGCGTATCCTTTTCCGGTTTTAACCACCATGACCATATTCAATGCGCCGTTCTTGTTGACTGTGGCGATATGTTGCTCAGGGTTGAGGATTTCTACTTTTCCGTCCGGGCTGGTGATATCAGCACCGGTGACCTCTGCCTCACCACTGACGTTCAGGGTAAGGATTTTATCTTCAGTGTCGGCAACCCTGAGTTTGAGCTCCTTCAGGTTGAGGATGATTTCAGAGACATCTTCTCTAACATCAGAAATAACGCTGTATTCATGAAGGGCATCATCGAATTTCACAGACACTATGGCAGCACCCTAGATGGATGA
>CAJWHT010000141.1 GCA_913041495.1 uncultured Desulfobacteraceae bacterium | reverse complement strand
ATGGAGTAGTGTCCGTCTTTATATCTGACCTACCAATACGGATATAAAAAAAGGAGCTGGTTTACCGCCGGCTCCTTTTTTATTTTGACCTCTTTGCTTTAAATACTATTTCAGATCAACCATCTTCTGTACGGCACCCAGTGCTTTTTTTCTTATATCTTCGGGTACGACAACTTTTCCGGACAGGTTGGCAAGGCTGTCACGGATGTTTTCAAGGCTGACCTTTTTCATATCTTCACACAGCATTTTCTGCGATGCCGCAAAAAATTCTTTATCGGGATGGGCCTTGGAAATGGGGTGGAGCAGGCCGACTTCCGTTCCCAGGATAAACTGACGGGCATCTGACTCCCCTGCAAACCGGATCATGCCGGAGGTGGACTGGATGCTGTCGGCCAGCTCGAGGATTTCCGGCGGACATTCCGGGTGGGCTACAAAAAGAGCGTTGGGATGGGCTGCTTTGGCCGTTTTCACCTCATCAACACCCAAGGTGTTGTGAAAGGGACAGCAGCCTTCCCAGAGATGGATCTTTTTGTCCGTGTGCAAGGCCGCGTATTTGGCCAGGTTTTTGTCCGGGGTCATCAGTACTTCATCCGTATCCATGGCATTGACAACCTTTACCACATTGGCGGAGGTGCAGCAGATATCGGATACCGCCTTAACGGCAGCAGACGAGTTCACATAGGTGATCACAGGGATGTTTCCCAGTTCTTTTTTTCTGGCGGTGAGGGCCTCGGGGGTGACCATGTCCGCCATGGGGCAGCCGGCATCCGGATTGGGCAGAAGCACGGTTTTTTCCGCACAGAGGATGGCTGCGGTTTCCGCCATGAAATGGACACCGCAACAGACGATGATATCGGCATCTGTGGCGGCCGCCCGGATACTCATTTCAAGGGAATCCCCGCAAAGATCCGCCACGTCCTGGATTTCCGCGGGCTGGTAGTTGTGGGCAAGGATGATGGCATTTTTTTCTTTTGCCAGTTGTCTGATCGCTTCTGTGAATGTTGATTTCTTCTCGTTCATGGAACTTTCCTGGTTCGTATATCTGTTGTGATTGCCTTGTGATCCTGGGAATTTTTCATGTGGATCAGTTCATCTCAATCACACTTACGCCGTCCGGAATGGTGAATTGGAACATGGCCGGATCAGGCGGCGTAAAGCGGATATTGGTAAAGACAAACCGGGTGGTGTCTCCGTAAACGTTTTCGGTTTCCACCACCTGGATTTCATGGCTTGGCAGCGCAATGGTGATGCGTATGACTGCCAGATCCTGTGTCTCTTTTTTCGGGGTGAGGATCAGTTGTGCAAAATCCGCCTCGGATTTGCCCAGGGCAATGGAAAAATCTTTTTGAATCCGGGTGATGTCGGAGAGGAATGCCCCGCCGGCACCGGATTCGAAAAACGGTGCCGCCGTTCCCCGCATGACCTGGTTTTCCTCGGGGCGGTAGATCCACATCAGCTGTCCGTCGGTGATTATTTCGTGCCGGTCGGGTGCCAGGTAGAGCCATCGCATTTTTCCAGGGTGGGTGAACCAGGCTTTGCCGGTGGCTGTTTCGGTGATATCCAGGGCAACGAGACGGGCGGCCTGATTGAAGTCTGCGGAAAAGCCCCGGTTGGCATATTTTTTTTCAAGACCTGCCAGCAGCGTTTCTTTTTGGGTGGTGGCGTCTTTGGTGGACGCAGATGCAGGTGTGAATGCGGCAATCGTCAGTACCGTAAGGCCTAAAATCAGGAATAGGCCCTTCAGTCGTGGGACGGATAAGAGGTGCATACCTTTTGTCTCTCTTTTTTTTATCGCGTTTTTTATTTCAGCAGTTTTTCAAGGTTTTTGCGTTTATCTTCGGCGTAGATACGCCTGAGTTTCGGCTTTTCGATTTTCCCTGTGGGATTTCTGGGTACATCGCCGAAAAAGATCTTTTTCAACTGCTTGTAACGGGGCAGGGCCTGCTGAAAGTCCAGTATATCCTGTTCGCACATCATGACGTTGGGTTTGATGCTGATGATACCTGCAGGGATTTCTCCCAGCCGGTCGTCGGGCACCCCGATAACGGCAATATCCTTGATCTTTTCATGTTTGAGAAAGAAGTTTTCAATCTCCACAGGAAAGATATTTTCCCCGCCGTAGATGATCATATCCTTTTTCCGGTCCACCAGCCAGATGAAACCGTCCATGTCGTACCGGGCCATATCCCCGGTGTGAAGCCATCCGTCCTTCAGTGTTTTTGCCGTGGCTTCGGGGTTTTTATAGTACTCTTTCATAACGCCCGGGCCTTTTACAATCAGTTCGCCGGTTTCGTTTCCGGGCAGGTGATTGCCCTGTTTGTCAACGATCTTGGCTTCCCAGCCGTAGCCGGGCAGGCCGATGGGGCCGATGCGGTCCGCGTTTTCAACGCCTAAGTGAACGCAGCCCGGGCCAGAGGATTCCGTAAGACCGTAGTTTGTGTCGTAGGCCTGGCCGGGAAAGTAGCGCTGCCAGTTTTCAATGAGGCTGGGGGGAACGGGCTGGGCGCCCGCATGCATGAGCCGCCATTGGTCAAGTTTATGATCGTCCAGATTAATCTTGCCGTCTTCAATGGCAATGAGAATGTCATGGGCCCAGGGAACCAGCAGCCAGACAATGGTACAGGACTCCTCGGAGACCGTTTCGATAATCCATTCGGGTTTGACGCCGTTGAGCAGTACGCACTTGCCCCCCACCATGAAGGAGCCCATCCAGTGCATCTTGGCCCCGGTGTGGTAGAGGGGGGGGATACACAGGAAGATATCGTCCTTGGTCTGGCCGTGGTGTTCGTTTTCCACCCGGCAGGCATGCATGAGGCTGTCGTGGGTGAGCAGGACGGCCTTGGGGATGCCGGTGGTGCCGGAGGTAAAATAAAGGGCGGCCTCATCTTCGAGGCTTAAGGGAACATCCGGCGGGGTGGTGCCGTCGGCTTCGGCTATGAAATGCCGGAAAGGCATGGCCCAGTCGGGGCAGCCGACTTCCGGCCCCGTGTATATCCAAAGTTCTACAAATTCATCCAGTTCCGCCTTTATCTCTTCGATGCGCTGGATAAATTCCGGTCCGAAAATAAAGGCCTTGGCTTCAGCCGTTTTTGTACACAGCCTGATTTTGTCCGCCTCAAACCTGAAGTTCAGCGGCACAGCCCAGGCACCGGTATGCAGGATGCCAAAATATATGGGCAGCCAGTCCAGGGCATTGCTCATGAGCTGGACCACCTTGTCGCCTTTTTTTATCCCTTTCAGGTTCAAGGCGTTGGCGGTTTTGATGCTGAGTGAATGGAAGGTCTTCCAGGTGATTTCATGGCGCTGCCCGGTTGCCGGGATGCGTTCAACCAGTGCGACGTCTTTGGGGAAGGCGTTGCTGTTTTGTGCGAGTATGTCCGTGATGAGCATATATAATCAGGCCTTTAGCTTAAATAATAAAAATCCTGCCGGGTCACTATAGACCACGGCAGGATTATATTCAACAATAAATAAGGTGCCGCCTTTACAGGGGCAAAAAGGCCTTACTTGTCTTTTTTGACCTCTTCGAAGTCGGCGTCAACCACATCGTCGTCGTCCTGACCCGGGGCGGCGGAAGCACCTTCGGCGCCGGCGGCTCCAGGGTTTTCGCCCTGTGCCTGCTGATACATGACTTCAGCCAGTTTGTGAGATGCCTGGGAGAGCGCTTCAATCTTGGCCTTGATTTCATCCACATTGTCGGAATCCTTGGCCTGCTTGAGGGCTTCTACAGCGTCCTCGATGCCCTTTTTCGTGGCATCATCGACTTTGTCTCCATGCTCTTTGAGGGTCTTTTCGGTCTGGTCCACCAGGGATTCTGCCTGGTTTCTGGTATCCACCAGATCCCGTTTCTTTTTGTCTTCTTCTGCATGCATCTCAGCATCTTTGACCATATTTTCGATTTCTTCGTCGGTCAGGCCGGATGCGGCTGTGATGCGGATGGACTGTTCCTTGCCGGTTGCCTTATCCTTGGCTGCTACATGAACGATGCCGTTGGCGTCAATGTCGAAGGATACTTCGATCTGGGGAACGCCTCTGGGAGCAGGCGGGATGTCTGCAAGCTCGAACTGTCCCAGGGTTTTGTTGTCAGCAGCCATCTGGCGTTCACCCTGGAGGACATGGATGGAAACGGCCGGCTGGTTATCAGCGGCAGTGGAGAACACCTGGCTCTTCTTGGTGGGGATGGTGGTGTTCTTGTCGATGAGTTTGGTCATGACGCCGCCCAGGGTTTCGATGCCCAGGGAGAGCGGGGTTACGTCCAGCAGAAGCACGTCATTGACGTCGCCCTGGAGGACACCGGCCTGAACCGCAGCACCCATGGCAACCACTTCATCGGGGTTTACACCCTTGTGGGGGGCTTTGCCGAATATCTTTTGAACGCGTTCCTGAACCGCTGGCATACGGGTCATACCGCCCACGAGAACGACTTCATCAACTTCGCCGGCACCCAGGCCAGCCTCTTTTAGGGCGGTCAAACAGGGTTTTTCCAGGTTGTCCAGAAGATCTGCAACCAGGGATTCCAGCTTGGCCCGGGTCAGTTTGACGTCCAGATGCTTGGGACCGGAGGCGTCTGCGGTAATAAAGGGCAGGTTGATACTGGTCTCGGTGGAAGACGACAATTCCATTTTGGCCTTTTCCGCAGCTTCTTTCAGGCGCTGAAGGGCCATCTTGTCAGACCGCAGGTCAATGCCCTGTTCTTTTTTGAATTCATCCGCCAAAAAGTCGATGATTCTCAGGTCAAAGTCTTCGCCGCCCAGATGAGTGTCGCCGGAGGTGGATTTTACCTCAAAAACACCGTCGCCGATTTCGAGAACGGATACGTCAAAGGTGCCGCCGCCAAGGTCGAATACCGCAATTTTTTCTTCGCCTTTTTTATCCAGGCCGTAGGCCAGGGAGGCTGCGGTGGGTTCGTTGATGATACGCTTTACTTCCAGGCCCGCGATTTTGCCGGCATCCTTGGTGGCCTGTCTCTGGCTGTCGTTGAAGTAAGCAGGTACGGTGATGACCGCTTCGGTAACCGGTTCGCCCAGGTAATCCTCAGCCGTTTTTTTGATGTTGGCCAGGATGAAAGAGGAAATTTCCGCCGGGCTGTGCTGTTTGCCCCTCAGGTTTATCCGGGTGTCGCCGTTGCTGGCAGCCTCAATCTTGTAAGGAAGAACGGGAATGTCATCCTGAATCTCCTTGGAGTTGAACTTTCTGCCGATCAGCCGCTTAACACCGAATACGGTATTTTCAGGGTTGGTAACCGCCTGTCGTTTGGCGGTCTGCCCTACGATTCTTTCACCGCTTTCAGTGACTGCAACAATAGACGGTGTGGTTCTGCCGCCTTCGGCATTTGTGATAATTTTTGCTTCTCCGCCGGCCTCCATGACCGCTACGCAGGAGTTGGTCGTTCCTAAATCAATTCCAATAATTTTACCCATAACATAGCCTCCAAAATATCTTTATTTTTCTTCGCTTTTTTCAGTCTCTTTTTGAACTTTCTTTGAAACAACTACCATGGCCGGTCTGATGAGCCTGTCATGGAGGAGGTATCCCTTCTGCAGTACTGTGGTGACTGTGTTTTCGGGGACTTCGTCGGTTTCTTCCTGAGTGACTGCCTGGTGGAAATTCGGGTCAAAGGGCTGGTTTTCCGCTTCCACCTGGGTCACGCTAAAGGCTTCAAAGAGGTTGAGAATATCCTTGTGAGTGAGCTTTACCCCTTCAAGAAGGCTGGTGTCATCCGCACTGTCCTCAGCAGATGAAATGGCCCTTTCCAGGTTATCCACCACCGTCAGCATGCGCTTGAAAATGTTTTCATTGGCAAACTTTTTGAAATCGTCTGTTTCCCGTTGCTTGCGCTTTTTGTAGTTTTCAAACTCTGCAGAAACCCTCAGGAGTTTTTCTTTTTCAGCGGTGAGCTGAGCCTCAAGATCCTGGGTTTCATTGGCTGTCTCTTTGGTTTCTCCCTCATCGGATGGGATTTGATCTCCCTGGTTTTCAGGGTCGTTGATTTTGTTGTCCTTTTGATTTTCGGCGCCGTCCGGGGAAGGGTCAGACTGTTTCTTCTCTTTCCCTTTTTTCGTCTGTTTGAGTACCAATGTTAATGCTCCAAAATCCCTAACAATTAAGAGTTTAAAGGTTTATAATCATAAATTATGGCTGAAAAATAAGTCTGTTTGATAGCATGTCAAGAAATAAAAACTAAGGTGGGGAACAAAGAAAAAAGAACCGGCTGAGCAGGTCGGACGGATAATTGCATGACCGGGATCGATCCACGACACAGAAGGGATCACTTATCGCTGCTTCCTTCCGGACCTGACGAGGTTCGTGGCCGTCTGTTACGAGGCGACCGATCAGAATTATCCGCCCGACTTGCTCAGCCGGAACACCAATATATACGCGTTTTGTCCGAAGAATTCAAGTGGAATTTATTTGGCGTGTATCCGCTTGATGGACGGGGCGGCAGGCTAATTTTGTATTTGAACAAATACAAATTTTAAGTTAGTATGAATTTCAGCGTCCCTTTTCAACACGATACACAGGAGAAAAAAATGAGCGAAATTCTACAAGACGGGGATTTGACCATCATCAAGCCGGGAGTTGATGTGGTCGCTTCCATGGCTGAAAGTTTTAAAGGGGAACTCTTGTCTGCCATCAATTCCTCCCAGGGTACTGTGGTGATTGATCTGGCAGGGGTTGAAATGGTTGATTCAGTGGGGATCGGCGTTATTATCGCCTCTCACAATACCCTGAATCAAGCCGGCCGAAAGTTGAAGGTCATCAATGTCACCAAAGACATTTTCGGACTGTTCACCACCATGCGCCTCAATCGAAGATTCACCGTTGAAGGGGTGGCGTAAATCCGGAGTGAGTGCGATGCGGTTCTGGGTGTCTTGTTTGCCTCTGTTAGGCATATTGTGTTTTTCTGCTTGTGAGGGGGATAAGGATCAATATTCGGGGTTGTCCGAACTTGTTGCCCAGCGAAACGAGGCGCGTAAACTCATTTCCGACGAAAATAAAAGGACAAAGAAGCTTACCAGGCAGCAGGACAATGAAAAGCGTTCCGATGTCGTGGAGACAAATAAAAATATTTCAAGCGTAGTGCTTTACGAAAAAAGTATCGATATAGTGGATTCGGAATCCAGGCGCAGGCTGGCCAAAGGTGTCGCCTATCTAAACAAATCGGGTCAGATCGTTCGAATAAAGATTGTCAATACCAGATAATATTTAAGATGAGTTAAGGTGTCATCGAAAAACGTCCTCCGGCATTTATCCCGGGGGGCGTTTTCTTTTGGAGCCGTCCGGCAGATGGTTTCTCATGTCTACAGGTGCGGATGGCGGACTCTTATCTTCTTGGGGCGCCTTTCTTTTTGCCGCTTTTTTTTCGGGCTTTGGCGGTTCCGAAGGTGGCGCCTTGCCATCAACCGGCGGGGATGTCCCGGTCAGTTTCGCAATTTCCGCCTCAAGTGTTTTGATCGTTTCGTTTGCCTTGTACAGTTTACCGGCGGCATCATCCTGAACGCGTTCAAGGTCTTTTATGGTTCTCTTGTTGGTTTTGATTCGGTTCAAGTAGCCTTGCACCGCCCGCCGGTGGCGTTTCTTCATCTTTTCCTCGACCGATTTGGTCAGCGTATGCGTCAGGAAAATATTTATCATTTCCGCAACGAGGGCGATTATTGTGATGTAAATCAAGCCGTCGGACTGCAGATAATAAAAAATAGCTACTATAATAATGGATGTAAAAAAAACCATATCAACGCCAGACCACAGTGTCATTGCCGTTTCAACGTTTGAACCTGTCTTAATCTTTCCGTATAGTAGGCCAAGTCGGTGGAATTTGCAATCGGAATTACTTCCTGTGTTTTGTGTCGGATTTGTGCTGTTATTTTTTTCGTGCCGTGAGGTGTCGGTAAAAAGAAAAACACCCGTAAAGCATCATTCCGGAATGAAGCAAAAGGGCATATATTGGCAGGTTCTGGTCCGCTGAAATGTAATCGTTTGCCAGCAGGATTGCCGATATAATAATGATAAGAGCGGAAAGAATCATGCCTTGCTTGGATTTATTCATTTCCATCTCCTAATTCTAATGCTCTGTTGTTTGTGAAACTGGGGCTTTGATTCTCTGTCCCGTAAAAAAGAGGAGGGTGGTGGTGGGCGATGCAGGGCTTGAACCTGCGACTTCAACCTTGTAAGGGTTGCACTCTCCCAACTGAGTTAATCGCCCACGGGATAGGGGTTTATAAAGTATAAAAGCATCTTTGGCAAGTGCTTTTTTGGTTCCCTTCATTTTCCTGGTCGGGGCGGAGGGATTTGAACCCCCGACATCCTGCTCCCAAAGCAACCTGTCCGGTTTTGAAGCCCTTGAAATACGCTGTTTTCTGGGCTTCTTGTTCTATGTGGCACCCCAAAGTGACCCAAAAACCACCCAGAGTTACCCAAATAAGTTACCCAGAATTAAACCCCCCAAATCTCTGAGCCAAGCGGTCTAAAGCTTCAGTCTCTGATTTATCAGAAGAGTGCAGGTATATCTCTGTTGTCTGGAGCGCCTTATGTCCAAGCAGGCCGCCGATGGCTTTTTTACTTATCTTTTCGGCGTCGGCCAGGTAAGATGCGACAAAATGCCGGATGTTGTGGAAACCAAAAGCCGGATCTATACCGGCTCGTTTGCAAAGCCCCTTCATTAATTTGGGCCGGTGATAGAACCGGTCCCCAGTCTTTTCATTATAGTATACCCAGGTTTCACTTTCCCTGTTTTCCCAGCGTTTTTTCATGATACTGTAAAGCTCGTTGTTCATGTGGATCTTGATCGGCTCGTATGTGCCACCCTTCCGCTTTCTGGTCCACCTGGTCATGGTCCGCTTAGTCAGATTCACGTCCTGCCATTTTAACCTGAGTATTTCATCGACACGGGCGGCAGTATGGATCAGGGTTAGAATCAAGTCCCGCTCGTCCGTGGCCGGATCCGCTACCATAATAAGTTTTAGGATGTCTTCTTCTGGAGGAATATATTTCTCGTCAGGTGTGTGGGGCATCTTGTCCAAGTCCCAGCAGGGATTATACCGGATAACCCGCTTCACCCGCTTTGCAAACGTAAATACGGCGCACAGATCCTTACGGTGGGCATTATAATTATTGTTGGTGGGACGGGTATTGAGATAGGAGTGGAGGTGGCTGGCCGTGATGTCTTCAATCGGCAGATTGCCGGTATGGGCCAGGAATGATTTTAATACAAATGCTTTTTGCTTGTAGGTTTTTTTTGCGAACTTTCGCTCTGCCAGGTCCAGGTATTCACTGGCTATCAGTCTAAAGTCCGTGACGGCTGGGGTCTGTGCCTGCTTTTTTAGCCGCCTTCGGTGTGCGGCCTCTTCTTCTGCGGCCTCTCGTTTCGTCCGAAACCCGCTCTTCCCGTGACGATCCCCGTACATCTGGAACCGATATCGCCACTTGTCCCCTTCCTTCCATAATGTCATAGATGGACTCCCTCCTAAAACGTAAGCACCGGAGACCTGCGGGGTGAAATCCGCAAAGTCTCCTTTTGTGCTTATAAACCGTTTTAACCGAAACTTGCAACAGGTCTGCTACATCTTCCGGTGTTAGTAGGTTATGTGGACGTGGTGGGGTCAAGGGCTATTCCTTATCCAAATGCCCGTTCAACTTCGGATTGCAACATCTCAGCAGTGGGATGCAGATACCGGCTGCTGATCGTCTCCGGGGTGTCACCCAGCAGGGCGGCCACGGATGTCAGTTTCATATTTTTGACGTAATGAAGATAGGTCGCCGTATAGTGGCGGAAAGTATGGGGCCCCCGGCAGTCTCCCGGGGATTTCAATCCCAGATCCTGGAGCATGGCCACGATTATTTTGTAAATCCGACTTTTCCCCGGGAAAAGGTTTTGATCCGCTGCGTCCGCCTGGTCCTCAGGTAGTCCGTCGAAAATCCGGCCCATAAATACCCCTGTCTCCTGGCTGAAAAATACCGGCCTGGGGACCGTCTTGGAAAATGTGATCAGGATAGTCCGCTTTGACAGGGAAACGTCCCCGATCTTGATATGTGCAATTTCATTGACCCGGGCGCCGGTTTCCACCAGAACCCGGACGAATAGATGGTTACGGGTGTGCATCGACTCGAAATGATATGTGATGCAACGGGCAACATCATGATCAGAGAACCACCGTTTCTGATGCTTCAGGTCGTGGCGTCGCTTGGCATCCCGGGGGATCTTGTAAGTGTGCTTGACCGGGTGCCCGATCTTATTCAGGAAAAACTTTGTGATCGTCAAGTAATGCTGGATGGTATACGGATTGGCGTCCTGACTAAGCAAGTATTGAACAAAATCCTCCATCTTGTTTTCAAAGCCGGAATCAAGGCTGACGACCTGGGCCTTCTCGCAGAATTTAAGGAGGTGGCCCTTGAGGACGCAGCCGTATGCTTTACGGGTTTCAGTTGACAGGCCAACGGTGTGCGGGTGGTTCAGATAAGAATCAATTTGATTTTCAGTTTCAATTGCAGTATTCAGCATGAGTAAATCTTCCTTTTCTCCCAACTGGAGGTTTATGGTTTTGCCCCGGTGGTGTTGCAGCACTGCCGGGGTTTTGTCATTTTAATACATAGTTAACTTGATTTTTGGCCCGTTTTGATACCATTTTGGCCAAGGCTCCAATATGGGTGCCCGTCCTGCGGCCCAAAGTTGGCGACCAAGTTATGGTATTCCCGGTCGGCCCTGGCCTTGTCTGCCATGACATTTCTCAGGTGCTGGAGTTCGCCTTCGACCATTTCCAGCCGGATCTCATTTGACCGGTAATTCCTTAGGACGTGCTCAATGGCGGTCGCTTTTGTTTTGAATTTATTTTCATCCATGATCTTATCCAGCTCGGCTGTTGCCTGGCCTGATGGTCTGCATGTAAACGCCATGTTGGGCTCCTTTCTCTATCTCAATGTTCGTGATTCTTATCTGATAGTTTCGGCAGGCACAGGAAAGTGGCCCCTCCGGACTCCGGTATATCCACATTCCTCACAACCGCAACCAATCTCCATTTTCCTTTTCTCGTCCCATCCACCGCTACAAAGAACAGATCCATAGTCGCCCATTTCAAGGCAGCCTGAGCAGGCAACAAGGAATGTGCTGTCATGGCAGACTATGGGCTGGCCATCGTCGTGAAAATTCCACAAAAAGTATTTCCGCCTGCGGTCAAGCCGACCACCGATATGTTTTTCGGCTTCCTTGATTGTGAGTTTTTTAAATCCAGATCCAGACATTTCGCCTCCGGTTTCTACATAGTTAACTTAAATCTTTGTCGAATCGAAAACTGAACTCGATAAGCCATATTCCTGCAGCTTTCATTTTTTTGAAGAACCAGATTCCGGATTCTCCGTAAAAGCCGAGTATGGCGCCAATGATGCCAAGCCAGAAGCTCATGAAAAGATAGAAGCATCCTTTCATCTCATTACTCCCAACCCGCTTCGATAAATTCACAGACCCTGGCCCTGGCCCCTGGTGTCAACTCCGCAATACAGGCCTCCGGGACAACAGAGTCGTGATATCCGAATTCATCCTGGAAGGCTGCCCACACCTGGGTATAAACCCATGAAATGAAAAAAGTGTCTCTGATACTCTTGCAGTCCAGGCAGGTTTTATACGCTGCCGGCTCACCGTCCCAGATCCCGGAAACATATTCATATTGTTCTCCGGGCTGGATGTCTCTGAGGCATTCAAAGCAGACATGCGGCACCCTTGCCGTTCTGATTTTTTCCGTATGGCAAGCTGGCCCACAGCCGTCATAATCCATATCTATTGAACATGAGCATTCCATCCTATCCTCCCATGGGGCCAACTGGCCTACGTTTCAAAATGTAAATATCAATGTAAAGGTTTTAAAAAACCGGCATTTTCTAAGGGTTTCCCCGATTGATTTCACCTGATCGGGGTGGTATTCGTAACGCTCGGGTTGCCTCCTCTTTTGTAGGCACCCTGAATCCTGAGGCCCCGGGGGATCGGCTCCCGGGGTCATTCTTTTTTTGCCCTGGCCTCAAGCTCCAGCCGGTACCGTTCCAAGGTTGCTTCCACCTGATCGATATCAATGCCATCTTCCCGGAGTTCCTGACGGATCTCATCCGTGGTCTGGCCTTCGCTGTCCCCCATGGCTTCGGTTAATTTATCTAGCAGTCTCAAATCTTCTGGAGAAATCACAGTCATGCCTCCTTTGCTGTCTGGGGCCGATCAACCCGCTCGAATTCCACAACCCATACCCATGGATTTTCATCCCAGCCGTATCCGCGGCTGCCGTTAATCAGGTCCCACAAAAAAGAGAACGCTCCGACAGCATTGTGATGCATTGCTCCAAGCGCCAGCTTTTGTGTGCCATAGCCGAGACTTCCATATTCGTATACATAGGCCTGGATACCTTCAGCCACCGCATCTGTCTCTGTGATATCCTGCAGCCGCTCCACCCGGAGACCTTTTACCCGAAGCCAAATCCGACTTGCCCATTTCGGCAAATGAATTGACGGCCTTCCGTGGTATCCAAGCTTTTCCTTGTCATCAAACCAGCCATAATATTGCTCGGGGACTGGTATTGACTCGTTATCAGCAGGGAACAGTATGATGCGCGTAAAACCCTCTGAACCTTGATCATTGAGATATGGTTTCCACATTTCTCGAACATAAAGGAAATCACCAGGCCCACCATATGGTGATGGCGTAAAATGCCTTATTGGACCAGATGGGCAATCTTCCCTGAACATTGCACCCCACCGGTTGAGTTGATTTTTGGGCAAGCCCTTTGTGACCCGGCAAATGCTTTCAAACTCACCGCTGGTATTGCCTTTAAAAACCCTTCTGGTTTGGTTTTTTAGCTCATTTAATGTTGCCACAACCATGGGTGGGGAAAATGGCAACGGACTTTCTCTTATAATGATTTCCATGGTCACGCTTATCTCCTCTTAAACGGATTCTTCTGGGCACAAAACAGTGGTGACAGAGCTTGAAACTTTTCCCGGCTCCTGCCCAGTCGCCTCCTGAATTTTTTTGCATGCCTCGGGGTCAACCAGGCGGACCTCCATGAAAGGCAGTCCACCGCCTGGGGAATCCCAGACTTGCGCCAATAAGCCAGCAGGATTGCCCTTGTCATATTCATGTTTGGCTCGGTCAAATAGTGTGCGTAATTGCGATGCCTGCCAAGCTGTGAGTTCTAAATTAACACCTTCCATGATCACACCTCCCGTTTCTGCATCCGCCGGTCCTTGACGCCGAGGATTGCTTTGATGGCTATTACGATTATCTCTGCCAATAGGTTCATTGTTCCTCCTTGTGCCCGGACCAGGCTCTGTGGTATCTGTATGCGTCTGAAAATCAGACGAAATCTTAATTTGTAACCCCGGTGGGATCGGCCTGCCGGGGTCGTTTTTTTCAGGGCTTTAAGATGTCCCCCGCATCTTGCTTTCGAACATGGCCCGCAGTGCTTCCTCCCCCCGGCCCATCTTCACCAATGCGCTTCCGGCATCACTTCCAAAATTGCGCCCCTGCATGTAAACCAGGTTGATCAAGAGCATTTTCCGGATGATGGCATTCTGTTTATCCAGAACTTTCATCATGGTTTTGAGCTTCTTACGGATATCCGCCTCTTCAAGATCGCAGGTGTCTATGGTGCCCAGGAATTTCGACATGCCATCAGAGTATTTCATGGTGCTCTGGATGTCTTCGAGCACGGATTTCAGGGCCTTGCCCTTGTCTTTGAGAAAGCCCATAAACAGGTCATCTAACATTTACTCCTCCTATCTGATTGTCCTGTATCATGTTGCCAGGTCATAATCCCCAAAACTGCTCGGGGCATACTCTCCATGTGATTTTGTGTCTTCATAAATCGATATTGTATGGGATTCTTTCGCCCCGCAATGGCAGCAAATAAACTCTATCTTTGGTGGATTGCTTGTCAGCATGGCCCCGGTTTGATGCCAGCAATGCTCTTCACAGTCTTTTGCCATTCGTGTCCCTCCTATCCGGTATTAGCTCTCATGAGCCCTATGGAACGGATTGATAGCCAGGAGCCTGTCTGCGGTATTCCTGAAAATCGATTTCAGTTCATCGGAATACCCGAACCGGTCCTGATTTATTTCGATGCTCTTATATATATTACCGGTATTATGCCGCATGCTGGCGGCCTTCCAATCGCAGATCATCTCGATCAGGTCAACCAGGTCCATATCTGAAATGCCATCGGGAAAATGCTCCGGATGGTGCCTGTTGTGCTGGTTATGATGATCTATTGCAACCTTCATCCCCTTCATATTTTCACGGTATTCCTTCGATCCGTATTCGCACCCACGGAGACGCGGTGTGTATTTTTCGAAGATTTCGACCTCTGGGGACTCCAACTTGGTCTGGTCGTGTTCCTCCTGCCGCGTCATCAATTCTGAAATGATGCCATTCAGATAATTCCTGACCGTTTCAATGTGTCTGAGAGTTTTAAATTTTGCGTCGCTCATTTTATTCTCCTGTGCTTTATCCGGTATTAAGTTGATTGGGATTTCTTGATAGATTCGGCGTCATCTCCAAAAACAGCAACCATGTGGTCCTTTCTGAAATGGCAGATTTCACCACTCTCTTTTTCGTAATAATGCCAGTTTGATGTCTCAAGATCCCTGCGGTACTTACCGACGAAGCAAAACGGATTCTCGTCTATTGTGGTATAAATTTGGTATTCTTTCATATCCGGGTTTGCCACTTCGACTGTTTGATTCATATCCATCTTTGTTTTACCTCCTGTCTCGATAATGCCCTGTTAAGCGGTTTGTTTTTCAGGCCTAAACCCGGTGATTTCCCAGTATTCAGCAAGTGCGGCCGACATACATTCCGTGTAGTCCACGCAATATCCAAGATCCTCAAGGTTGAGGAATATCTCGCCGCAGTCCTCACACATATATTTTGAAGCAAGGCTGATTTCGTTATCGTCCCCATAGATCCGTTCCTCTATTTCATCCTGTGCAAGCCGTACGCGCCTAAATTCGAGACAACTTGCTCCGACATCTATCAGCTGATTGCAACTGCAGCACCGCCGCCGTCTTTTGGTTTCCAGTTTCGTGAAATCTGTTGGAGAGTATGCGGCCACCCCTTCTCCATCCCATTCCTGATCGCAACTGCATGATAATCCCATTTTATTTCCTCACTCGTTTTCCAAGTTGATATTTTGCCCCGCATCCGGTGCACGTAGCCCTGAGCGATCCGCTACGTGTCTGCTTCAATGTTTCATCGCACTTCTGGCAGCGGTGTTTTTGAATTGCCTTTTTCATGAATTCGTTAATACCTTTGGTGTTTTTTTTATGCTTCGGAATGAGCCCCAGGGCTCGGGCTATTTTTTTATATTCCCTGGGTATCCATTTTCCGTCTGGCTCATGGTGTAGGCCATCCCCCATCATGTCACCCAGGCGGATCAGCTGGCGGTGTAAAAAGTCCTTATTAGAATCCATAATGATCTATCCAATTAATTACATATTAAGATGATTCTTTAGTCTGCCGCCGATGCCCGGATTTCCAGTTGG
>CAJWHT010000140.1 GCA_913041495.1 uncultured Desulfobacteraceae bacterium | reverse complement strand
ATCTGCAGGGAAGCCCCCAGGGCGTTCGGGGCGGGAAAGGCAATCACCTTGCCTGCAAGATCGGATACTTCTTTGATACCGCCGTTTTCGGCCACCACCAGCACACCGAACAATTTACGGCCCACATCCCTTACCAGGGGCCGGTACCCCACCTTCCGGTGGGCAAGGATCAGATGATAGGGGTTCATATAGGCAAAGTCGAAGTCCCCGTCCATAAACTCGGCCTCAAATGTCGGAATGGTGGGAGAGCCCACAAGCTTGAATTTTTCCCCGGTCGCAGCTTCCAGACGGTTCAGGATGGGCTGCCAGACCCTTCGAAGTTTCCTGGCCTCAAACTGTGGGACAACACCGACACTGAAAGGGGATTGGGCAGGGATTTCCATGGGTGCCATCGCAAAGACAGCAATAAAAGAACAGGCCAGCACAACTATTTTCCATTTCATTGCAAAATCCTTATTCGTTATTTTTTTATCCCTTTTTTTACTGGGAATCCAAATGGCCGGGGTGACCGCCACCAGGCTTAGACCTTTGTTTTGGATACGGCTTCTGCCATGGAGGTGATACCGTTTTTAACCTTTTCAAGGGCATCATCAAACAAAGAGGTCATACCGCAGTGCGCCACGGCCGTTTTTCGGATTTGTTCCACCGAAATCCGCTCAAGGTTTATGGCCTCTCTGAAAATGTCGTTGGGTGCCAAAAATTCATAGGCCCCTATTCTGCCCCTGTAACCAGTCTGGTTGCATGCCGGGCATCCCTGGGGACGATAAAATGTGGTCCGTTTGCCCGAAGGGATGCCGGCCAGTTGTTTTTCCGATTCGTCCGGTTCGTACCCGATTTTGCATTTCGTGCATAACCGTTTTAAAAGACGCTGGGCGCAGATAAGAATGATGGACGAACTCACCAGGTATGGGGCAATTCCCATTTCAATAAACCGGATGACGGTTGAAGGGGCATCATTGGTGTGCAGAGTGGAAAAAATCAGATGCCCGGTAAGGGATGCCTCGATTGCCATCATGGCGGTTTCACGGTCTCTGATCTCCCCCACCAGAAGGACGTCCGGGTCCTGCCTCAGAAAACAGCGAAGCGCCTCCTGGAATGTGAGCCCGATGTCCGGCTTTATCTGGAGCTGACTGATACCGTCCAGGGTGTATTCAATGGGATCTTCCACGGTCTGGATGTTTATGTTGGGGCGGTTGATCTCATTTAATGCAGAATACAGGGACATGGATTTTCCTGATCCGGTGGGGCCCACATGCAAAATCATACCGTAGGGGGAGGCAAGTTTGCCGCGGTACTCTTCCAGGGCTTGCTTTGAAAACCCCAGTTTCTCAAAGGGCATCAAGGCCTTTCCCTTATTCAGGATGCGCATCACGATCTTTTCACCGAAATTCAAAGGCGCACTGGAAACCCGGACATCAAAATCCGCAGATGTCCGGCCCGGGCTCCTGAAGGAAAACCTGCCGTCCTGGGGCAGACGCCGCTCGGAGATATTCATCTGTGCCATGATCTTTATCCTGCTGACAATGATATTGATCAGACTCCTGGGCTGAAGCTGCTGGACAAGCATCAACTCTCCGTCGATGCGAAATCGTATCGCCACGTTATTTTCACGGGGTTCGATATGTATGTCCGAGGCCTCCTGAAGATAGGCCTGCTCAAGCAACTTGTTTACGAAATGAACCAAGGGGGAGGCGTTCAAATCAATATTGAAATGGAAGGGGTCTTCCTCCAGGGAGGATCCCGGAAGCTGGTCCGAAAACAGAGACCGAACGCCGCGGGCCAGTGAATCCAAGGTCTCGTCGCTGTCCCCCGGCCGAATGCCGTAAACGAAAGAAACCACCTCAGGGGATGTGAGAAATATCCGGTGCGGCTTCAGGGTCGAGAGCGTGTCCAAAAGATCAACGTTGAAAGGATCGGTGACGACGAACCCAAGCCCCGCTTCAGTTGAAATGGGAACAACGTTATTGTGCCTGGCGTATTTGACGGGCAGAACATCCAGTAAAATGGTTTCCGGGGCGATTTCAGGTAAAAACGCCATGCGGGTAAACTGGGCCATCAAAATAGCGTACCGCGTCTGGCTTAACCGTTGCGTGTCCTGGAGCGCCTTGGCAAGCTCATCCGTACTCAGTGAATCCAATCTTTTGCGGTCATTGTCCGTAATGGCAAGAAATTCAAACAAAAACTTGCGAAAGGCATTAAAGTGGATGTCCCTATTTCCGGTTTTCTCTTTTGTGAGCTGTTTTCTGACACTTTTCTTCTGTTCGAGAAACAACCGCCAACGGCCTTCAATGGAGGCATGTTTACGAATCAGGCCGTAAAGTTGTTCTTTTTTTACAGGCTTGCTTAAAAAATCCACCGCCCCCAAAGAAATCGCTTTGTCCCTCGCCTTTTCAGATGTCAGTGCGGTCAAAAAAATCACAGGGATAAACGACCACTCATCGTGGCTTAGAATCCTATGGCAAACCTCATACCCGGACATGTTTTCCATGATCACATCTAAAAGGATCAGGTCGGGTTTTGTGTTTTCCAAAATCCGCAAGGCCGCTTTTCCGCTGTCTGCTGAAAAAACCGTATAATTTTTCTTTTCCAACAGATGTCTGACCAGGGTGAGGATATCCTTATCATCGTCAATGGCAAGTATCTTCAGACTATTCATGCCTTCACTCCTGGACGTATTCGATATCAAGCCGGTTAAGGAAATCGGCCAGGGCTGCTTTTTTTTGGGCGATCAATTCAGCGGCTTCCTGCTTTGCCGCAGCTTCAATGGCCCTGCCGATGTCGCTGACAACATCGAAGCCGTAACTTGCCCCTGCGCCTTTCATTTTATGGCCAAGCATCCGGATGCCATCGTAATCTTTTTTACGGAGCAAGGCGTCAATGGAGGCGATATCCTTTTCCCGGTTTTTTAAAAACTCCGGTATAATCGCCTCAAGATCCGCATCAATCGTCACTTTGATCTTGTGATTCATTTGCTGTTTCCCCATTTCGATGAGTGGACAAAGAAACATAAAAAAGTGGAATGTATCTAAACAAATACAACAGAACGTTTAAAATTGCAAAATTTGAATTTTGCAGTCCCAACACGTATTTTAATTTGACCCGAAACCTAAAAACTCTTATCACTGGGGGGATGAAAATCGCCGTTGCCCATAAAGACCAGGCCTACAGAGACCTCCAGCGCCACCTGAACCGCCTTCCCGTGGGATTTCCCCCCAGCAGCAGCGGGGCGGATATCCGGCTGTTAAAGCATATATTTTCACCGCTCCAGGCCCGGATCGCCACCACCCTCACCCATGAACCTGAAGATCTTGCCACCCTTTTTCTCCGTGCCGGCCACCTGGTTAAATCCCCTGGCGATCTTAAAACTGAGCTGACCGCCATGGTTAAAAACGGCGGGCTTGAGATTGCCAAAACCAAGGAGGGACAAACCTGCTGGGCAAACGCCCCTTTGGTGGTGGGAATGTACGAACTCCAACTGGACCGCCTGACACCGGAATTCATCCGGGACTTCAAGGCCTACACTTCGGAAAAGCGGTTCGGTATTTCCTTTCTGGGCACCGGGCTCTCACAGATGCGAACCATCCCCATCCATAAAAGCCTCCGGCCGGATCTGCCCCTGGCCGACGTTGACCGGATTGAGGATCTTCTGGATCTGGCCAGCCCCCCCTTTGTGATCCTGCCCTGCATCTGCCGGCGAAAAAAGGCCATGGCAGGCGAACCCTGCCGGCAGACCGAACGGACCGAAACCTGCATGGCCATGGGCGGCATTGCCCGGACACTCATGGAAATGGACATCGGAAGGAAAATTGACCGGGAAGAAGCCCTGGCCATCATCCGTGAAAACCAGAAGGAGGGCCTGGTGCTCCAGCCGGCCAACACCCGGCATATCGAATTCCTGTGTTCCTGCTGCGGCTGCTGCTGTTCCATGCTCAGTCTCCAACGGGACCTGCCGGTTCCCCTGGATTTCTGGTCGGCCAATCACCGGGCCGAATTGGAAAGGGACCGCTGCGTGGGCTGCGGCAAATGCATCAAACGCTGCCAGGCCGGTGCCCTGACCCTGAAGGAACTCCAGGGTCGAATGGCATGTATTGAGGTCAATCCCCACCGCTGCATCGGTTGCGGGCATTGCGTTGCGGTCTGTCCCACAAAAGCCATGCGCTTGTCACCCAAGCCTGCACCGGACAGACCGCCGAAAAACCGCGCCGACCTGAACCGCATCATGCTCAAGGAAAGGCACAGTCCCCTGGCACCGGTGAAGGTCATCGGCAAGCTGGCCAGGGGAATCGCGGTCACCCGGGATATCCGGCTCCTTAAAAGCCCGGACTAAATAATTACCCTGCCCTGCCGGCCTCCTCAGCTTCGGAGATACAGTACATGAGATGGCGCGGGGTCTTGGCATCGCCGATGATGTGGAAATGGGCATCGCTTTTTTTCTCCAGCGTTTTAGCCTCCCGCACCGGCTGGTGCTTTTCGGAAATCACCACGGTATCATACCCCGACAGCGTCACATTTTCGCCGTTGGAAGTGAAGGCGACCCCGTCGTCGGAAAAGGATGTCACCGACACCTTCTTGTACAGGGTGACATTTCCCTTCTTCAGCCGTTCCCGCAGGTAGTATCTGTCGTTGGATGACATCTCCTCGGCAAAACTTTTGCGCCGGTTCAGCACCACGACCTCGCATCCTTTTTCAGCAAGGGTGTCCGCCGTGATCAACCCGGTCATGCCGCCGCCGAGAACGATAACCTTTTTCCCCGGCGTATCAGCTTCATTGAAAACATCCACACTGGTGATCAGATCCATCTTTGTCTTGAACAGCCCTTTGATCACCGGCATATCCGGCATGGAGCCCGTGGCCAGGATAACCTGGTCAGGCCGAAACTCATCCAACAGTTCTTTGGACAGGGGCGTGTTGAAACGAACGGGAACCGCTAACCGGTCCAGTTCCTCGTTGAAAAACCGTAAGATATCTCCCAGCTCACCGCGTCCCGGGGCCGTTGCCGCCAGTGCCAGAAGGCCGCCGGTGCTGTCCGCTTTTTCACAAACCATGACCTCGTGCCCCTCCAGGGCGAACATCCTGGCGGCGGCCAGCCCGGAAGGACCGGCACCCGCCACCAACACTTTGAACGTCTCTGTGACCGCAGTCTCTTCGGCCAGCTTATACTCCCGTCCCACATCCGGGTTCACCACGCAGGAGCCGGGTTCCTTGGCCAGCACGGCATGGATGCAGCCCAGGCAGCAGCCCACACAGGGACGTATATTGGAGAGCATCCCGGCCTTGGCCTTATTGGGGTATTCGGGGTCCGCCAGGAAAGAACGCCCCAGGGCCACCATATCCGCCTTGCCTTCTTTGATGATGCTGTCGGCATGCACCGGGTCCTTGATCCGTCCCACGGTGATCACCGGTATATCCACCACCTGTTTGACCGCCTCGGCCAGATGGATAAAACATCCCTGGGGAGTGTACATGGAGGGGATGGTCAGCTCGGTGGAGCCGTAGACTCCGCCTGAAATATGTAAGTACACCGCCCCGGCTTTTTCCAGCAGGGGGGCCAGGCGTAGGGTGTCTTTCAGCTCCCAGCCGTTTTCTATGTAGTCGTTGCCGTTGATGCGGATGCCAACGGGATAATCCGCGCCGGCCTTCTCCCGGATAGCCGCCATGATGTCGAACAGGAACCGGGTCCGGTTCTCAAAACTGCCCCCGTATTCGTCGGTCCGGATATTTGAGTTTGGCGCCAGAAACTGGTTAATCAAATACCCGTGGGCACCGTGGATCTCAACAAAGTCAAATCCCGCCGCTTTACACCTGCGGGCCGATTCCCCGAAACAGTCCGCCAGCTCTTTTATCTCATGAATCTCAAGCGCCCTGACCTCTCCTTTGACCACGGCAGGGGCGGGAATGGCTGATGGCGCCACCTTTTCAGGCAGGTATGACTGCCTCCCCCCGTGCATGAGCTGAACGCCGAACCAGGTATCGTAGACTTTTACCTTTTTCACCATGTTTTTCAGGGACGGGATACAGGAATCATCGTACATCTGGGGCAGATCCGGCAGTTCCTGCCCCCCGGGATGGACAGAACCGCCCCCCACCAGCATCATCCCGGCCCCGCCCCGGGCCCGGGCCACGAAATATTCAATGAGCTGATCCGTGACATGGCAATTGTCATCCACACCGAAATTGATGCTCATGGCAGACATGAGCAGGCGGTTCTTCACCGCCATAGGCCCGATTTGCACCGGACTGAAGAGATCCGAAAGCATATGCGTAACTCCCTCTTTAGCTGTGTTGTGACCTGACCTAACGGTTATAGGCGTAACATTCCGGCAGTGACAAGCGTTTTTTTAGGCACCGGGCTAAAAAGGCCCGAACCGGATTGCCACCGCAATCATCAGAAAAATCATGGAGAGCGTGGCGATGCCCACCTGCATCTTCCAGGTCCAGCGCATCCACCGGGGATAGGATACCACGGTGAAGCTCAGGCCGATGAGCAGCAGGGCATTGGTGGGAAAAATCATGTTGGAGAACCCGTCCCCCAGGTCAAAGGCAAATACGGCGGTCTGCCGGGTCAGGCCCACAAGATCCGCCAGAGGGGCGATGATGGGCATCACCAGAAAAGCCTTAGCTGAGGCACTGGAGATGAAAAAGTTCAGCGCCAGGGTGAGCAAATAGATATAAAAGGCGGCCTGGAAGGGGTTGGTGCCTTCGATGGCGTTTGAGGCGTAAAAGAGAATGGTATCCATAACATGGCCCCGGGTCATGATATGGGGAACGCTCATGGCCATCAGGATCAGGGCGATGCCGGGGAGCATGGCCATGGCCCCGGAGGTCAGCACCTGCAGGAGTTCCTGCCAGGAATATCCGACAATCCTTCCGGCACCGGTGCCGCCGATCAAAAAGAGCAGGGCCACAGTGGGAAAGGCCGCATCCGACGGCAGGGCCGGAATCAGGCCGGCCAGGATCATGAAGACAATGGCGATGCCCAGACACACCCCGAACCAGAGGGCGGCCCGGACCTTTTTCGTATCATTTTCCGTATGGGCACCGAGTATTTTCTCAACGGAGAAGCGGTCCCGGATACGGTTGTCGGCCTCGTATACCGGGGATTTAGACGGATCTGCCTCAATCCGCCGGGCATACCGGCTGACAAAGGTATAGCAGAGAATATAGGTGGCAATGAAAAATAGGATACGGAACCAGGCCCCGGAAAAAAGGGGAAGATCCGAAAGCTCCTGGGCCACCGCTATGGTGAAGGGATTGGTTACGGCGGCGGAAAACCCGAAGGTGAGGGCCAGCATGCTCATCCCCAGGCCAGTGAGGGAATCCCATCCCAGGGCCAGGGAAAGGGGAACGATAATGACGATCAGGGGTACCAGGGCTTCATACACCCCCACAAAGGCGGCCAGAAACATCATCACGAAGATCATCACCCCCATCAGCCGGTACTTGTTGGCCCTGAATTTCAGGACAGTGACGGCCAGTATCTCCTGGAGCACCCCGCCCCGCTCCAGCACGGTAAAAGAGCCCCCCAGGAAAATCATAAACAAGGAGAGCACCAGGATCATCAGCCAATTATCCCCCCAGATCACTTCCACAGGAGCCGTGAACCACCGCCACACAGGAAACGCCGCCTCTTCCAGATATTCAAAAGAGCCTGCCACCACCGCCATGCGGCCGTCGGCTTCAACCCGCTGGTAGGCCCCGGCCGGTATCCACCGGGTCAGAAGGCCGGAAAAGACAATGAGCAGCAACAGGATACCAAAGGCGGTGAGAAAGGGCTTGAGGCCGATCTTTAACATCGATTCTTCTTGGGAGGCATCCAGAGTTCCCGTGGTTTCTTTTGCAACTTCTGTCATGGGGTATCCTTTGTGGGGGCTAAAGGTTGTAGAAAAGCCGGGCGTAAAACTGCAGTCCCCGCTCCAAATTTTGAAGGGAGATCCGTTCGTTGATCCCGTGAATGCTGGCCACATCATCCGGGGTGAGGATCAGCGGGCAGAATCTCAGGATCTGCCCGGTCAGCTCCCGGTAGTATTTGGAGTCTGTTGAGCCGTTGACCAGATAGGGCACAGTGACCACCTCGGGATGGGTCACGGCCAGAGTATTGCGGATCAGGGTGAATCCGCTGTCTTTGGTGCTACCGGCACGGATGGGATCGTTGGAGGGCCAGTTGCCGGCATCCGCCAGGGCCAGTCCGTCGTCTTTGAGGGTCCGGCGGTGCCGGTCCCGGATCATATTTATGGTATCCCCCGGCAGAATTCTATGGTTGACCAGACACATCGCCTCACCCGGCAGGACGTTTTCCTGCTCTCCGGCACGGAACACCGTCACCGCCTGGGTGGTGCGGATCAGACTGTCCGTTACTCTATTTTTCGAGAAAATCAGCTTGATCAGGGGGCGGGTCAACCAGAGATTGGCGAAAACGATGCCCAACCCGGTCGATACGCAAGGGACAAAGCGTTCCAGCATATTTCCCATCACCGGATCAAGGCGGCCGTAAAAGGGGCGTTTCTCCAGGCGGGCCACGCCCCGTGCCAGCCGCCCCACGGCGGTTCCTTCTTTGCCGGGCATGGAGGAATGGCCGCTTTCTCCTGTGGCGGTAATTTTAAAGGTGACAAACCCTTTTTCCGCCAGCCCCACAAGGGCGGCGGGGCGCCCCTTCAAAAAAGCCATCTGGTTCTTTGAGATGATGCCCCCCTCATCCAGGACAAATTCAAACTCAAGGCCCCGCTCCTTGAAAATCCCGGCCATATTCTGCGCCCCTTCGTAGCCGGCGATTTCCTCGTCTCCCCCGAAGGCGAACCAGATATCCCGGTCCGGGGTCCAGCCTTCAGCGATCAGTCGCTCCGCGGTTTCCATCAGGAAGGCCAGTTGGCATTTGATATCCAGGGTTCCCCGCCCCCACAGGTAGCCGTCCTTCACAAGGCCTGAGAAGGGGGGCTCCTCCCAGATTTCATCCCCCGTTTCTTCGGCAGGCACCACATCGTAATGGGCCAGGAACAGCACGGGCTTCTTGCCCGAATCCCTGCCCGGCCAGCGAAACATGAGGCCGAAATCCCCATGGACTTCCCGGGTCATGGTCTCGTGCACCCCGGGGTAGAGGGAGACCAATTCTTCCTGGAACTTTCGGAAAAGAGAGGGGTCCCGTTTACTGCGGTCGGTCCAGGAAACGGTGGGAATCCGGATCATCCGCCGGAACCGTTCAATAAAGCCGTCCAGGTCGTGGTCCGGCAGGGGCGCATCATCCGTATCCGGGGTCACGGAAATGGCATAGTGGCGTTTTAAGGCGGCATACCGAAGAAACAGAATCAATCCGGCTGCAGCGGCCAGGGCAATGGAGACAATCAGCATCAGGGGCATCACATCAACCGTCCTTTGGATTAAGGTATTTAGGACCTATAGGACAGGCACACCCTTTTTGTCAAGCAGGTGTAAACTTCGTTTACTTGTCGGGTGAGTCGTCCACCGATGCCGCCGCCTCCATCAATTGGCTGATCAGGAGGACAAAATCCGGAGAATCTTTCTTGTCCAGCAGGGCCGCCTTTCCCCTGGCCCGTCTGAAAAAAGCGGCGCAGATCTTCTGCTGAGCCGGTGTCAGCCCTGTGGACACCCCCATCTTTTCCGGTTTGTCCGATGCAGCAGGTGCCGGCATATCCCTCCGGCCGTGGGAACGGCGCACCATGTGGGTGTAGTAGAGAATCGCCCGGTCCATAAGGACATACATGAACTGGATATTTTCATTGGGGCCGACCCGGAGGCGGTCTCCTGCCAGGCCTTTTCCCCCGCGTTGGGTGATTTTTTTAACTCCCATCAGGGCGGAACCTGCGCCCAGGGCTGAGCCGATGGCGGTAAAAACACCGAATGTCAGGCCTGCCGCAGCCGTATCCAGAACAGCCCCGACTGTGCCCCCCACAAGGGCCCCGGCCGTGGTCAGCTGCCCCCGGGTGAGGCCCAGCACCTCCCAGGTCCGGTCGGAGAAAAGATCGTGACGGAGCACGGAATACTCCGGCAATGGATAGTCAAAGAGCTTGTGGCGGAACAGCTCCCGGATGTGGCTGAACATGGTCTTTTCAATATTCCGGATTTCCTGCTGATACTCCCGGACCAGGTCTTCTTTCAGGCGCACCGGGTCGGTGCGGGAGGTGACCTTCCCGGTCCGGACGTATCCCACCATGGTTTCGATGCCGTGGGTGATGTAGGCGCAGGCCATGCGGTTCCGCCGCTCCCAGTCGTCCTTAAAGGCACGGATAACCGATTCAAGCCCTTTTTCCCAGTCCTGGTCAATGGCCTTTAAGCTTTCCAGCATGCGGATGCGCTCATAAAAATCCGCCCGGTTTGAGTTGAACACCCGGATCACATTGAAGTGCTTCCGGAACTCCGCCTTCCACTCGTCCGTATAATCCCGGTCCAGGGACTTACTGTTGATCACCGCCATTCTCGGCCGGCCGGTGAGCCGCAGAATTTCCATTTCCGCCAAATCATCGTCCCTGACCGGCCTTGAGCCGTCCACCACATAGATGATACCCGCCCCCCGGGCCACCGGGGTCAGAAGTTCACATTCATCCGCAAAGAAGGGATCCGTTTTAAATTGCGCAAGGAACCGGTCCACAATACCTGCACCGGCATTCTCCCGGAACCAGGCCAGAGTCTGCCGCGGCGCCTGGAACCCCGGGGTATCCACAAAGCGGATAATTTCCCGGCTGTCTATTTTAACGGTGTAGGCCCGGGATACGGTGGTTTCCCCCGGTACCTGGCTGACCCTGATATTATCATCCTCGGTCAGGGTTGATACTACGGAGGATTTGCCTTCATTGGGGTGGCCCAGGACGGCGAATTCCGGGACTGAGGCGTCTGGCCGGACAGGTTCAACGCTGGTATGCTGTATCATGGATTCCACCTTTCAACAATGATTTCAGGGTCCTTGAGCTGGGCTACGGCGGTCTTCCAGACCTGAAAGTTCGGGTCGTCCGCTGCCACCCCCATCTCCTTTTCCCCGGGGGTCTGGGTGAGAAAAATCCAGATGGGTCGGTCCGGAAAAACCTGGGTCTTCAACTCCCGGAAATAGAGCAGCAGCCCCCGGATCGGCGGCTGCCAGACCTCCTGGAGCACCACCACAGGCCCCCTGGCGGTATGATTGCCGGCTTTCTCCCGGAGCAGATCCCCATCCTCATTGATGTCGAATACCACATGAACGATATCTTCGGGCGTTATGCGCAACTGGGTCTTGAGCGTTTCCCAAACCGGGGGCAGGTCAGATTCAGGATATACACGGGCGGAGGCCAGGACCAGGGCTGCGACAGCGGTATTATTTTCTATTGCAGGTGTTATGCTTTCGGCAGATTCTGCATTGTCCCGGGCCCGGGTGTCAGAAGACCTAGTTCCGAATTCCGGAACCGGCAGGGGAGATCGTGGAAATGCCTCACTGCCGCCGGTGTCCCTGGTGGTCACCTCCATGCGGGGGGACCGCATCCTTGCCGCCAGACGGCGGAACTTGGGCCGACTGAAGTCAAACCGTGCCAGGGCACGTTTCTGGGCCCGGTTTCCGGCAACCACCAGCCCGGCCCTGGCAAGGACCCCATAGACCAGAATTCCCATGCACAGGAAAGGCCACCAGGCCACCAGGTGGGCTGTGGCAAGACCTGCAATGCCTTCCTTGAGAAGGATTCGGCTGCCTTCGATCTCCGCCAGGCTCGGGGCGGACAGGGCTTCGGGCATTATCCACGACCAGGGCAGGGCCAGCCACGACACAAAAGTGTGAATCTGGGCGCCCGAGGTAAACAGGGTAGACTGCCAACCGAAGGCCAGGTCCGTGACCGCCACCCGGAACAAGGTACCGCAAAAGGCGCCGGAGGAAAACCCCAGGGCAAACAGGGAGGTCAGGCAGAAAAAGGGCCAGAAAAAGATGCCGTTGTACTCTTTATTCTTCATATTCAAAAAGGCCCCTTTTTCCCCCAGGGATCTCAGATGGCCGCCGCCGGGGAGATCAGCCGCCCGTTCCGCCAGGCGATTCAGCCGCTGATGAAAAATGGAGGCCAGAAAGGTTTGTACTGCGGGAGGCCTGCTGCGGCCGGTCCGATTCGTATACATCCGGTGCAGCATCACCCCAAAAGCTGTCAGGGAAAGCATACCCTGGAATAGAATGAAAAAGGTGATGAAAACGGTAACATTAACCGGTTGGCTGCCGTGGTAGGCCAGAAAGGCGTAGGCCATGAAGATGCCCAGTACAAACCCTGCTGCGGTCACCCCCCGGGCCGACCAGCGGTAGAGAGAGGCGTAGATACGCCCCGGAAGCAATTCCCTGTTCCCTTTTTCATGGGCAAAGAGAAGCCGCCGGTATGCCACCCACCTTAAGATCAGGCCAGTGTCGTCCAGATCAGGATCATTTATGTCTTTGTAGATCTCCCGGTCCCGCTCCGCGGTGTGGTCCGGATCGGCTCCGGTGGCGGAATCCTCGTCAAGGCTGAGCAGAAAATCCAGATCAATAATATCTTCAAGTGTTTTAGTCATGCCTGTTTTTAACAAATCACGGACTTTTGCACAATTGCCGAAGATGAAAGAAGGTGAAAAAGGACACGAAACGTCATGTACGCATCGTGCCCTTTGTTTGTAGTCGGATATCTCTTTGGTTTATAATAGGTGCGTCACACCGTGTAATCCAGCTCTTGCACCGGGAGAACACCGCCCTCCTCGGTCAGGGCAATGGAGGTTCTGCCCACCCTGGCCCAGGTTTCATTTTCCTCATCGGTCAGGTCGAATGAAGATTCCACCCCGGCCAGGTAAATGGCACCAATGCCGGCGTCTTTCAGGCTGGTGAGCTGCATTTCCCCGTCCTCGTTGCTTTCCCAGAGGGTCAGGCGGTCGAAGACCTCGTCGTTTTCATCGATCCAGTCGTTACCGTCCCAGTCCCATTCGGCCAGTTCGCCGAACCCGTCGTTGGTGGAGGGGCCGAAAAGTTCCGAGCCGTCGTTTATTTCACCGTCCTCATTCAGATCCAGGGCCAGAAACCCCATTCCCGGTCCGGGAGCCGGCATGTCTTCCATCTCCCCGTCAAGATCCAGGTCAAAGGAGAAGGTGCCGCCGGAGAGCAGCGGGGCATCCAGTTCCGTCCGGATCACCAGGGGATCCATGAATACATAGCCGGTCTCTGTCCACTCAAAACTGTCTTCCCGGAGAAAAGACCGGTCCATCTCAAAGTCAAAGGTAAAATCAATCTCCCTGTTGTCTGCGGTTTTGATAACACCGTCAGCCGAGACCAGGGTATTTTCATTCTCTTCATAGGTGTGGGTGGTGGTTTCAGTATACTCGTATTCCCAGGCAACTGTCCGGGAAAAACCGCCCATTCCCATAAAACCACCCATGCCCATGAAACCGCTACGGCTCATGGGCATGGCAAAAACATCGTTCATCTGATGCATCTCACAGCTGCATCCATCCGCCATCATCATCTTCTCCATGGTCTGCATGATACTGGCCATGATCTGCCGCATCTTCATCAACTCGTCCCGGAACTGCTCCGCCAGGGTGACGGCTTCCATATTATTGTCTGTTTCATAATCCACCGACCGGACCCATTCTCTGGTCCGGGTAAAGCGGTTTGCAACCTCGAATCCCGCGGCACGGATGCCTGTTTCATCCGACGATTGGCCATGGGTTTCGGTGGTCTGGGTGGTTTCGCTTTCCATCTGCGACATCCGGCTGTCCATGATGTTTACAAATGAAAAATCCTGGGAAAATTCGCTGGAATAGCTTTCCGTGTATGTCCTGGTGGAACTAAGGTCTAAATCGAAAGATTCTATCTTCAATTTCGCCCCCTTTTCATCGCACGGCTGCTTCATCCTCATGAATCAGGGCCGAAATTTTAAACTGCCGGCAATATCCTTTCCTGCCGGACGCCGGGCGCATGAATGTGCGGATCCCGGCATAAACAAGTTATTTCCTTCAACCTAGGAAGCAAATCCCGTACCTCGAAATTCAGCATGCCGGAATCATAGAATATCTTCACATTTACCCAAAATGTCAGGATAACAATCCGGGAAATACCTGCCGGTTTCCGTTCGAATTTTCCGGGTCAGCGAGTAATCAAAGAAGGTCGTTCGGATCAGGCCGGCTTCGAACCTGCATACCTCGCCACCATTCGCTCAAGGATCTCATGGGACTGTGCCCCCACCAAACGGTCCAGCCCCATGAAAAAAGTCGGCACGGCCGTAACGCCTTTGGCTCGGGACAAGGTCCAGTCTGCATCCACGGCATCCCTGAAGCTCCGTTGATCCAGCACCTTAGCAGCGGCGTCCGCATCCAGCCCCACAGCCTCGGCCATGCTGAGCAGCACCGGCCGTTTGGCAAGATTTTCCCCCCGGACAAAATAAGCGGCAAAGGCTTCATTGTGAAACGCATGGCCTTTGCCAAGGGACTCCGCCCACAATCCCAGTTCCTGGGCCAGGCGGGAGTTAAAAGTCTTTTTTCGATCGCCCATGGGCAGGCCGAATCGGGCTGCCGTGGCCTGCAGCTTTGCCACCACATCCACCACATCAATCTGCATGCCCTTGTTTCTGAACAGGTCTTCCAGGCTAAGGCCTTCTTCCGGTGTATCCGGATGCAGGGGAAAGGCCCGCCATTTCACCTCGATATCATAGTCGTTTTCCAGCTGTTCAATACTCCCGGTAATGAAGTAACACCAGGGTCAGACGTAGTCGGAAAAGATCTCAAGCGTTGTTGCTGTAGGCCCTAAGCCTTTGTTTCTGGCGTTTTCTGAATCAATCATTTTTCCTCTCTATTTACCGCAATTTACTCGTTTTGGCCTTAATTTGGGCACAGTGTGCCCAAACTGTTTTCGGCATGAAAAAAGGGCCAGACTTTGACCCCTTTTCCATAAAAAAGCTGATACCCGGGCCGCCCGGGCATCATTATATTATCACATCATTAAGACGATTTGCCATCCCCTTCTTTTTCCGGGCCCGGGATCTGGCCGGCGGCCCTCCCTGGCAGGAAGGCCATTTTCCTCTGAACCAGGGGAGCAATAAGCCACCGCAGACCGTAAACCGCCGCGACGATCCCCATAAGCAGGATCACATACCACATTGGAAATTTGTCCAGAGAGTTCACTGCCTTGATCATGTTGGCCTGTACAACGGCGCCATAGTTGCCCGGGAAAAAGGCAGCAATGAAAATGGCTGTTACCGGCAGAAACAAAAGCACCATGAGGAATTCATCCTTCCAGGAAAATTTCATATCGTTTCGTGCCTGCTGATCCCAATCAGCCTCAATCTGCTGGCCATTCTTCGCCATCTCAACCCGGGCCTTGGCGTTTTCAACAGATGCCTCTGCATTGAGCCGGACCACCTCATTTTTGGCCTGGGCATTGACTGTTTTCCGCTTTTGCCACTCGACCAACGGGTCTTTGACAAGCCCTAAAAGGCCACTCACCCCTTCCTTGATTGCTGTTGTCCAGGGCAGCTCCATCACATAACCTCCTCAATCATTCTGATCAGATTATTCGCCCGGTTGGGCACCTGCTGGTACCAGGCCGAATCTTTCATCTGCCTGATCATCTCCGGCCAGT
>CAJWHT010000139.1 GCA_913041495.1 uncultured Desulfobacteraceae bacterium | reverse complement strand
AGCGGATACCACCTTTACCGGGATTAATGCCGGCATTAATGCCGGACGGTTCTGCTGGGCGGTCACAGGCACCCCGTGTAGCAATCTGGTGCATGAAGATTATGCCCAAAAGCGATCGCAATGCCGCGACTGCGAATTTTACCACATGGTGATCGCAGAAGAGGGAACACGGAATCTGCGGACAAAATTCCTCCGTTTTATCCAAGGGGTGGGAATCGGGCCATCGGTGCTGTGGGGGGTAAGCCGAATCATTATTCCGTCGGGGGAACGCTTTGTTTTCCAGGGCAAAAATATGGATGAAGCCTATATTATCAAAACTGGGGCATGCATCGTCTTGGTGGAAAAAGACGGGGATATTCACCCAGCAGATCACCGCTGCGAAGGGGATCTTGTCAACATGAGTGCCCTTTTCACCGGAGAACCCAGCATGGCTCATGTTGAGGCTGAAACCGAAGTTGAGGCCTGGGTGATCAAAAAAGAGGATTTTAACCGAATCCCGGAGAGTGACCCTGACTTGTGGGAGTTTCTGACAGAGGTGGTGGCAGACCGGTTTGATTCCAGACGGCCGACATCCTACCGGACCATCGGGCATTATATGACCACCAATATCATCGGTAGAGGTGGCTATAGTATCGTCTACAAAGGTATCGATCTTAACACCGGTAAAGAGGTGGCCATCAAAATGATGCGTCATCACCGGGTTATGGACTCAGATTTTTTGACAAAATTCAAAAAAGAGGCTGACATCCTGGACCGAATGACCCACGACCATATCATACGGGTCCATGATATGGTGGAGCGGTACCGCACCCTGTTTATCATCATGGAATACCTGGAAGGAGAGTCCATACAAGAGAAACTCCATCGCCAGGGTTCTATTCCCCATGCACAGGCCACAGACTATCTTCTCCAAGCCTGTTCTGCCATTGAATATGCCTATGAACAGGACGTTCTGCACAAGGATATCAATCCGGGCAACCTGATGGTGGATCAAAACAATCACTTGAAACTGGTGGACTTCGGCCTTGCCTGCCCGGTTCAGGAGGATGATGAGTTGCTTGATGGAGCCTTTCTCTACCTTGCACCGGAACTGATCAAAGGAGAAAGAGCAAGCCTTCAAAGCGAAATTTACGCCCTGGGAATCACAGCCTATGAAATGGCTATCGGAAAAAGACCTTATCCCGAAGATGATCCGGCACACCTCACCCGTATGCGCTGTGAAAAGGAGATCCCTTCCACACAGTTGTCTGTGCCTGGACTGCCGGATCACCTCACCCGTTTTATTGTCAGGGCGTGCCGGCTCGATCCCACCGAAAGATTTGATACTATGGAAGATGCCATTACACTACTCAGGACTGGGAAGAATCATCAATGAACGAGAAAAAAATCAATTGCTGGGAGTACATGAACTGCTGCAGAGGCCCTGGCAAGGGAGAAGCTGTCTGCCCTGATGCGTCAACCTCTGGATTTGATGGAATGAATGATGGGATCAATGCCGGCAGAAGCTGCTGGCTCATTGCCGGGACCGATTGCAAAGGCAAAATAAAAGGCACTTTTGCCAGACAATATAAAAGCTGCAAACAGTGCGGATTTTTCAAACAGGTACACGCCAGAAAGGATCGGATGACAATGGCGATCAAAAATATCGACATTGTTGCCGCAACCCATACCGGCCTTGTGTATCAGACCAATGAGGACCGTTATCTGGTCCGGCAGATGGATGACAATGCACTTTTGCTCGGCGTGGCTGACGGACTGGGAGGGAATGTCTCCAGCGATGTTGCGGCAGAATTGGCCAAGAGGAAACTCTCTGCTCTGAGCAACCTGCCCAAGGGCAGTGAAACTGAATTTCTCGAAACCTTTCTCAAAGATCTTGATGAATTTATCCATGACCAGGCTAAGGCCTGGCCTGACCTTGCGTACATGGCCACAACCCTGGTCTGTACAATCCTGAGATCAGACCGGATTTTCTGGGTCAATGCAGGGGACAGCCGGTTCTATCTTCTGCGAAACGGGCGGTTAATTCAGGTGAGCCAGGATCAGACTCTGGCAAACACTCTTGTTGAAGAGGGAAGACTCAAGCCTGAAGAAGCAGACACCCACTACTCCCGTAAAATTCTGGACCAATGTCTGGGATATGGCATGTGTGAACCGGAAACGGACACGCTTGGAGTTGAAAAAGGAGACCTGCTGCTTTTGTCCACAGACGGTCTCTATAAAATGGTTGATGAAGAGTTGATATTAAAAATTTTGAGTAGCGACCAAAGCCTGAGTGAAAAAATATCCGCATTGATAGAATCGGCACTGGCCAGAGGGGGGAAGGACAATATCACCATCATCATGGCGCTAATCAAAGATACACTATAATTTCAAATTGGTCCTGCAAGGAACATGGTTGTTTTTCCAGGGGCCAACTCCGACAGTAACACACTTTATGTTATAGGCGGAAGAAAGCTGGGCATCGAAATGTTAAAAACGAAATTTCACCTATATCTAAGGCGGTTCCAATATAGGCCTGATGGCGTTATTTACAGACAAGGTTCTAATATTCTTTTTTTTTGAAATATTTGCATGGAGAAAACAGTGATTTAATACTAAACTATTCGAGATTTTAACTGAAAATAGTACATGATGTCTGAAACTCATTTGTTTTATAGATGAAAGAGCGAAAATGGCGTTTTTGATGAAAATAAATGAAATGGGTATGGATTAGTATAAAAGGAAACCCAAGTTATATGAATTATTATTTCCGGGAGCGCTTCCATGTTCAGCAGAACCTTATCTGCAAAGCATCGGCTTTGATTGAGGTCAACGAAATCATCGAAATGGTTAGAGACGAGTTGCGGTCTCTGATTCCCAATGCAATGGAGGTCTGCATCTTGTTGATTGACCCGGATGCAGAAAAATATACCCGCCCCCTACAATGCGCCCTTTACCAAAAACCGGTGGATTGCCAGTCCTGCAAGCGGGACCGTCCGGCAGTCCAGCGGGCCATAAACCGTAAAAAAGCAATTGTGGTAGCGGAAAGCGAGCCCATACGAAGATTGGATCAAACCCTTGTGGCCATTGGCTCAGAATGCGCCATCCCTGTCTTTGTGGAAGAGAGGGTTGTAGCAGCTGTCAGTGTTGTAATCCAGCCGCTCACCCGTTTCTCCAGGCGAGATTTCTATCTCATAAGGGATGCATCGGTTATCCTGGGAACCATTATACTGAGTGCCAAACGTCACTGGGAAGTAACTCAGGAAAAAATCGCCATCAGCAGGACCCTGTCCAGTATTTCTCCGTTCGTACCGGAGTCCGTGCGCTATATGGCCCAGAAGGATCCTAACCTTCTTACCCGGAAGAAAGAGCACAGTGATGTCACTGTCCTGTTCCTGGACCTGGAAGGCTACACCAGCCTTGCTGATGTACTACCGGAAGCAGAAGTGAACACCATTGTCGAAAAGATGCTGTCTAGTTTTGTAGACCCGATCCATCGGTCACACGGTGATATCAATGAAACCGCAGGCGACGGATTTATGATTCTTTTCAAAAACCACGATCCCCGGACCAATGCCATCAATTCGATCAAAGCGGCATTTGAAATTATGGGACAAAACAGGTTTATCAATGTATCTCTTCCGGCCGGCATCCCCCCCATCCATGTGAATATCGGTATAAATTCGGGCATGGCATTGCTGGGCATGACAAGGTTTTCCGGAAACCTGGATACCCGGATGACCTATACCGCCACTGGATCTGTTACCAATATTGCCGCCAGATTGTCGGATTGTGCAAAAAAAGGGGATATCCTGATCGGTGAATCGACAAAAAACCTGATTGAGGGTACCTGGCCGACATTTGCGATAGGAGAACTAACCCTTAAGGGGCTGAACGCTCCTTTATCCGCGTTTTCCCTTATCCGTCCCCAGGGGAAGGGGATCATCTATGACACACAACGGTGATTTGCAACCTGCCCTGTTTTTATATTTTGGGTGATTTCAGAGATCCTGCAGAGGTATTGGAAACATTGGCGCTGGCTTTTTAAAAACTACAGCAATTTCCTCAATATCATTCACGATTTCTGCAGTTTGGATCCTGTATCCAGGCAGTATTTTCTTTGGTCTGGCCAGCGCCTTCGCCCCACAACTGCAAATTTTTTCCCGCCTCTCCAGGCCAGACCGCCCCGATAATCGCTACTAAAAGTCAATAGGTTGGTCTGTTCAGAAATATCGTTTGTCGAGTTACATCGTTAATTTTTTAGAATTATCGCCATCATTGCGCTGGCGCAAAGAATATTTATTTATCCCCCTGTTATTGTATAGCTCACGATTGCCCGAGAAAAAATTTTGAGACCAACATCAAGAGGGACTCACAAGATGGGCAACAGGACAAAAGTAATTGTTTCATCCGATTTTTACAGTGAATGATTTATTTGAAGACACCCGAATATTAAGGAATTATAAGAAAGGAAAATTCCGCAAAAATTGAGTATGACGGATGGATAAACCCTATTGAATTTTATGACTACAACCTGAGAGGAGAGAATCTAAACCGACATACCTGTTTGATCAGATACAGCATGGAACAGGTTTTCATAGCGTTCATCGCAAGTGTAACTGTTGCAACAATTCCGTTGAATGGGTTTCCCCATATTAGACAGATTCAGGGAGTCGACACGGACACTATTGGATTCAATCTGTTTTCATCCCCGAATTTAAAATCAGGATGTATAACAGAGGCTTGCTGAGGCAAGACAGGCCCCCCGCGACCAGGGTCCCGCTCTCTGCGAAAAAATCCAGTTCATGAAATACAACGGCGGAAAAAACATAAAAAATTCAAATCATCAGGAGGGTATCACATGTCGCAACCATCGGTTTTATCATCGCTTCGATTTTTCCGTCCCCGCGGAAAAAAACAGAAATGCGGAGAAAAAAAAACCGCGGAAGGCTGGGGTGAAACCCGCAGCGGCCAAAGAGAGTGGGAGGAGCTGTACCGACGTCGCTCCCAATATGACAAAAAGGTCCGGTCCACTCATGGGGTCAATTGCACCGGTTCCTGCTCCTGGGATGTTTTTGTCAAAGACGGCATCCTGGCATGGGAGACTCAGGCCACCGACTATCCGAATGCCGGAGAGGGGGTTCCCAATCACGAACCCCGGGGCTGTCCCCGGGGTGCCACCTATTCCTGGTACACATACAGTCCAATCCGGCTGAAGCATCCTCTGGTACGGTCCAGCCTGTTGGAACTGTGGCGCAGTGCCATGGAAGAAACTCCAGATCCTGTGGCGGCATGGGAGAGTATCGCCCGGAACAAAGAAAAACTGCGCCGGTTTCACCGGGCCCGGGGTAAAGGGGGGCTTGTGCGCGTGGACTGGGATGAGGCCTCCACCATCATCGCCGCAGCACTGGTTCACACCATCAAAAAGTACGGTCCGGATCGGGTGTTCGGATTTTCTCCCATTCCGGCCATGTCCATGGTCTGTTATGCCGCAGGGGCAAGGTTTTTGTCTTTGATCGGGGCCTCCATGCTCAGCTTCTACGACTGGTACTGCGACCTGCCCCCGGCCTCTCCCCAGATATGGGGTGAGCAGACCGATGTGCCCGAAAGCGCGGACTGGTACGAATCTACCTATTTCATTGTTTGGGGAACCAACCTGCCTATGACCCGGACGCCTGACGCTCATTTTTTTACCGAGGCCCGCTACCGCGGAGCCCGGGTGGCGGCAGTGGCACCAGATTACGCCGAATATGTCAAATTCGCCGATACCTGGCTGCCGGCCAGGGCTGGGACAGACGCCGCCCTGGCTATGGCCATGACCCATGTCATTGTCAAAGAATTCTACATTGACCGCCAAGTGCCCTATTTCCAGGAGTACGCAAGTCATTATACAGATCTGCCCTTTTCAGTGATTATCGAACCCGGCGGGGACGCCTATGTCCCCGGGCGATTCCTGCGAGCTTCGGATCTGGGGCTGGATACCAACAACGCTGGATGGAAAACCGTGGTTTATGATGCTGCCTCCTCCTCATTTGCCGTGCCCAACGGCAGCATCGGATTCCGCTGGAACGAGCAGGGCCGATGGAATCTCAAAATGAAAGACGGAGATGAGCCGGTCTATCCCTTGCTGAGTTATGCAGACGACAACGACGGCTGGTGCGCCCTGTCCTTTCCCTTCTTTACCGAGAGCGGCTCCCGAGTTAAAGTGGGGCTGGTCCCCTGCAAGGTGATGTCCACCCCGGACGGGGAACTGCGGGTAACCACCGTTTTTGACCTGATGGCCGCTCATCTGGGCCTGGGCCGGAAAAAAGAAGAACAAAAATCCCGAGATGACTCTACCGGTGGGGCAGCTGGTTACGGGGACGCTGAACCCTTCACCCCAGCGTGGCAGGAAAAGATTACCGGAGTGCCAGCGGCTGACGTTATCCAGGTGGCCCGTGAGTTTGCCGACAATGCCGAAAAAACCCGGGGCAAATCCATGATTTTCCTGGGGGCTGGCACCAATCACTGGTACCACAGCGACATGATCTATCGAGCCATAATCAACCTGACCACCCTGTGTGGTTGCCAGGGTGTGAACGGTGGGGGATGGGCTCATTACGTGGGCCAGGAGAAAGTACGGCCCCAGGCGGCCTGGTCCCAGGTGGCCTTCGGCCTGGACTGGCAGCGGCCACCGCGTCAGCAGAACGGTACCTCGTTTTATTATTTTGCCACGGACCAGTGGCGCTATGACAGCCTACGGCCCGAAACGGTTCTGTCTCCCCTGGCAAAGCATTCGGGTGCCCGGCATATGGCCGACTACAATGTGGCTGCCGCGCGCATGGGCTGGCTGCCGTCATATCCCCAGTTTAATTGTAACCCGCTCGAATTGGTCAAAGACGCCCAGGCGGCCGGAGCAGCCACCAACGAAGAGATCACTGACTTTGCCGTGAAAAAATTAAAGGCAGGCGGACTCAAGTTTGCAGTCGAGGACCCGGATCATCCGGACAATTTTCCCCGTATGCTTTTTCTCTGGCGGGCCAATCTGCTGGGGGCCAGCAGCAAGGGACATGAGTACTTCCTCAAACATCTGCTAGGCACGGACCACGCCGTACTCAACTCTGAGAGCGATCTGCGTCCGGAAACCATCAAGTGGCGAGATCCGGCCCCTGAAGGAAAGCTGGATCTCATGGTGACCCTGGAGCTGCGCATGTCCACCAGCGCCATGTATTCGGATATCGCCTTGCCGGCTGCCGGGTGGTATGAGATGCATGATTTAAGCACCACAGACATGCATCCTTTCATCCATCCGTTCACCCCGGCTATTGACCCTCCCTGGGAATCCCGCACCAACTGGGAGCAGTTCAAGACCATTGCAGCAAAGTTCTCTGAGTTGGCTTCTGAACATTTGGGCACGGTCAAAGATCTGGTGGCCACCCCCATGATGCATGACACCCCCGGAGAAATCGCCCAAGACGTAGTCCGGGATTGGCACCGGGGAGAATGCGACCCGGTGCCCGGGAAAACCATGCCCAACCTGACAGTGGTCACCAGGGACTATCCCAACACCTTTGAGAAAATGACCGCTCTGGGCCCCCTGGCCGCGACAGAGGGGGTGGGGTCCAAAGGCATCTCCTGGAAAGCGGACAAAGAAACCCGTGATCTGAAAAATCGCCTGGGAAGCGTTAAACAGGGAATCAGCCGAGATCAGCCAATCATGGAAACGGCAAAACATGCCGCGGAAACCATCCTGATGTTAGCCCCTGAAACCAACGGCGCCACGGCGGTCAAATCATGGGAAACCCTGGAAAAACGCACCGGCATGAGTCTGCGTCATCTGAGCCAGGGGCGGGAGGAGGAACAAATCTGTTACGATGACCTAACCGTCCAGCCCCGCAAGATCATCACATCCCCTGTATGGAGCGGTATCGAATCCAAGGCACGGCGGTATTCGCCCTTTGTGATAAACATCGAAGAAAAAGTTCCCTTCAGGACTCTCACCGGCCGGGCTCAATTTTATCAGGATCATCCCTGGATGCGTGATTTTGGAGAACAGCTGCCTATATACCGTCCTCCTTTAGCCATCACTCCTGGAAATACCGGAGGGGCAGACAGGGAGCCGGACCGTGAACTTATACTCAACTACCTGACGCCTCATTCAAAATGGTCCATCCACAGTACCTATGCCGATACACACACGATGCTCACCTTGTTCCGAGGGGGGAAATGCATCTGGATTAACAACACCGACGCCGACGCCATCCAGGTCAAGGACAATGATTGGCTGGAATGCTTCAATGCGAATGGAGTGGTCATGGCCCGGGCGGTGGTGAGTCCCCGCATACCAACGGGCAAGGCCTTTATGTACCATGCCCAAGAACGGCTGATCGACACCCCCAAAGCTACCATTTCAGGCAAGCGGGACGGAACCCATAACAGCGTGACCCGGATTCTGGTCAAACCCACTCACATGATCGGCGGCTACGCTCATCTGAGCTACGGGTTTAATTATTACGGCCCTGTTGGAGCCCAGCGGGATGAAACCATTATCGTGCGAAAAGCCGGAAAGGTGGACTGGTATGAAGATTAAAGTGCAATACGCCATGGTACTGAACCTGGACAAATGCATCGGATGCCACACTTGCAGCATCCCCTGCAAGAATGTCTGGACAAACCGGGAAGGTGCCGAATATATGTGGTTCAATAATGTCGAAAGCAAACCCGGGATCGGGTATCCTAAAAAATGGGAAAATCAGCAGATTTACCGGGGCGGATGGACTCAAAAAGGTAAGAAGTTGAAACTGGCCGCCGGTGGGCGGATTCATAAAGGGATCAATATTTTCCACAATCCAGACCTGCCAGTGATAGATGACTATTACGAACCGTGGGACTATGATTACGGCCACCTTATCCATAGCCCAGAAAAAAGCCACCAACCCGGGATTCGGTCTCGATCCAGTCTCACCGGCGAGCCCATGGACGTCAAATGGGGACCCAACTGGGAGGACGATCTCGCCGGACTGACAGAAACCGGTGCAGGGGATGTCAACTTCAAGGGCCTGGATTTTGAAACCTATCTGCAGTTTGAAACCCTTTTTATGTTCTGGCTGCCCCGCCTGTGCGAACACTGTCTCAATCCAGCCTGTGTGGCCTCATGTCCCTCCGGAGCCCTCTACAAAAGAGATGAAGACGGCATCGTACTGGTGGATCAAGAGCGTTGCCGCGGCTGGCGCTACTGCGTGTCGGGCTGTCCCTATAAAAAAGTATACTTCAACTGGAAACGCGGACGGGCCGAAAAATGCATTCTTTGCTATCCGCGCGTGGAAGCCGGCCAGCCCACCCTGTGTGCCCACAGTTGCGTAGGCCGGATCCGATATATGGGAGTACTGCTCTACGATGCTGACCGCATTGCCAAGGCTGCGAAAACGCCCAGGGATAAGGATGTCTATCCGGCCCACCTGGAGATTCTGTTGGACCCCAATGATCCAGAAACGGTCAGGGCTGCTGAGGCCCAGGGCATTGCCCCCAATGTTATAGCCACCGCTCGACACTCTCCGGTGTATGCTTTGATCAAACAATGGCGTTTGGCCCTACCCCTGCACCCGGAATACCGCACACTGCCCATGGTGTGGTATATCCCACCCTTGAGTCCGATCAGCCGCCGGGTGGCGGATACAGCAGAACTTTCACAAACGGTGGACAACCTGCGCATACCGATCACCTACCTGGCCAACCTGCTGACCGCCGGAGATGAAGGCCCTGTCCGCCTGGCCCTGGAACGCTTGGCAGCCCTGCGCCATTTTATGCGCATGGAACGAGTAGAACAGCGCACAGACACCCAGGGACTGGATGCGGCGGGGCTCAGTGACCAAGATGCCCACAAGATCTATCATCTGCTGGCTCCGGCTCCGTTGGCAGATCGGTTTGTCATTCCCACCGCCCCGGAGCCCGAAGCAAATACATTCCTCAGCCAGGGTAACTGCGGACTGGAGGGTGCATGATGACTTCCGCACAGACCATTCCGCTGCCCTCTTTGTCGTCGAACACCTGGCAAATCCTTTCGGCTCTGTTCGATTATCCAGACCAACGGCTCATGGATGAGCTCGACCGGATTAGGGCTGCAGCCAATCAGATACCCGAAGCTGCTTTCCGTCGAGCCGCATTAACGTTTCTGGGATACCTTGAATCCCAGAATCTGATTCGCCTGCAGGAAACCTATACGGCGGCCTTTGATCTTCACCCCGACACCACATTGAACCTGACCTATCACGCATTTGGGAACAATGAGAAACGGGCCACAGCCATGGCGAAATTACAGCGGATCTATCATCTGGCCGGCTGGGAAAAAACAAATACAGAACTTCCGGATTATCTGCCCCTGGTTCTGGAATTTCTATGTTTCTGTCCAGATCTGGAACCGGATCACGCCCAAAGTTTGAACAACTGCCTAAGGTCCACCAAGGTTCTGATGAAAAATCTGGAAAAGGACGCTCCGGCCTATGCCATGCTACTGACCCCTTTGGCCGACCTGGCACACGCCGGTGTGAAAATGGACAACCGGGTGACCTCTTCTTCATTTTCAAAAGGAGAATCCACATGACCATTACCCATACCCTCATGTTTACGGCTTTTCCGTACATATGTCTGACCACATTCATTGTCGGGCATATCTATCGGTATATCACGGATCGCTTCGGCTGGAACGCTCATTCCAGTGAATTTCTTGAAAAAAAATATCTTTTTTACGGATCCATTCTGTTCCATACCGGCATCATCGCCACGTTCATGGGGCATGCTGGAGGACTGCTGGTTCCCCAACCCCTTTATGATATGCTCGGCATCACCGCCGGGATGCATACGGCCATAGCCCACTGGAACGGTCTGGCCGTGGGGCTGGCAGCCTTCGTCGGCGTGCTGCTGCTGGTATGGCGGCGACTGAAACAGCCACGGATAAAGATGGTCACCACCCCGACAGACAAAGTGCTTCTGGCCGCCCTGGCCGTGGTGATCGGCTCGGGGGTATACAATGTATTGTTCAGTCAGTTTGACGTGCTGTACAATGTGGCCCCCTGGGTCAGAGGCATTGTCACCTTTACCCCGGACAGCACCCTAATGATAGAGGCACCCATGAGCCTCCAGATTCATGTTATCTCAGCCTGGGTATTGCTGGCCTTTTCCCCTTTCACCCGGCTGGTCCACATCTGGAGTGCCCCTGTATTCTACCTGCTGCGGCCCTTTATCATCTACCGAAGTCGGAAAGGCAAGGTATGAATACAAAAACTGGGAGGGGGAAACAAAATCCCGGCATATGGGTCCGAAGCATCAGGGATCTGAACCCGGCTTATTTTGCCCTAGTCATGTCCACCGGCATCGTTAGCTTGGCAGCCCATTACCGTGGACTGGACATAATTGCCCTCGTCCTTTTGGGCATCAATATTCCCGCCTATATTGTTTTATTGGTCATGTATCTGGCACGGCTCATTTTTTTCACCCCCCAACTTCAAAAGGACTTCAGGGATCACAACCAGGGCATGGGCTTTTTTACCAGCGTGGCTGCCACAGGGGTGTTGGGCAACCAAATACTGATCCTGACCGGTGCCTTAGGTGTTGCCACGATCCTGTGGTATATAACCGTCGCGCTCTGGTTATGCCTGATTTATGCAGTATTCTCCGGATTGATCACCAAAGAGAAAAAACCTCCTATTGACAAAGGGATCAACGGAGGATGGCTGCTGGCAGTGGTGGCCACCCAGACGGTTACCGTTCTCAGTTCCACCATTGCCCCATATCTGACGGACTGGCAGGCTACCGTTTTGTTTATCGCCTTTAATACCTGGCTGTTCGGCGGAATGCTGTACATCTGGATCATCGGATTGATATTTTACCGGTACCTTTTTTTTCACTTCTCCCCACAGGATCTGACCCCACCATACTGGATCAACATGGGGGCAGTGGCCATCACCACCCTTGGAGGGGCCGGCCTGATCAATCATACTGAGTCCTTTTCCTTGCTGAATGATCTATCACCTTTTTTAAAAGGCTTTACATTCTTTTTCTGGGCCACCGCCACCTGGTGGATTCCCATGCTTGTGATTTTGGGGATATGGCGTCACGGGGTCCGCCATTTCCCGTTGAGTTACAGTCCTCTGTTCTGGGGCGCAGTGTTCCCGTTAGGGATGTACACCGTATGTACCCAACGCCTTGCACACGTAACTCATGCTCCGATAATTGATGTCATCCCCGCAGGATTTGTCTATATTGCCATGACCGCATGGCTCGTTACATTTCTGGGAATGGTGCGTGCCATATGGAGGGCGCGAAAAAGTCAACTTTGACCAAATTCACGCAACTGTTAATACCGTTAATAAAGATGAGGATCCGGTCAATAGACCGACCCTTTGCCGGTTTGAAAAGTTATCAGAGCGGCAGATTTGTTGGAATATAAGAAAGACCCTTGTTGAAGTGTTCATCAAATCTTTTGAAGAGCCGCCCAAAATGATTCATTCTGGATTTTGACACCACTGATGTTCCCATTGATTGAGTACAGTAGACAACTCCTTGTCGGGTGTTAAAATCGATTTTCGTGCTGATAAAGAATTCTGCCGCCATAAAATGATAGATTGTTGCCAGAAGAATGCCATATCCAAGTTTGAAACTACCGGTAGAAAGCCTTAGATTTTGGCAGATCTGATTTATGCGGCGCCTCGTGGAAATGTGGGTGCCCGATAATTACGAAGGCAACATAAAGCGCCAAAGATAAAAAACACAAATTTATCAGATAGCAACTTCAAATTCCGCTTAATAAAAAATTCCATACGGGCAAGGTTAGAAAAGAAAGTGGAATACCTACGCCGAGCATCAGGCTAACCAAAGGAGGATTCAGCTTATAGTCTGCGGCGACGATACCAGCAGAAATCATAGGCCCCATGGCAGCTTCAAAGAGAGTGATTTGCAGAGTCATTCCTCTTCCTCCTAATAGACCCGCATAAATTAAGGTAACCAGAGCAGGGCCTAATATCAGTTTAAAAATGAGTCCGAGGGTCAGTGAAAGGTGCTCTTCTTTCAGGTAGCCCAATTGGAGCTGAAATCCCACAGAAACGAGCGCCAGGGGGGTAAGTGTGCCACCCAACTCGGAAAGAATAAAATTCAACCACTCAGGGAAATCCACAGGTTTTAAAAAAAAAGCGGTGACAAGGGCAAGCAAAGGCGGAAATGTCAGTATCCGCTTCGTGATGTAATGAAGACTAACTCTGCCGGCCGTGCTCATGTTTGCAACGACAATGCCCAAGGTGGATAAAACAAAAAAGGATCCCACTAAATCCGCAACAATACCGACTCCAATCCATTGACTGCCATAGTAAGCTTTAATCATCGGCAGCCCGACGAATGAGGTATTACCGATACCGCCAAGCAGCATCAAGGCCCCGATTGTCGGTCGGGATAAATTAAATTTCTTTCCGGCATAGTAAAAGAAGAAAACCCCAAGTGAAAACAATACCCAGGCCATGAGCCCTGTGTAAACAAGGTCCCGGGTCAGCACGATAGAATGTATATGATAAAGGGCAAGAGCAGGTAACGAAATATGGATAATGAAGCCATTAAGGGCTTCCGGTGTATTTTCAGGGCATCGACCCGTTTTGCGGAGGATAACCCCCGCCACCAGACAGGCTGGCAATAATATGATGGTCAGCATTCCAATCCTCTGATCCGCATTTTAATTTTGTTGAGCAACCGCTTGGGTGCCTTTTCTTCAAGGGTAAGAGACAGATGCCGTGAGGCAAGGCCCCGGGAATTCGTTTAGTCTTGGATAGAATCAATTTAAGATCCAGTCGGCGACAGGTAGGGGCGGCCTTCAAGTTTCCGACCTCGACCATAAACAGCTTATTACATTTAAAATTATAGAATATATTTATTTTCACATTTTTTTCAATAATTACCCGTTTTGTCATATTTTGGATCTTTTTCACACCTCAATCCACACCCCCGCGCTTATATATTTTTTAAAAGACAGACGTTCCTTTGAGGCTAAATATCTTCGATGAAACCTCCTCAATAACAAATCAAACAAACGTACGTACCAAGATAAAACGGTATAATAATCATAAAACACCATTTATTCATGGGTTGAAATCACTGTTGTCCAAAAACGGAATTTAGATAAAAATGTTGTAGGAATTCTCCTTGTGGGATTACGGTTGTTGTTACCACACAAAAACCAATAGCCCAAACCAAGGAGAATTCCAAAAGGATGGTACGCCATGCAAGCTTATTCAGTCAATTGGTAGCTTTTATTGATCGCAATAAATTCATGTGATCAGCGTCATTTATAATTCCCGCCATTTATGGCGATTCAATGCGAAAAAAAATCTTTGTCGTCGATCAAAAAAAATGAGTATTCAGATTTAAAGCCCGTATCATTTGAAGACTTGGATAACTTCATTGTTGAAAAATCGATTTCCGAAGAATAATTTTTCCTTCATCGCATTTTAAAAATAAAAAAGAGTCCTGGGCCGAATCAAACCTTGTCCACTTCTCTTTTTTCAGCAGAAGTTAGCCAACCGAGATCTATTCCTGATATTTTTCCAGAGCCCTATTCAGAATCCCTTGAAAAATTGACCGTCCGACCGTCCAGAGTCAGCGATGGACGATACTGAACCATGGTTTTGGTAAAATAATCACCAAGACAGTCTGATGAAGCTGGAGCACCTAAAGCCATTCAATGATCCTGTCCGCGACCATCTCCCACCCAGGCTCCCGTGTAATCCAATGGGCATGCCCAGAAAATTCCAGGTATGTGCTGTGAGGCTGATATTTTTTTGCGATCTTCTTAATCATGGAGGCAGGTGTTACCCTGTCTTCCGATGCCGAAACGACCAGAACGGGACAATTAACTTTGCTTGAGTCAACTTGTGATCCATCCACACCCAAACTACCATAACAGATTTCGGCCATAGCTCGCCCAGATTCCGATATTGCCCGACTATAAATGTAATCGCGTTCTTCTTGTGGCAGTTTATGCATCAGAGCATAGGTCGCCCTTTCATAGGTCAATTTGTGGGGTTTTCCCCAAAAATCCCATTTTAAAATAATGCCTTGAAGAGATCTGTAAACAGATGGCTCGAAGGTCAAGATACCGGCAGGGGCAACGGGAACAATAAAAACAGCTTTTTCAGCCAAACCTCTACTTGTAAGGATCTGGGCAAGCAAACCTCCCATAGAATGTCCCATGATAATCGGTTTGGTATCCAGTTTACGAATTGCGGCTTCAAGGTCATCAGCATAGTCCAGCAAACTTGTAGTTCCGAGGCCGTCGGGGATGGGTTCATCTGGTCCGACATCATGGTACCGCAGGGCCGGGGTAATGCATTTATATCCTTTCTCGGTGAAATATCCCCTAAACTTATCCCAATGCCAGGGGCCTCCCCACATACCGTGGATCATGAAAATGCTTTTTGTCATATCAGCTTCCTTTTCAATTTGGACGATGGTGGACGGTAATTTTCAAAAATTAATTGAACAATCACTCTGCCAAAAGGAAATCAAGAACTCTTACATTAAATCAATCAGGCTCCTCGACATTTGGAAGATGTCCGGCGTTTTCAAATATTTCCAATTCA
>CAJWHT010000138.1 GCA_913041495.1 uncultured Desulfobacteraceae bacterium | reverse complement strand
CGGGAGCTACCCCGTACTGCTGATAGGCGAACAGGGTGCCGGTCCGTCCCATGCCGGTCTGGATTTCGTCCAAAATGAGCAAGGTGCCGGTGTCGTCGCACAGCCTGCGTAGGTCATGCATGAACTTCCGGGTGGCAGGCACCACCCCGCCTTCACCCTGCACCGGTTCGATCATCACGGCGCAGGTGTCGTCAGTCACCAAGTCACGGATGGAATCGATATCGTTGAAAACGCCTTTTTTAAATCCACCGGACTTGGGTTCAAACAGCGTCTCCCATTCGGGCTTGCCCGTGGCGGCCATGGTGGTAAGGGTTCTGCCGTGAAAGCCATGACGGGTGGTGATAATTTCATAGGCGCCCCCCTTTTTCAAACTGCCGTATTTTCGAGCCAGCTTAATGGCACCTTCGTTGGCTTCTGCACCCGTGGAGGTGAAAAATACCCGGGAAAGGCAGGTCTGGGCAAGCAGCCGTTTCGTGTATGCCAGCATCGGGCGGTTATAGAATGAAGGGCTGGCATTTATCAGTGTGGCTGCCTGTTCCTTTAGTGCTTGAACCAGGGCATCCGGGCAATGTCCCAGGGCATTGACGGCCCAGCCGCCGATGAAGTCCAGGTAGGTGTTTCCCTCGGTGTCTTCGAGGGTCAATCCTTTGCCTTTGGCCATAACGATATCCGGCCGGGTGGTGATGCTGAGCAGGCCGGTGTTTGCGGTGTGGATGAGTGATGCGGTATCCATGGGGTATCCTTAAAGATTAATAGTAAATGCGTGCCGCCTGAAAAACCAGTAGCGGATTTGAGATGAAATATCAATGAATAAACATTCATTTTTCTTGCTATCCTGAATTTATCCGGATACAAACTACCCCATGAGAATATGCAGGTCATACATATTTCCAAACGGCATCAGCGGATACCGTTTGGGCTGGTCCCCGGCAGGGCCGCCTTTGATGTATGTGTATTTTTATAGGTTCGGCCGGCTGATGGTGGATACGGGGCAGGCCCACATGGGGCCTGAGGTACTGGATATCGCAAAAGATGCCGGGGTGAACCGGATCTTTTTAACCCACCACCACGAGGATCATTCCGGAAATGCTGCGCGGGTAAGCCAGGCAACCGGTGCAACGGTGCATGGACATGCGCAGTGCAGGGCCAAGATGGCAACAGGTTATCCAATACTGCCGTACCAGAAAATCGTATGGGGCAGGACAACCCCCGTGGCGGTTTCCGGGGTGCCAGACCAAATCGATACGGATCTTGGGCCGATGATACCGGTGCACACCCCAGGGCACAGCCGTGACCATACCTGCTACCATCTCCCGGATCAGGGCGTGCTTTTCAGCGGAGACCTCTACCTGGGGGACCGGATCAAGTACTTCAGATCGGATGAGGATTTGTGGCAGGAGATCGCATCCCTGAAAAGGATTCTGGATTTGGACTTCGAGGTATTGCTCTGCAGTCACAATCCCAAAAAGACCGGCGGTAAAGGCCGTATCCGGACCAAGCTTGACTTTATGGAAAATCTGTACGGATCCGTGGCCGGATTGTATGCAAAGGGATGCAGGGAAAAAGAGATCTTTGCCCGGCTTCAACTCCGGGAGGATACCTTTACCAAATGGTTCTGTTTCGGGAACGTGAGTATGATGAACGGGGTCCGGTCGGTGATCCGGCATTTAAAAGGCGCAGACAACCGGGGAAACACTGCTGCGTAATGCCTGGCCGTGACTATCTTTATTTTAAGAATTTAAGCAGACGTTCCGTCTGTTCGCTTGGTCATCTTCTGGTTGAACCGGTTGACGTGATCCTGGATGAGCAGTGATGCCGTATCCGCCTCCCTGGCCTTGATGGCGGCTATGATTTTTTCAAGGTCGTTGAGGTTTTCCTGGGTCCACTCCCGGTTCATGGGCAGGTAATAGTCATAGTAGTTATGGATATTGTCGTGGATACTTTGCTGGAGAAACTGGAATACCGGGTTCCCGGACATGGTGCCCAGATAGGTGTGCATGGTTTCGTCGGTGAGCAGAAAGTTTTCCCAGTCACCGGCTTCAAAGTGGGCCTTGGCCTCGGTATAGAGTTCTTCCATGTGGGCGATGTCCTCTTCGGTGGCCCGCAGTGCCGCAAGTTCCACAATGGCGCCTTCGATTTTGATACGAAATTCTGCCAGATGGTCCAGGGACACATCTCCGGAGCGGATCAGCAGGGCCAGGGACTGCATGATGGGTTCGGCATCGATCTGCTTTACGATTGCGCCCCCGGCCACACCGAGTTTTATTTCAATCAGACCTTTTTGTTCAAGCACCCGCAGGGCTTCGCGCAACGTCCCCCGGCTGGTGTTGAACATATCCTTGAGTTCCCGCTCTGCCGGAAGTTTGGTTCCGGGCTCAAGTTTTCCGCTTAGTATCGCATCCTGAATCTGTTCAACAACGTCCTGGAATACCCTGCTTTGCTTGGCTTTTTTAAACATATAAGGCCCTTCGTATAAGCTGCACGCTCCTACTTAAAATGTTCAACACCCGTGAAATCCCTGTAGGGATTAAAGTGTTTTAAAACATCTTCGTCCTTTTCTGTCAATTCATAAGTCACCATCCGGGTTAATAACTCCCCAAGGCCGGGTCCCAGCATATAGCCCTGGCCGCACATGCCCACGGCGTTGATGAAATTGGGATATTCTTTTGCTGCACCCACAATGGGGAAGCCGTCCGGCGTCATGGGGTACTGCCCCCGCCAGGTTCTTCTCACCTTTATATTGGCAAGTTTGGGGAAAAGACTGACCATCCGTTTGGCCACCTGGGGCAGGAAGATGGAGGTGGCTTCGGAGGCTGTCCCTTTAATCAGATATTTGGGGGTCAGGCAGAAGATGACCTGGCCTTCGTTGTTCTGGTAGAAGTAATAGTTGGCGCTGTCTTCCGTCGCCGGATCTTCCGAAGGTCTCAGGTCAACGATCATGGGACCGAAAAAACGCTGCACCGGTTCGGTGATGGCGCCTTCGTGGCTGTCCGGTTCCACGGGGAGATCCAGGCCGGCCATGGCACCGATGGCAGCGGCGTGGTTGCCGGCGGCATTGATGACTTTGGCTGCGGTGTATGTCTCTTTATCCGTGGTGACGGTGATGTCGTCATTCCCGTTGATATCGATGCGGGTGACTTTTTCGTTGAACCGGTACTCGGCCCCGTATTGGAGGCTTTTGAAATAAAATGCGTTCACGGCCAGAAGGGGAGAGGCAGAACCGTCGCCCGGCGAATAGGTGGCACCCTTCAGGTTGGTCATGTTGATGCCGGGCACAATTTCCTGATATTCGTCGGCGGACAGCCAGTCGATGTTCAGGTTAAAGGATTTCTGGATCACCATGAGGTCCTGCAGTTTTTTTGCATCTTCGTCCGTGTAGGCAGGAAAGCTGTAACCGTTCTGAATCCAGCCGATATCGTCCCCGTGGGTCTCTTCCCAGGTGGAGAAAATCTCGATACTTCTCTGGCAGGTGGAAATCTTGCCCTTGTCCGAATGAGTGGCCCGGATGCCGCCGATGGCCTTTTTATTTTGTCCCTGGCCCGGGGATGCCAGGGCATCCACCACCAGTACCTTCACTTTTCTCTCTGCCAGGGCCATGGCCGTAGGAACGCCCACGGAGCCGGCACCGATGATAATCACATCAAAATTTTTCATTATTGTCCTCCATTGGCAAATTTGCCCAGGGGCACTTCCACGTAAAGGGGCCGCCGTACATTTTTCACGATGTCTTCCTGGGCGATCTGTTCCGCCCGAAAGATTTGGAGCATGAGATTTTCACAGGTTTTATAGCCGCAGGGGCCCATACCGGCCCGGGTGACCGCCTTGATCTGATTCATGTCCCGGGCGCCTTTGCGCACCATATACCGGATATCGCCGGCAGTGACCCGTTCGCAGAGGCAGATGACTTCGTCGTCCCGGATATGGTCCAGGGGGATTTTTTCCGTGGTGGGCTCGGACACGGCCTTCTCCTGGATGGTAAAGGCCACCACCTTTTTGGCAATTGCGGCGGGCACCTGTGTTCTGATGATCCAGGTGTTGTTGCTGTCTTTGGTGGGCCGGGCACCCAGGACGGTGGATTCGCCCAGGGGATTGCCATCCACATCCACACAGGCGATGGTATCCCCTTTGGCCACATCCACGTTGCCGATTTCATAGGGCAGGAAGACCACCGGGTTTTCCGGGTCCTTGCGGTAATCCACCAGGGTGATGGCAAGGCCCGGACAGATGGCCAGGCATTTCATGCAGCCCTTGCATTTGCCCTCGAATACGGGACGCCCTTTGATGGGGTCGCCGTCCATGGTAAGAGACCCTTCCGGGCAGACCGTGGAGCAGGGGTTGCAGGGGATTTCCTGTTTGCAGTGGACAACGGGGAAGATACCCGTTTCCATGTCCGGGGTGCGAATCGCCTGGTCCGGCCCTGGATGGGATTTGAGGATTTCCGCCTTTTCATACCAGGCCGCCGGGATATCTTCGGTATCGGGTTTGAAATGTTTGACAATATCCAGCCCTGAGATCTTCCCGTTGAACATGGCGGACGAGGCTTCTGCAATTTCTGATGCATCGCCTGCGGAGAAGACGGTCATGCCGGCGGCCTCTGCTTCTTCGGTAAATTCAGATACCGACTCCAGCCCGACGGCAATAAGAATGGTGTCGCAGTCAAAGGTCTTTTCCGTTCCCGGCAGGGGCGTGAAGGTGTTGTCGATTTCCGCAATGGTCACCGACGACACGGATTCCTCTCCGTTGGCCGAAACAATGGAATGGGAGGTGTACACCGGTACGCCCAGCCGCTTGAGCTTGTCTTCGTGAACCCGGTAACCGCCGCACTTTGGCATGGCTTCACACAGGCCCACCACCTCAATACCCGCCTGAAGGGCGTGGTAGCCGGCGATAATGCCCACATTGCCGCCGCCGATAATAAACAGGCGCTCAGTGGGTTTCACCAGGTCACGGTTTACCAGGGTCTGGAAGGCGCCGGCGCCGTATACGCCGGAAAGGGAGTTGCCTTTGAATCTCAAAAATTTTTCCCTGGCACCGGCGGCATTTAAAATCACCTTCGGCGTCACGATCTTGTAAACTCCGTTCTTGAGGACGCCTACTTTTTTATCGTTGAAAACGTAGAGTGCGGTACTTTCCTTCCACACCTTTACGCAGGTGCTCTCCGCCACTTTGGCGGCCAGCATCCGGCCGATGTCCATACCGCGCATGCCGGCGTATGAGTCTTCCACAGATCCGAAAAACTTGTGGGTCTGGAGCACCAGCTTACCCCCCAGTTCATCCTTGTCGTCCACCAGGATGGAGGGAATGCCGTGGGCTTCAAGCTGGATGGCCGCTGAAAGACCGGCAGGACCGCCGCCGATGATCAGTACGTCGGTTTCCACCTGCTCGATATCGGAGATATCCGGTTTCCCATCCACATCCGGAAGGGTGGGAAGGCCTTCAACACTTTCCACAATCATGTTTTCAGTGACCCGGGTCATGCAGGCCTTCACCGGGATGCTGTTGGCGATCACCGTGCACTTGGCGCACTGGCCGTTGGCGCAGAAAATACCCTGGGCGGACCCGTCTTTATGGTGGTGGCCGAATATTTTCACATTGTTGGCAAACAGGGCTGAGGAGATGACCTCTCCCTGGTTGGCGAACATCTTTGTTTTGTTCCAGTAAAAGGGGACTTGCTCTTTTTCCGTCACCTCGAGTACGGGGTGTCGGAGGATTCGGTTGGTTGTCATAGGCACTCCTCATGAGCGGGGGCGGTTAATCATATGTGTTAATGGTTAAACCATTAAAAAAAGAAAGTCAATATTTTTATGGGTTGCAGGGGGTTGGGGAAATTCGGGTGGGGGGCAGCGGGTTATCTGCGGCGGCGGGACCGGGGCTTTGACCCTTTGGCGGAGGGCTTTGTTCCGGCTTTAACACCTGATTTAATACCGGGTCTGGGACCGTTTTTTTTTCGGAAGGCGTTTCGATGGAATTTTTTTTGGGGTTTTTCAGTGACCATCAGTTTCTGGCGTTCCTTGGCACGGATGTCTTTTTCCACAAATATCGGGTCACCCGTAAACGGGTCCCGGCCGGTGTAGTACATCAGGGTAGAGTAAGTGGAGGGGGTGGGGGTGAAAATCTGCACCTGCTCCGGAGAGATGTTCAGTTTTTCACGGGTGAATTCTTTCAGCCGGGCCATGTCTTGGGCGGTGCAGCCCGGGTGGGCGGCAATGAGGTAGTAGGTGAGAAACTGCTTTTTCCCTGCACCGGCAGACAGGCGGTCAAATGCTTTTTTGAAGGCCAAAAGATCGTCCACGGTCTGTTTGCCCATGAGCGACAGAACATGGGCTTGTGTATGTTCCGGGGCCACCTTCATCTGACCGGATACATGGTCCCTGACCAGCTTTTTCAGATAAGTGTTTCCTTTGGCCTTATCGGTGAGAATAAGATCGTAGCGGATACCGGAGTTGATAAACACCTTTTTAACCCTTGGCAGGCGTTCCACCTCAGACAGCAAATCCAACTGGACCCGGTGGTCCGGTTTCAGGGAGGGGCAGGGCTTTGGAAACAGGCAGCGCCGGTCCGGACAACTTCCCTTCTTAAGCTTTTTTGTGCATTCATACCCGTACATATTGGCCGTGGGACCGCCAAGATCAAAGATATAGCCTTTGAAATCCTTATCCCGGGTCATCCGTTTTGCTTCGGCAAGGATGGACTTTTGGCTGCGCCAACGGACGGTCCTGCCCTGGTGGACGGTTATCGCACAGAAGTTGCATTCCCCGTAGCAGCCGTAATGGGTGGGGATTGAAAAGCGGATGGTTTCAAGTGCCTTCACCTTTCCCATGGCTTTGTAAAAGGGGTGAAGGTCCCGCTGAAAGGGGAGCGCATGGATGGCATCCAACTGCGCTGTGGTGCTGTAGGGGGCCGGGGGATTGAGGTTTAGGAAACGGTCACCATGCTGCTGGCTTAAGGCGTCGGCCGTTACAGGGTCCGTATTGGCGTAAAATAGTTTAAAACTATCAGCATAGGCCCCTTTATCCGATGAAACTGCCTCAAAGGAGGGCAGCAGGGTGCCTTTGGGGGTATGGCTGATATAGGCGATGCCGGGAATAGTCTGGACGTCATCAGGGGTGTTGGTTTTCAGTGCCTCAGCCAGGCGGACGATACTGCCGTGGGCCATGCCGAAGGCCAGGTAGTCCGCCTTGGCATCGAAGAGGATGGAACGTCTTACCCGGTTGGACCAGAAATCATAATGGGCGATTCGCCGCAGGCTCGCCTCAATGCCCCCCAGCACGATGGGGGCCGTATTTTTAAAAAAGCGCCGTACCAGGTTGGCATAAACCAGGACGGCCCGGTCCGGCCGTTTTTCATTGACCCCGCCCGGGGTGTAATCGTCCTGCTTCCGCCGTTTTTTGGAGGCCGTATAATTGGCCACCATGGAGTCTACGGCACCGCCGGTTATTCCCCAGAACAGCCTGGGCTCTCCCAGCCGGCTGATGTCCCTGCCGGTTTCCGTATCCGGCTGGGCAATGATGCCCACGCTGAACCCGGCCGATTCCAATACCCGGCCGATAAGGCTTACACCCATGAACGGTGAGTCAATATAGGCGTCTCCGGTGATAAGGATTATATCCAGGCGCTTTATCTTACGCTGCGTTAACTCTTCGGGGGTGGTGGGCAGAAACATGGAGGCCTTGGGTTAGGGGTTTAGGTATATTTTTTCATCCATCATATCAGGAAGGTTCCGGACTTTCAATCCGTCTGGTTTTGGAACCGTGTTAGCACGGGAAAACTGGTTTGCAATTTTAACAGGGTGTGTTAATGTTGGTGGCGTACCCTAATAATGCGCTCCTATACCGGATAAGCCAATCATGCAGCCAAAAAAAACGGGTCTCAGCCTGAAGAGTTTATCAGTTCAGTTCAGTATTATTGTCATCGGCATTCCCACTTTGGTGCTGATGGGATTTGGCCTGTATCAGATCAATAGCCAGACCATTGCCCTTCAGGCGAACCTTGACAAGAAGCTGAACAACGAAGCGGCCCAGTTGTCCGCAAGTCTGTCCACGGCATTGTTCAACTTTGACGACGAAACCTGCCAGGTGATCTGTAAAGCCGCCTTGAACAAGCCTGAAATCATAAAAATTACCATTCGGGATCTTAACGAAATCTACCAGTCTTATGCGGTGGACGATTTTTCAGCTTACGATCCCAATCGGGAATCCAAGTTTGTTCAGATTCCCATCCGGTTTAAAAATGAGCAGATCGGCAAGCTGGAGATGATTGCAACCACGCGGCTTTTGGAAAAGCAATTGGGGGCGCTGAAAAAATCAATTCTTTGGCAGATTATTATTCTGGACCTTATTCTGGCCTTTGTCATGTCTTTGGTGCTGCTGCTGCGGTTTGTCCGTCCCTTAAAAGAGCTGGAACGCGGATCGGAGCGGATCGCCGCGGGTGATCTGGATTATCCCATTGACGTCAGCCGGAAGGACGAACTGGGGGCGCTGGCCGTGAACCTTTTGACCATGCGCGATGCCGTCCGGGAAAAAGTCACCTCCCTTGAATCGGAAGTGGCGCGGCACGAAAAAACCTCTGTTACCCTGAAAACCACCAAAGAATACCTGGACAACATACTGAATTCCATGCCTTCCATGCTCATCAGTCTGGATTCTGATTTCAGAATCACCCTGTGGAACAACCGGGCTGAGGAACTGACCGGCATACCGGCACAAGACGCGAAGGGCAAGCCCCTGTTTGAGGTGATGGGGGAACTGGCACCATTAAAAGAGAACATCGAGGCGACCATTGCCCGCAACGAAGTGTATTTCCAGCCCCGGCAACCGCGGTCCAGGGATGATGTGGTGGTTTACGAAGATATTGCCGTTTATCCCCTCTTTTCGGAATATGTTGAAGGGGCGGTGATCCGGGTGGATGACGTCACCGAACACGTGAAGATGGAGCAGATGGTGGTCCAGTCGGAAAAGATGATGTCCGTGGGCGGTCTGGCCGCAGGCATGGCCCACGAGATCAATAACCCCCTGGCCGGCATGATGCAGAACGCCCAGGTGGTGCTTCGCCGGATCAACGAAGATATGCCGGCAAGCGTGGCAAAGGCTAAAGAAGCCGGCACGACGATGGCGGCGATACGCACTTTTATGGAAAAACGGGGCATCACCCGGCAGTTGGAGTCCATCCACCATGCCGGGGTCCGGGCATCACAGATCGTTCAGAATATGCTCAGCTTTTCAAGGAAAGATTATACGGGTAAAACCCTTCATAATATCGCGGAGATCCTTGATCTTACCCTTGAGCTGGCCAAGAGCGACTATGATTTGAAAAAACAATACGATTTTAAAACCATTGAAATCGATAAGGCCTACGAGGTCGATCTGCCCCAGGTGTCCTGTGAGGCCAGCAAAATACAGCAGGTATTTTTCAATATTCTCAAAAATTGCGCCGAAGCCATGCAGGACAGTGACGATGCCCGTGAGGATAAGGGAACGCCCAGGCTGACACTTCGAGTGTTTCGTAAGGGTCCCGACGTCATTGTGGAGATCGAGGACAATGGCCCGGGTATGGACGAATCGGTCCGCAAGCGGGTATTTGAGCCCTTTTTCACCACCAAACCCGTGGGCAAGGGCACCGGGCTGGGGCTTTCCGTCTCTTATTTTATTATCACCGATAATCACAGGGGAAAGATGAACGTTATCTCCGCCCCCGGCAAAGGGGCCAAGTTCGTTATTCATCTGCCTGCGGCCTGAAGGGCAGCCCCTTCGGCATGTGATTTTTGCACGGCACCTGGGCGTTGACTTCCTGTACACCAGCATTAAAACTCTTCTTGACAATTATTGTTTCTAAATATAGAAACAATCCATACGTTTCTGCTTGTAGAAACGCGCGGGGTGGCGTGATCAATTGACAGCCATACCGGCGGCAGCCATGCCGGGCCGGATGCCCGGGCAACATCAGATACCAGAATCTATGGAGAGCGAACCATGCAGACTAAAATTTTTCTTAGCGAAGATGAAATCCCCCGCCAATGGTACAATCTGGCCGCAGACCTCCCGGGCACCATCAACCCGCCCCTGGGGCAGGACGGCAACCCCATCAGCCCGGATATGCTGGCCGCCGTATTTCCCATGAACCTCATTGAGCAGGAGGTTTCCACGGACCGGTGGATCGACATCCCCGAAGGGGTTCTGGATCTGCTTTACCGCTGGCGCCCTTCCCCCCTCCATCGCGCCGTTCACCTGGAAAAGGCCCTGGATACCCCGGCAAAGATTTTTTATAAAAATGAAAGTGTTTCCCCGGCCGGCAGCCACAAACCAAACACCGCCGTGGCCCAGGCCTGGTATAATAAGGAATTCGGCATCAAGCGCCTGACCACGGAAACCGGTGCCGGCCAGTGGGGATCGGCCCTGTCTTATTCCTGTGCCCTGCTGGGGCTGGAGTGCAAGGTGTACATGGTCCGGGTCAGCTTTGATCAGAAACCCTTCCGTAAAGTTCTCATGCAGACCTGGGGGGGGCAATGTGTTCCCAGTCCTTCCACTGAGACTCAGGTGGGCCGTGACATTTTGGAACAGATGCCGGATACGCCGGGTTCTTTGGGAATCGCCATCTCTGAGGCCATTGAGGCGGCCGTGGGCGATGAAACCGGCGAAACCCGGTATTCCCTGGGTTCCGTGCTGAACCACGTCATGCTTCACCAGACCATCATCGGCCTGGAAGCGAAAAAACAGCTTAAAAAAGCAGGGATAGACAAGGTGGATACGGTCATCGGCTGTGCCGGCGGCGGCTCAAACTTTGCCGGCCTGGCATTCCCCTTCACCTACGATAAGATCAACGGTGCGGACATTGAGATTATCCCGGTGGAGCCGGCCTCCTGTCCCACCCTGACAGCCACCCCCTTTTCCTACGACCACGGCGATGTGGCCAAGATGACCCCCATGCTGCCCATGCATTCCCTGGGCCATAAGTTTATTCCGGCCCCCATCCATGCCGGCGGCCTGCGCTACCACGGCATGGCCCCCCTGGTCTCCCATGCGGTGGAAGCAGGCCTTATGGATCCCATTGCCATCAAACAGCTCGAATGTTACGAAGCAGGGCTGTTATTCGCCAGGACCGAAGGCCTGCTGGTGGCACCGGAAACCTGCCACGCCGTTGCCGGCGCCATCCGTTCGGCAAAACAGGCCAAGGAAGAGGGCAAAGAGAAAACCATCATCTTCAACCTCTCCGGCCACGGATTGATGGACCTCAACGGCTATGAGAAATACATGGCCGGAGAGCTTCAGAACATTGCCCTGTCTGCCCAGGATGTGGAAGAGTCTAGAAAGATGAGCCTGGAAGGGCATCCTACTCCTAAAATTTAAACACCCAAAAACTTAACTTTTCCAAGCATCCGCACCGGTGGTTTCCGTTGCGGGTGTTTTGTTTGTGCTCCGGTTTTTATTTGTTCATGAGCAGCCAGATGCCGGCAACAGCGATGAGTGCGCCCGCAAACGCTCTCAAGGATACGCGTTCCTTATGGATGTATATGGAGAATGGGATGATGCAAACCGGTGTCATGGAAAGGAAGGTGGAGGCAACCCCGGCCGTCAAATACTGGAGAACCATCAGGGATAATGATACGCCGATGAAAGGACCGATGACGGAGCCTGCGGCAGTCATGGCCAAGGCCCGGGTATCCCGGATTGCGGTCCGGACATACACCCACCGGCGGGTGACGGTGAAAAAGATCGCAAAACAGACAAAGGCGGCGATGGCACGGATCTGGGTGGCGGCAAAGGCGTCCAGAAAACCGTCCGGTGTTTGCATGCCGGTTTTGCTCATCACATAGCCACCGGCCTGGCCCAGCATGGCCCCGGTGCCGAAAAGAACCCCTTTGAGGCTGGCTGTCCGGCGGGCACGGTTGTCCTGAATACGGCCCGGTTTATTCCTTTCAAGAATGACCATGCTGACCCCGGTAAGAGTTACCAGCATGCCGGCCCACTGCAAAGGCAGGTAGGTTTCATCCAGAAATGTCCAGCCCAGAATTGCTGCCATGGGTGCGGACAGGCTGAATATCAGAAGGGCAAGCCGCGGGCCCAACTCCACCAGGGCCTTGAACAGGCAGATATCCCCCAGAAAAAATCCGATGATTCCGGACATCCCCAGAAAGAGCCAGGCGCGCAGGGGAAAATCAAGAGGTATGAGGCTGCCGTTTTTAATGGCAAGGTAGATGCTGAACAATATCAGGGCTGTGGTGATCCGGATAATGTTTACAGGTGTTGAACCCACCCGCTTTGAGGCCGCTTCGAAAAACTGGACGCTGATGGTCCAGCAAAGGACGGTAACCAGGGCTAAAAGCTCTCCTGTATAGGGCATGTCGTGATCCGATTTTAAATCAGGTGAAAAGTGTCCAGATGGCCGCCGCCCAGAGAATCCCTGCCAGTGTCAGGCAGATGAACACCGCCGCGCTGCCCATGTCTTTGGCCCTGCCGGCAAGTGTGTGAAATTCCGGAGAGGCTAAATCCACCACCGATTCAATGGCGGAGTTCAGCAGTTCAACAACCAGTACCTGGGCCGTTGCAAAAAAGAGCAGCCCTTTCCAGACCATGGAGAGTGGAAGCAAAAGGATCACCACGGAAAGAATCCCAACCAGCACCACTTCCTGGCGGAAGGCCGCTTCATTGGCCAGGGCGTATTTCAGTCCCTTCAGGGTGTACAGGCAGGCCGACCAGATTCTGGCCAGGCCGGTTTTGGGAATGGGTTTCGTATCCATAATGTACTGCCTACCAGGTATCGATAGCCGTGTAAAGACACAAGAGGGGCGGTGAACACTATTTTTACAGATTCTTACAAAAGGTGCGGAAGCGGGCTCATCATCAATCTTGATGGATTTTTTCTAAAATGGTATATTCATTCGATTTTCAATATGACACCAAAATAGTTGATGAGACGTGGTTAAAAAGAAGGATAAACACATATACCGCTGCAATGCCTGCGGTGCCCAGGCCCCGAAATGGATGGGCCAGTGCCCGGAGTGCGGCACCTGGGATAGCCTGACCGAGGAAAAGCTGGTGGCAGGCACCCCGGGAAAAGCCGGGGCAGGAAAAACCGCAATAGCGGCAAAACCGGTACCCATAGATTCCGTGGATGTCACGGAGTCCCAGCGGCTGAGGACGGAGATCACCGAGTTTGACCGGGTGCTGGGGGGCGGTATTGTTGACGGCTCCCTGATCCTGATCGGCGGTGATCCGGGGATCGGGAAATCCACCTTGATGCTTCAGGTGCTGGCCACCCTGTCCAAGGCGGGGAAACGCTGCCTCTACGTATCCGGGGAAGAATCTGTCCGTCAGATTTCCATGCGGGGCAAGCGGCTTGAGTCTGCCAATCCTTCCCTGTATGTCGTTTCTGAAACCGATCTGGATTCCATCCTGGCCATGGCTGAAAAGGAGACCTATGATGCCATGGTCATTGATTCCATCCAGACCGTATTTCATCCGGAGATTACCTCCACCCCGGGCAGTGTCACCCAGATACGTGAGGCCTCCATGCAGTTCATGCGTCTGGCCAAGACAACCGGGTTGCCCATCTTTCTGGTGGGGCACGTGACCAAGGGGGGCGCCATTGCAGGGCCCAGGATCATGGAGCATATGGTGGACACCGTGCTCTATTTCGAGGGGGATAAGAGCCACATATTCAGGATTCTGCGGGCCGTGAAAAACAGGTTCGGCTCCACCAACGAGATCGGGGTTTTTGAAATGCGGGAGCAGGGCCTTACCCAGGTGCCCAATCCGTCTGCCGTGTTTCTTTCCGAGCGCTCTTCCGTGGCTCCGGGTTCTGTGGTAACGGCCAGTATGGAAGGCACCCGGCCCATTCTGGTTGAGATCCAGGGGCTGGTCTCCAGCACGGGCTTGGGAACTCCCCGGCGAACGGTCCTTGGCCTGGACAGCAACCGGGTGGCCCTGATCGTAGCCGTGATGGAGAAACGACTTGGCATGAACCTGGCCGGCCTTGATATTTTCATGAATGTTACGGGCGGGGTGCGGATTTCAGAGCCCGCAGCGGATCTGGCCATCGCCGCCGCATTGGCCTCAAGTTTTCTCGACCGGCCCGTCCACAAAGAGACCACACTGATCGGGGAAGTGGGGCTGACCGGAGAAATCCGGGCGGTCAGCCATGCCCAGGCCAGAATAAAAGAAGCGGCAAAGATGGGGTTTACCCGCTGTCTTGTGCCCACGGCAACCATGAAGCAGTTGTCGAAAATAAAAGGAATGACCATCGAAAGCATCAGTTTTCTAAAAGATGCCATGGAGGTATTGTTTGAGGGGTAAACCAAAACCCAAAAAAAAAGGCAAGGGCGGCAAAGGCGGCCAGTGGGCGGATCATCTGACCGAGAAGGCCAAATCCCAGGGGTATCCGGCCCGGTCAGTTTATAAGCTGGAAGAAATCCAGAACAAGTTCAGGGTCATGAAAAAGGGTGACACCGTGCTGGATCTAGGGTGCGCCCCGGGATCGTGGACATTGTACGCCGCCAAGCAGGTGGGAGACCGGGGCGGGGTGCTCGGCATTGATTTAAAGGCGGTGGAGATTAAGCTGCCCGCCAATGTGACGACCATTCAGGACAATATCCTGGCCCTTGAGGCCCCGGGCTTTCTGGAGCAGGCTGACGGCTGCCATCTGGTGATGAGCGATATGGCCCCTGCCACCACCGGCCGCAAGGATGTGGATGCCCTGCGGTCCTTTGAGCTGTGCCGGATGGCATTAGACGTAGCCCTCAAACGGGTGGGACCCAAAGGGAATTTTGTCTGCAAGATTTTCCAGGGCAATGAATTCAAGGCATTCGAGAAGGAGGTGAAGGCCGCCTTCAGGGAATGTAAAATTTTTAAGCCGGAAAGTTGCAGAAAACAGAGTAAAGAAATATATATCATAGCAAAAGGTAAACTATAAGGAGAGAATTGCCATGGCAGGACATAATAAATGGTCGAGTATCAAGCATAAAAAAGGGGCGGCAGATAAAAAAAGAGCCAAGATCTTCACCAAGCTGATCAAGGAAATCACCGTGGCCGCCCGGATGGGCGGGGGAGACCCGGACGCCAACCCGAGATTGAGACACGCCATTAACTCGGCCAAATCCCAGAACATGCCCAAGGACAATGTTGAGCGGGCCATTAAAAAGGGTACCGGGGATCTGGACGGCGCCAATTACGAAGAAATCGTCTATGAAGGTTATGGCCCCGGCGGTGTCGCCGTCATGGTGGAATGCCTGACCGACAACAGGAACAGGACTATTGCCGATGTCCGCCACATCTTTTCAAAGGCAGGCGGCAACGTTGGTACGGACGGATGCGTGGCCTGGATGTTTGATAAAAAAGGCCTGATCTCCATCTCCAAGGAGGAGGCGGATGAGGATACGATCATGGAAGTCGCCCTGGATGCCGGGGCGGAAGATATCAAAGATGAGGGGGAAGGGTTTGACGTCATCACTGCGCCGGAGGACTTTGATGCGGTGAAAGATGCCATTGACGCGGCTGAAATCCCCTGCCAGATGGCGGAAATATCCATGATTCCCCAGAACACCACAGCGGTTGCCGGCAAGGAAGCCGAACAGATGATCAAATTTATGGATGCCCTGGATGACTGTGATGACGTTCAGAAGTTTTACAGCAACGCGGATATTCCGGATGAGGCCTT
>CAJWHT010000137.1 GCA_913041495.1 uncultured Desulfobacteraceae bacterium | reverse complement strand
GACTGAAAACTTGATATATTTCATTTAATTAGAGTCATCGATTTCAACACCCTTTGATAGTGTTTGGTTTTGCAGTTCTGCTCCTTATATCCATATATTTTGTAAATGAAGATCGAAAAAGAAAAATTAATACGGAGATTAACCAGAGAAACGCAGCATTTATTCAACAAATAAATGAAACTTTAAGATTCTCAGTTGAAAATTTACAATCAGCATCGAATGTAATTGTCTATTTCAAAAACATAACCATTGAGCAGTTTCAAGGTATAACGACCCGAAACTTTGATTCTGACCCCGGCCTTCTGATTATTGAATGGCAGCCGATTGTAAAAGGGGATCTAAAAGAGCAATTTATAAGAAAAGCGCGGCTTGGCGGTTTAACAAATTTCCGTCTTTGGGAACCTGACAAAAGTGGTAACCCAATCCCGGTAAGCTTTCGTGACGAACATGTTCCTGTCTATTTTATGCGTTCCAGAAATATTGCTAATGATCAATTGGATACTTTGGGGCTTGATCTCGCTTGGTCTAAAGAACGAATGGAATCTAAATGGCAAGCCAGAGGTGCCGGCAGAGCAAGATCTTCAGAGTTTTTCAACGTAGTAACTGGGCCGAATAGTGACTACGCACCACTTGGTTTTGCAATAACTCTTCCAGTTTACAACCAGGGTCTTGTTCCTTCAAATCGTCTGGATCGTCAAAAAGACATAATTGGATATATGGCTGGTGTTTATTCACTTGAAGATCTTATCAAAAATGAAATAAAAGACTTTGCTGAACAGGGATTGAATATAGATATTCATGATGAAAGAAATGATGAACATCGTCTTAGTATTCAATCTGGAATTGAATCTCAATATACGAGCAAAATGGGATTTGATCTTTATGGTATCAAAATCAATGTCTGTTTAAACGCAACAAAAGAATTTATTGCCAGGCAATTTGAATTGATTTGGATAGCACTTCCATTATCGATGGCCGTTTTTGGCATCGTGACTTTTATTTTATTCAGACGAATCGAGCTGAAAAATCATCAACTTGATAACGCTCAGACTGATCTGAAAGCAGTGAACTCACAATTAGAAGAGTCCGTTTTAGACTTAAAAAAAGCGTTGGCCGATGTAAAAACATTGAGTGGCTTATTGCCAATATGTTCACATTGCAAAAAAGTACGTGATGACCAAGGATACTGGAACTCAATAGAAAGCTATTTAGACGAACACTCAGACGCAAAGCTGAGCCACGGGATTTGCCAAGACTGTGCGACAAAGTATTATCCCGATTTTGGTATTTATGATGAGGAATAGAACAGCGATACCTATGTCTACTATTGAATCCTTTTGACGAAAATAGAGCAACCACAAGATCTTGTGTTCTGATTATAAATCGTAAAACATGGGAAATAATACCATAAGGGCTCAGAGTGATATCGTCAAAAACAGGCCGAAGTTTCAAATTTCTTTACTTTACCAAAGAGCCCTGATAAGTCTTCTTTTAGACATGTGGATATCCTTTTTATATTAAACAGTTACCTCCATTAATTTTGTGTGGTTAACAGCACCACAAATTATCTTGTTACCGGGCTTATCTTAGGAGAATGATTTGATGAGTCTGCGTCGGTTTTTTCATTCAGTGGCCACGGGATCCCGGCGGAAGCGGGAGCTTCTGACACCAGTCGGATTTCTGATCTTTGGGCTTACTCTGGTTGCCGTGGTTGGGTTAGGTATCTACACTGACCGCGTTCTGAGCTTTCCCAAACTACTACCCGGAGCTTTCGGAATGGGCATTGGGATGGTGCTGCTTATGTTGGGAGCTGTGGTCTGCGGTTGGTGCGTTCTGCATTTCAGGAAGGCGAAGGGCACCCCAGTTCCATTCAACCCACCTAAAAAACTTATTGTTGAGGGGCCTTACGCTTGGATGCGCAATCCAATGGTTACAGCAGTATTCACGGCTCTGTTCGGGATTGGTTTCTTCCTTCATTCTGCTTCGATTGTGTCAATATGGACGCCGCTTTATATATTGGTGCACATAGTGGAGTTGAAGACGGTTGAGGAACCGGAACTGGAGCTCCGTTTTGGTTCAGCGTATCGCAAGTACAGACGAAAAGTGCCGATGTTTGTTCCCAGGCTTAGCCGTCGTGGGGAGGGGCAACGCTGACTAACAAAATGAGATAAATGAAGACAGGAGCTGAGATAAATGCCAATCCATTTCAATGACATAGACATCATTTCTGAAGTTGCCGGGTTCATGAACGCGCAAATAAAATTCCGTTTGCCGGGTAACGTCTCATTTGAAAACTGTAAAACAGTTCCCATATACCGGAAGCAGCAATAAAATCCCGCGCTGTTATGACACTACATGTATTGAATAGAATTACGGCTATGAACCTAACAAGCCGGGTGCAAACTAAGGCCGACAGCAGTGAGTGATTCGCAACATTAGAGCACAGACTTTGTTTTTCAAGCTTTTACGAGTTGAGCGCTTATTCTGGTAGTCCTGACCGAATTTTACCGTAAATCCCCATGAAAAATACCATTATCAAATACCTTTTAATACCTATCAAAAACTGAATTGGTCTTTTTTTTAATGGACTTTTCCAGTATAGTTGACTCGAATCAAAGAAGATCCTCAAACAAAACCGAGTCGCCAATGAAAAAATTACGATTTTTGTTCATAATTGTTTTTATTGTTAGTATCTCCAACATTTTGCATGCCAATGAAAAAACAAAACAAGTTCTTATTCTCAACTCTTATCATAAGGGGTTTCCGTGGACAGATAATATTGTGAGAGGGATAGAATCTGTCATAGATACTGAATCGAAAAATATCGAACTCATTGTTGAATACATGGACACAAAGGCCATGGGATTTGGGGAAACCTATAAAATAAAGCTATTTGATTTTTTAGACTATAAATATAGAAATAAAAATTTCGATCTAATCATTTCCTCCGACGATAATGCATATAATTTTTTAAGAGAATTTCATGACCGATTATTCCCAAGAACACCAATTGTCGTCTGTGGTGTAAACAATACCAATGCGCCTGATTTAGTCGATCCTGAACAATTTACAGGTGTACTTGAAAGTACCTCCCATGAAGCAACAATTGAGCTTATTTTAAAACTTCACCCTCAAACAAAAAAAATCTATCTGATAATAGATAAAACACCTTCTGGAAAATATAGGTGGAGAGTTACAAAACCAAGCTTTGACCGTTTCAAGGAAATTGACTTCATCCGTCTCTCTGACGATTACACAATAAATGAAATTGAAGATATCCTCGGTAAATTAGAGAACGATTCTGCTGTCATATTTTTTACACTTTACCGAGATAAATCAGGCAGATATCTCTCTTTGAAAGAGGGGGCCTCCCGTGTCACAAAAGCAAGTGCAAGACCTGTCTATACCACACACCTTCTGGAATTACCTTATGGTGTAGTCGGGGGAAAAGTATTAGGCGGATTTTATCACGGACAAACAGTAGCTAAAATGGGGATGCGCATTTTAAATGGCGAAAGTATAAAAAACATACCCTTTCTCCTGAAAAGTCCTACTCAGTATGTATTTGATTACGGCCAACTCGATAAGTGGGGTATTAAGCATTCTGATTTGCCAGAGGGGAGTTTGATTCTCAACAAACCATTCTCAGTCTATGATACCTACAAGTTACACATCTGGAGTGGAATCACAACTATTATCATTCTCATTTTTATCATTGTCTCTTTACAAACAAATATCAAGAAGCGGAAAAAGGCAGAAGAGTTGCTTAAAAAGCAAAACTACTATCTTGAGAGTTCACAGGCCCTTGGCAAAATTGGAACGTGGGAGCTGGATTTAATAAATGATATACTTGTCTGGACAGACGAGAACTGCAGAATCTTTGGGGTTCCTGAGGGAAGCGTTGTTAACTATGAGATCTTTTTAAATAAGGTCCATCCCGATGATAGAGATTATGTTAATCGGAAATGGGAAGCAGGTGTTGCGGGAAAACCTTATGATATTGAACACAGGCTTCTACTAAATGGTGAAGTAAAATGGGTTAGAGAAAAAGCCGAAATAGAGTTTGACGATGGTGGAAAGGCAATTAGTGCCATTGGGTTTACTCAAGATATTACCGAAAAAAAACAAAATGAAAATATGCTTCATGAAAGTGAGGAACGCTATCGTATCCTTTTTGAACAAAGCCCATACGGCATTGTGGTTTTTCAACCGGAGACATCTAAGTTCATAGAGTTTAATGAGCAGGCCTGTAAACAGTTAGGCTATTCAAGGCAGGAGTTTTCGCAGCTACAGATACACGATATAGAAGCGAAGGAAACTGTAGAAGAGACCAGAGTTCGCATTCAAAAAATAGCACAGTCAGGATACGATAATTTTAACACTCTTCAGCGCACCAAAGAGGGAGAATACAGACATATCAATGTGATTGCTCAACTAATTGAATTTTCGGGTCATTCTGTTTACTACTGTATTTGGCGTGATATCACTGAATTGATGCACTTGGAAGAACGCTTGCGTCAGGCTCAAAAAATGGAATCTATTGGCAGCTTGGCCGGTGGTATCGCCCATGATTTCAATAATATTTTGTTTCCTATTGTTGGTATGTCTGAACTGCTGCTTGAGGATCTTCCTAAGAATAGTCTTGAATATGAAAATGCAAAAGAAATACTGAAAGCTGGTAAAAGAGGGGCGGATCTCGTTCAGCAGATCCTAGCTTTCAGCAGGCAGTCAGAACATAAAATGACACCGGTTCGAATTCAGAATATACTTAAGGAGGTTTTAAAACTTTCGCGTTCGACTATTCCAAGCAATATTGAGATTCAACAAAATATTCAGCAAAGTTGCGGTTTAGTCATGGCTGACCCAATTCAAATCCACCAGATTGCTATGAACCTTATTACTAATGCATCCCATGCCATAGAAGATGAAAGTGGTATTATAGATATTGAATTAAAGGAAGTCGTTTTTAAAAATGCAGATCTTGATCGTGGAGAACTCCAACCGGGGGCATATATCAAATTATCAGTATCCGATAATGGTATCGGGATGTCTCAAAGCACCATCAATAAAATTTTTGAGCCCTATTTCACAACAAAAGAACAAGGGAAAGGTACAGGACTCGGACTTGCCGTTGTATATGGGATAATAAAGGAATACAAAGGAGAGGTGATCGTTCATAGTGAAATTGGAAAGGGTTCAACCTTTAATGTATATTTGCCTTTGATGAAAAAAGTCAATGGAATTGAGCAAAGGATTCAATCGAATTCAATGCCTATTGGTACCGAGAGAATTCTTTTAGTTGATGATGAAATATCAGTTGCGAAACTTGAAAGTCAGATGCTTTCACGCCTTGGGTATCAAGTAACCGTAGAAAATGACAGTAATAATGCATTAAATAGGTTCAAAGCGACCCCAAATTCTTTTGACATGGTGATTTCTGATATGACTATGCCTAAGATGACTGGAGATCATCTTGCAAAAGAAATCATGGCAATAAAAGATGATATTCCTGTTATTATCTGCACTGGATTCAGCGAACGGATTAATAAAGAGACCGCCAAGAGTATTGGAGTGAAAGGTTTTTTAGTAAAACCAGTTGTGAAATCAGATTTGGCACAAATGGTCCGGAACGTATTGGATGAAACTAAAAATAGTTGAAAGAATATAGTAATTTGATGGTATCAAATATGTCTATTATCGGTCGCTTTTGATCATTCAAGAACGACCACAATATATCGGGGTACCAGGAGAATCAATCCATCGGCCAAGTGTCTTGTTTATCGAATAGAATCCTGGCCTTTTGGAAAATTGGTTTTATAAAATACAATCAATTCTCAATTGATGGATTCGGAATGTCGGGTATTCTGATGATAGAAAGGCGAACCAAGGGGGCTAGGCAGGGGCGGCGTGAGGGTCGGTGCGGCGTCGAAAAGTGGATCGTCAGGGACAGAAAAATCCGGTTTTCGTCGCTTCGTAGGCGGTCAGGACAGACCGCCGGAGATTTAGTGCCGATCCCTTGCGCCGTTGCTGCCGGGTAAACGGTGAAACCGGTTATTTCGCTTATTCTATTTATGAATACTTTTTTTAAAACCATCCTGGAGATGTCAAAGGAGGCGCTATGCTGCCGAAGATAAAGATCGGGATTTCTACCTGTTTGCTGGGCGAAAAGGTCCGGTATGACGGGAATCACAGCCACGACCGTTTTTTGACCCAGACGCTGGGGATGTTCGCCGACTATGTGCCGGTGTGCCCGGAGGTGGAGTGCGGGATGCCGACGCCCAGGGAGGCGGTGCGGCTGGTGGGTGATCCGGCAAGCCCCCGGCTGATGACCCAGAAGACGGATGTGGACATGACCCGGATGATGATGTCCTGGATACCGGGACGGCTGGATGCGCTGGAGAATGAGGATCTTTGCGGGTTTATTTTCCGGAGTAAATCGCCGTCGTCCGGACTGTATCGTATCCGGGTGTACGGGGATGACGGCAAGGTTCGTAAAATCGGGACCGGGTTGTTTGCAAAGGCTTTTACTGAGCGGTTTCCCCGAATTCCGGTGGAGGAGGCAGGCCGTCTCCAGGATCCCAAGCTGCGGGAGCATTTTATCGAGAGTATCTTTTCATTCCAGCGGTGGCGGCATCTGCTCAAGGAGAACATGACCCGGGGAGGGCTGGTGGATTTCCATACCCGGAATAAATACCTGATTTTATCCCACAGCCAGGGGGATTATCGGCAGATGGGCAAGCTGGTGGCCCGGGGTAAGGAATTTGAACTTGAGGATCTCTTTGATCAGTATGAGCGCCTGCTGATAAAGGCGTTGAGCCTGAAAACCACGGTGAAAAAGAATATCAACGTGCTCATGCACATGATGGGGTTTTTCAAAAACCAGCTCACCAGCGATGAAAAGCAGGAGATGCTGACCCTGATCGATAAGTACCGGGACGGTTTTGTGCCCCTGATCGTACCCATGACACTGATCAACCACTATGTGCGCAAGTATGACCAGCCCTGGCTGCGGAATCAGACCTACCTGAATCCCCATCCCTTTGAGTTGAAGCTAAGGAATTACTTTTAGTCCGGATATCCGGATTGGCCTGCCTGGTTCAGGCGGTCTCCCAGCAGAAGGCCTGGGCCAGCTTGCCGATAACATGATTCTTGAAGGTGACTTTTGCCTTTGCAAAGCCTGCGGCTGCGGCACAGACGTGGAGGGGCAGAAGATGCTCCTCCCGGGGGTGGCAGTACCTGGCATTGGGGGCGTACTCCCAGCGAAGGAGCAGGTCTTCTCTGTCTTGCGGGGAGAGGTCCGGATCTGAAAGGGTCTTTGCAAGCCAGTCCTGGAAAGCCTGGTTTTCAGGATCTTTTGTGGCCTGCCCTGAAAGATTGAAGGCCCCCATGTTATGAAATGAAAAACCCGATCCCAGAATGAGGATGTTTTCACAGGCCAGCGGTTGCAGCGCCCGGCCTGCTTTCAGGTGGGCGCCAGGGTCAAGATCTGCGGTAAGAGACATCTGGACGCAGGGGATATCTGCCTTCGGGTACATGAGTTTCAAAGGGATGAATACCCCGTGGTCAAAGCCCCGGTTGCCATCCAGCTTGGTCTTGATGCCTGCGTCAGAAAGATGATTGTGGATTTTGGATGCAAGGTCTGGGGCGCCTTGTGCCGGGTATTGGATGGTGTAGGCGGCTTCGGGGAAGCCGTAGTAATCGTAGATCAGTTCCGGTGACGGTCCTGAGGTGATGACCGGAATATCCCTTTCCCAGTGGGCGGAAATCACAAGAACGGCATCGGGCCGGGGAAGGGTTTGACCGGCATCTTTGAGAAAGCGGACCATGGCGGCATGGCCGGGATGGTCCGGTGCGTTGATCAGGGGCAGCGGTCCGCCGCCGTGGGGAATATATAGAATTGTGGCTGTCATGGCTGTTCTCCTTTGATATGCCGTATTATACATGGGTGTGTGGTATTATCAATCCGGTATTGACTTGGCACCGGATAATCCGGATACTTTTTTTGTATTCGACGGCAGTTGAATCCCGCACAAATTTAAGCAGAAGGAAAAAATCATGGAGACATTTTTTGCGCCGGCTGAAAAGACAGATCCCGACCGTTTTGAACAACAGATCTCTCTGGTCAGCCAGAGCCCGGTGATGGCGGCGATACTTAAAATTGTTTCCGGCCTTTTGCTGGTGATGAATCAGGACCGCCAGGTGGTGGCGGTGAATCACGGGTTGATGGACAGCCTGGGGCTCTCCGATATCACCTCGGTATTGGGGTTGCGGTTCGGCGAAATCATGGCATGTGCTTATGCGGAGGATCAACCCGCTGGCTGCGGCACCACCCCCCGGTGCGTGACCTGCGGGGCTGCCATCGCCACCATGGCCTGCATTGAAACCGACGAGGACCAGGAGGAAATCTGCACCATGTCCCGGGAGCGGGGCGGTGTGGTAGAAGATATGTCCCTGCTGGTCCGCACCCGGGCCGTGACCATAGATGACCGTAAATGGGTGCTGTTTTTCGCCAATGATATCACCCAACAGCAGATATGGACCCATATGGAACGGGTGTTTTTCCACGATATCAGCAATCTGCTCACCGGATTGCTGGGCAATGCCGAGCTTTTGGCCATGCGGCAGCCGGAAAACGACAGGGCGGTCCACATCCGCAACGGCATCCGGAAACTGGCCGGTGAGGTGGACCTTCAGAAGGTTTTTTCCTATGAGAAGGACGACACCTACATGGTGGATACCGCTGAGGTCCGCCTGGAAGAGATCCGTTCCGAGCTTTCCCTGATACTGGACGGCCACAGGGCGCTAAAGGGAAAAAGACTGCGGGAGCAATGGCCTGATGCGCAGATCCACTTGTTTACCGATCTTATCCTGGTGTCAAAGGTGCTGGGGAATATGGTGCTCAACGCTCTGGAGGCATCACCGGAAGGCGGTGACGTCCTGCTCCGGGTGACCGAAGAGGCGGATGGAGTGGTCTGGTCGGTCCGGAATCCGGGCGGGATTCCGGATGAGATTCAGCAACGGATTTTTCAACGGTATTTCAGCACCAAAGCGGATGTGGGGCGGGGCCTGGGAACCTATTCCATGAAACTTTTCGGCGAAACCTATCTCAAGGGCCGGGTTTGGTTCATCACAGATACGGACACCACCTTTTACTTCAAGCTGCCTTTTGGCAAACAGGCATGAGTTTTTTTTCGTCACCTGACCCACGCCTATTTTTTTGCTTTCAGCAGGTGTTTTCTTAACCCTTCCCTGGTAATCCCTAAAAGTTCGGCCGCTTTTGTCTTATTGCCGCCGGTGACATCCAGGGCAATCAGGACGGCCTGGTGTTTGAGGCGGTCCAGGTTGAGGTTCCGGCGGTCATCCAGGAGGGCTTTCCTTCCCGTGGTCTCTGCCGGTGCGGTTTCGGCCGGCGATTCTTCCGCAGCGCCCGTTTCCCCGTCAGCCGGCCCCAGGGTGTTGAGCTTGGCGGACAGGTCTTCACGGGCCACCCGTTCGGTGAGGGTGAGGGCGGCGGCGCGCTCCATTTCGTTGTTCAACTCCCGGACGTTGCCGGGCCAATCGTAATTCATGAGGCATTGCCGGGCTTCGGTGCTCAGTGATATCGGGGGGCGGCCAAGGTCGATGCAGTTTTTGGCCAATAGCTTTTCGGCAAGGATCAGGATATCATCCCCCCTGTCCTTGAGCAGGGGCAGGGTCATTTCAACCACATTCAGGCGGTAGTAGAGATCCTCCCTGAATTTCCCGCTTTTAACATCTTCCTTGAGGTTGGCGTTCGTGGCGGAGATCACTTTGACATCTATTTTGACGGGTTTGGATGCCCCCACGGGAAGCACTTCCTGCTCTTCTAACACCCGGAGCAGCTTTGCCTGGTTCGGCAGGCTCATGTCACCGATTTCATCCAAGAATACCGTGCCGGTGTGGGCCTGTTCAAAGATCCCCTTGCGCTGGGTCACCCCGGTGGCCACCCCTTTGTTGATGCCGAACATTTCACTTTCAAACAGGGAATCTGGAATAGCGGTGCAGTTGATGGCAACAAAGGGCTTATCCGCCCTGGGGGAGTTGAAGTGGATCATCTTTGCAAAGACTTCCTTGCCCGTGCCGCTGGCGCCTAAGATCAGGGTGTTTATGGGGCGAAGGGCGATGTTCAGGGCCAACTGCTTTACGGACTGCATTTCCGGGCACTGGCCCACAAATCTGGCCGGCTGGTACCTTTTTCGCAGGGAGTCTTTCAGGGATTTGTTTTGTTCCCCCAGTCGTTTGCGGGCGGCTTCAAGTTCCGTGTTCTGTTGCTTTAAGGTGGCGATCAGCTCTTCTTGCCGCATCTCCCGGGTTTCCAGTTTGACCAGCATCAGCCCGAAGGATTCGGCCAGGCTGGAGATTTCTTCGGAGGACCGCCCCTTGTCCGTAAGGGCGAAAAGCGTTTCGATATTGGTTTCCCGGCTTCTGGCGCCTGTGGCTTTACGATTCGCATTGGACGGGGAGTCATAGGCAATGGAATGGCATATCCGGGCCATCATTTCCAGCAATTCTATATCGGATGTGTCGGCGGTTCTGCCCATCATGCAATTCTCCTTCAAAGGGTCCATAGGTCAGGTGAGTTGTTACATCCTCGGGCGGTCACTGTCAACGTTCAATTTCGGCTTTGTTCCAGCAGGTCTTTTGCATGCGGGACCGGGGCTGACGCATATATCCGGGAGGAACCGGCAGGATTAGGGGCTTGATGCCGCGGCACCACCCCGTGGTATTTTCTTTTTGATGATCCGGTGGAATTCGTGTAGTATATCCCAACGTATCCTGAAATCACGGTTAATTTCTCTCACTGGAGAACCGGTGCTTAAATGAACGAAAAACGTATGGTTTTTGCAAAAGATGCGGTGAACCCGGAAAAAGGCTGCGCCCTTAAGCGTTTCGCCAGGAAGTGGTGCTTTGGCCTTTTTTTTCTTTGTATGGCCCTGTTGCTGACGGTAGACCAGGGGTTCTGTACGCATGCGATCCGGGTGGGTATCCATGAAAGCCGGCCGCTGGCCTTTACGGAAGCCGACGGGACTGCCGCCGGGATCTACCCGGAAGTCGTTGCTGAAATCGCCAGAAGGGCGGGGTGGCAGGTGACGTGGGTCCAGGTTTCCTGGCTGGAAGGCCTGGAAGCGGTCAAAAAAGGGGAGCTTGATCTTCTCGGCCCCATTGCCGTGACAGAGGATCGGGAAAAAATCTTCAGATTCCCCCGGGAGCCTGTCATCGTAGACTGGGGGCAGATCTACTTGCCGCCGCAGTCTTCTATCACCTCATTGATCGATCTTCAGGACAAACGGATTGCTTACCAGGAAGGCCACATCATGTACCGGTCCCTGGCCGATCTGCTCCGGCGGTTTAATATTGAGTTCGAAGGGGTGCCGGTGGCTGATCAAAAGACAGTTTTTAAAATGGTGTCCGAAGGCCGGGTGGATGCGGGGACCGTAAACCGGCTGTTCGGCCTCCTGAATCAAGACGCCTTTGAATTAAAGGGCAGCCCGATTATCTACGCCCCCCTTGAACTGAGCCTGGCAATGCCCCTGGGCAAGGATGACAGATTCGTCGAAGCACTGGATTTACATCTCAAGGCCATGAAAGATGACAAGGCATCGGTCTATCCGCGTATTCTGGATAAACATCTGTTCGGTATTACCGAGCCGGGGTGGCATGCCGATATGCGCCAGGTGATTCTGATTCTTAGTCTCACGCTGGTGATCATCCTTGCCATGGTGGGCTGGAGTCTCTCCTTGAAAAAGACGGTGAACCGGCGGACCCGGGAACTTGCGCGAAGCAAGGACAAACTGGAAGAATCCAGCCGGTTGCTCAATGCGGTGATGGAGACAACCACGGATGCGATTTTCATCAAAGATCTCTCCGGCACCTATATCCTTGCCAATTCCGCCACCTGCGCCGCTTTAGGAAAGCCCATGGAAGAGGTCATCGGAAAAAATGATGCCCAGCTCTTTCCCCTTAAGTCCGCTGAAGTCATCAGCGAAGCAGATGCCCGGGTCATAGAAAACGGGCAAAACATACTTGCCGAGGAAAAGCTTGAAACCGCATATGGCGAGGAAACCTTTTGGCTGTCAAATAAAAACCCCTACAGGGATGAGTCAGGTCAGATTATCGGCCTGATCGGGATTTCAAGCAATATTACGGAAATCAAAAACTCCCAGATGGAAAGAGAGCGGCTGTTAAATGACCTTCGTCAGGCCCATAAAATGGAGGCCATCGGTACACTGGCCGGCGGAGTGGCCCATGATTTCAACAATATCCTGGGTATTATCCTCGGCAATTCAGAGCTTGCCATGGAGGATCTGCCGGAAGGGCATTCCGTTGCCAATAACCTGGCTGAAATAAAAACTGCGTCCATGCGGGCCAGGGATGTGGTCCGGCAATTGCTCAGCTTTTCCCGGAAAGGGCCACGGGTAAAAGAGGTGATCCATGTCCAGTCCATCCTGAAAGAATGTATTAAATTGTTGCGGGCCTCATTGCCGTCTACCCTTGAAATCGTTCTTACCATTGACAATGACACAAGGCCCATCAAAGCGGACCCCACCCAGATTCATCAGGTGATTATCAATCTGTGCACCAATGCGGCCCACGCCATGGCGGACGAAGGCGGCCTCCTGGAAATCACCCTCAAAAATACAACGGTCCCGGACACCGCGCACCCCTATGTCAGCCTGACGGTTAAAGATACGGGAACAGGTATTGGCCCTGACATTCAGGACCGGATTTTCGAACCGTACTTCACCACCAAGGATGTCGGCGAGGGGACAGGGATCGGTCTTTCTGTGGTTCACGGCATCGTCCGGGATCACGGCGGGTCCATTGATCTGGAAAGCGAACCCGGAAAAGGCACCCTGGTGAGGGTGCAATTCCCGTCATCCGAGGGGGGGCAGGCCGAGGATTTAAGAGAATCCGGCAGTGCCATCCCCGGCCGGGGCATCGTCCTTTTGGTGGATGACGAAGCCTCCGTGGTCAGTATGGGAACGGCCATGTTGGAGCGGCTGGGCTACCGGGTGGCCGGCATGACGGACCCTGAATCGGCCCTGGAATTGTTCAGTGAAAATGCCGGTATGTTTGACCTTATCATCACCGATCTGACCATGCCCAAACTCACCGGAGACCGGCTGGCAAAACGGGTCAAACTGATCCGGCCGGATATTCCCGTTATTCTTGCCACGGGTTTCAGCAGCAAAGTGGAAAACGGAACCATTGAGCACATCCCGGTGGACGGGGTTCTGGAAAAACCTTTTAACAGGACACTCCTGTCACATCGCGTCAGCGAAGTCCTTACCGGCACCGCCGGATAATACACGTTGAGGTCTGAATCGTTATGTCAGGTGAGCTGAACCGTCCTGAACGCCCTGGCCAGGGCGTCCCGGGTCAGTTCCCGGCCGGTCCAGGTTTCAAGGCCCGGGATAAGCTGGGTGGTGATGGGCTCCGGAATGGGGGTGGAGGAGATGAGAACGATTCTGACGGCATCTTCGGTGGAGATGGCTTTGCTGGCTTCCCACTGGCGGATTTTGGCCAGCACCTGGAGACCGTCCAGTCCTCCCATTTCGATATCCAGAAAGATCATGTGATAGGGATCTTCGTCTCTGTGGGCGCGGACAAAGGCGTTGAGGGCTTCTAACCCGTTGACGGCCACATGGCATTCCCCGTAGGTGGAAAGAAGCCGTTGGGAGGCTTTCCGGGTTTCAAAGGCCGCATCCACCATGAGAAATTTCATGAAAAGATTGTCCACGGTATAGGTTTCCATGAAGGCGGTCAGCCGGTCGCATGTCCGGGTAAGGCTTTCCAGGGCGGCAGCAGACACTTCAGGGTCGCCTGCCGCAAGCGTTCTTTCCAGGTTGAAGGCGGCATCCATCAGGGGTTTGGCGCACAGGTGCTTGACACTGTCCCTGAAACCGGAAAGCTCGGTGGCAGCGGTGTTAGGATCTTTGTTTTCAAGGGCGCGCCTGATGTTTTCCAGGGCCGGCCCGTGGCTGGTGATAAAATTGTTGAAGCATGCCTTGATCAGGGGTTTATTACCGTCCATGGCCCGGCCCAGTTCATCCAGGTCCATAAGGCGACTGTGCTGAACGGCCGGTCGGGTTGCGGCCTTGCGGGCCATGCTGTTGAGCAGGGCCTCTTCTAACGCCTTTCGCTTGATGGGTTTGGTAATATAGTCATCCATACCCGAGGCGAGAAATTTTTCCCGGTCTCCTTTCATGGCGTTGGCGGTCAGGGCCACAATGGGAATATGGGTTCTGGGGGAGGGGGCCGCCTCTTCCAGGGCACGGATGGCCCGGGTGGCTTCCAGTCCGTCCATTACAGGCATCTGGCCGTCCATGAGAATGAGGTTGAAGCTGCCCTTTTGAAACAGGGCCACGGCCTCTTCCCCGTTTTCGGCAATGGTAATTTTGTGCCCCAGTTTCTTGAGCATGTTTTCGGCCACCTTCTGGTTCATCTTATTGTCCTCGGCCAGAAGGATGTGCAGACAGGTATCGGCAAGTCCCATAGCCGCACCGGGCTCTTCGATGGAAAACCTTGTCTCTTTCTGGGATTTGGCGGCGGGGCTTTCCGCTTCATTGGCCCCGGTCAGCGCCTTGAGCAGATGCCCGTGGTAGACCGGTTTGAGAATCTGACGGTCAAATCCGGCTGTGTTGAGCGCGTCTCGATCCAGGCGCTTGGTGTGGTAGGACATGAGGATCATGCGGGGCAGGGCGATTTCTTTTTTTCTTCGTATGGTCCGGGCAAATTCAACCCCGTCACATACCGGCATTTCCAGGTCAATGAATACGGTATCGTAAGGGGTTTTACCCAAGTGGGCATCCATGAGTTTTTCCATGGCCATGGTGTGATTCTGGGCATGGTCGGCAATACAGCCGAATGCCATGAGCTGCCGGGTCAAGGTGGTCCGGCAGGTATCGTTGTCGTCCACCACCAGGCACCGCATGCCCCGTATCCGGTCCGGTACCGGGATGGGCCTTGAGCCTGCGCCGGGCTGTTTTTCCAGGGAGAGGGTGAACCAGAAGTTGGAGCCGTGCCCGGGCTTGCTTTTCACCCCGATCTCCCCGCCCATCAATTCCACCAGTTGCTTGGAGATGTTCAGTCCCAGTCCGGTGCCGCCGTATTTTCTCGTGGTGGAGACATCCACCTGTGAAAAGGTCTGGAAGAGCCTGCGGCACTGCTTTTTGGAAATGCCGATACCGGTGTCGATGACCTCAAACAGCAGGGCGGCCTTGATGGGGTTCTGGGCGGTGAGGGATACCCGGATCACAATCTGCCCTTTTTCAACAAACTTGACGGCATTGCCCGCCAGATTGAGGATGACCTGGCGCAGCCGGGTGGGATCGCCCTGCAAAAGGATGGGCACGTTGTCTTCAATGGTGCAGATGACCTCAATGTCTTTTTCACGGGCTTTGGTGGCGATCATCTGGCCGATATCGTGGAGAAGCCGTCCCAGGTCGATATCAATGGTCTCCATCTCTATTTTCCCGGCTTCGATTTTGGAGAAGTCAAGGATGTCGTTGATGATGTTTAAAAGGGCATCGGCACTTTGCCGGATGGCGGTGGCATACTCTGACTGTTCGTCGGAAAGACGGGTTTCCAAGAGAAGATCGGTCATCCCGATGACCCCGTTCATGGGGGTGCGGATTTCATGGCTCATATTGGCCAAAAAGCTGCTCTTGG
>CAJWHT010000136.1 GCA_913041495.1 uncultured Desulfobacteraceae bacterium | reverse complement strand
CCGACCTCCCCGAAGACGGCATCAGCGTTGAAGAACTGGCCCGCAACCTTGCCAGTTTTGCCATCGACCGCGGGGACCTCAAAGAAATCATGGGGGCGCTGCCCCAGGAAAATAACCTCAACCTGACCACCGTGGAATACGAGCTGGGGATATTAAAAATACTGTCTGTGGGATGGGGAATCGCCTTCTACATGGCCGCGACAGACAAGAACAAAACGCCCCTGAACGAAACCTATTGGGAGATGGTCCAAGAGATCTCCCAGAATATCTCCACACTGACGGAAACCACCACCGGCACCCGGATTGACTATTTTAACATCCTCAAGGAACGGCTGGATATCTACGTCAAGGAAATGCAGACCAACACGGACCAGGCCACCGAGCCCACCGCCGTCATGGGACCCGTGTTTGCCAGAGCCTGCGGCAGCCCGGATGACCCCATGGCCATTCTCATCGGCACCAAGATGTTCACCCTCACCCTGGGGGCTGTTAAAGAGTATCTGACGGCAGTTTCAATCAAGGACATTACCATCCATTAAAATATCTTCAAGGATACGGTAACCATGCAACGCACCCTGCTGCTTTTTTCACTTGGTATTTTAATGATGCTGGCCGGCTGTACCGCCTCGGGACCCAAATACATCGACCTGACCTATTCCGGATATCCCGATACCGACGGTGCCGGCACCGTGGGCATCAGCCGGTTTACGGATGAAAGGGCAGATCGTGACAGGGGAACCGTCGGACACCGGGTGCTCAACGACAAGTCCAAAGAAGTTTTTCTTGTGCAGGGGCTGGACCTGGCAGGCAGGCTGACGGATCAGACCCAGACCTATCTTGAAAAAAAGGGGTTTCATGTGACGCCTGCGCCGGTCTGGACACCGTCCCTGGACGGATTGGCTGCCGTTGAAACAGATAAAGAACGGCTGCTCACCGGCAGAATCAACACATTTTACTGCAACGCAGTCAAAAAAGGGGCGCTGACGGAGATGACCCTGACCATTGACCTCACCCTCTACTGGGCCCTGCCGGCAGAAAAAAAGCTGACCACCATCCCCGTGGCCCTGACCCTGGACCGCACCGACGTGAACTTCACACGGAAAAAGGTGGAGGCATTCTTTAACGATGCCCTGGCCGATGTGTTCGATAAGGCGTTTGCCGCCGGCCTGAACTGACCCGCATGTTCCGCAGGAATTTGATCAAGGCCATCATCTGGACCAACGCAGGGTTTTTCCTGGTCTCTTTGGTCTTTTCGGGCAAATCTGTCGGCCTCTCCGCCAATCCCCTGTTTGCTCTGTCTCCGGACTATAATGTCCTGACCTTTCTGGGCGGTTCCGGCACCATTCCCATCGACACGTACAACGCCTGGTGGAGCCTGTTCACAGCCGGCTGGTTCCACGGCAGTCTCCTGCACATCCTGTTCAACATGATGGCCCTGAAAACCGTGGCGCCCATTGTCATCAATGCTTTCGGCCCATCACGGATGTTTTGCATTTATATTCTGTCCGGCGTATTGGGTTTCTTCTCCGCTTACCTGGGCGGCGTCCCCTTGACCGTTGGTGCATCCGCCGGCATCTGCGGGTTGATCGGTGCGCTTTTGTATTACGGGAAATCCAGGGGCGGCGCCTGGGGACAGCAGGTGTTCATGCAGACCCGGACCTGGATCTTCAGCCTGATGGTTATCGGTTTCATCGTTCCCAATATTGACAATTGGGGCCATGGGGGCGGACTGATCGCAGGCATATGCTTAGGATGGCTCCTGGGATATCAGAAAAAACCACACGCCATAAAATCAAGCCTGATATTGGGCATCTCTCTTGCTATCGTGACAGCCTATTTTCTGTCCGTTTCCGTGGTCAAGGCCGCGCTTCTGATATTCTTTTAAAAGTTAAGTACCGTTGTAATTCCTTGTGAACATGGTTTTTACACTACTATTACATGTCCCGCCTTTTTTTTTCAAAGGAATGAAGGTATAGTGACGGACATCTTTTCAATTCCATGGTCAGTGCAGGGTCGCCTTTTTACGGGCGTTTCCCGTCATTTGAGGGCCATGGCGATTTGAGACCTGCAGTGGTTTGCTATTGTTTTGATATGAAAGCTGGCAGGCATCAGCCAGGCCACGACAGTGCCGGTGTTGCCCACACATTCGATTACGGACCGGTCCAGCTTGTTAAAAGCCGCCAGTTGCGGCGGCACCTGAATTGAACGCTTATTTTCTGGGGGAAGAATGACACACCGAATCATCAATGGAAAAGAAACATCCACCCAGGGCTTTGAGGACATCTATCCTTTCGCCCCCAACTACATGGACATCAACGGCCACAAGCTCCACTACGTTGACCAGGGAGAGGGCCGGCCTGTGGTGATGGTGCACGGCAATCCCACCTGGTCCTTTTACTACCGGAACCTGATTACCGAATTATCGCAAACCCACCGGACCATCGTACCGGACCATATCGGATGCGGCTTTTCCGACAAACCCGATGCCAAAAGCTACGGCTACACCCTTGAAAATCGCGTCAGCGACCTGGGCACCCTCATCGACAGCCTGAACCTTACTGAAAAAATATCTCTCATCGTCCATGACTGGGGGGGGATGATCGGCCTGGCCTGGGCCATGGACAACCTGGACCGCGTGGATAAAATCGTTATTACGAATACCGCAGGTTTTTTCCTTCCCTCGGATAAAAAGCTTCCTCTGATTTTATGGATGATCAAACATTTGAAGTGGTTTTCCGTTCCGGCGGTACTGGGGGCGAACATCTTTGCGGGCGGCGCCCTTTTCCTGGGCTCGGAAACCCGCCTGTCCACTGCGGTGAAAAAAGGGCTGATCGCCCCGTACAACTCCTGGAAAAACCGGATCGCCACCCTGAGATTTGTCCAGGACATCCCTCTGACGGCCGAAGACCCAAGCTACGCCATCGTGGACAAGGTGGACCGGGAACTTGCCCGGCTTGACCCGAAAAAGCTGATGTTCCTTTGGGGACCCCGGGATTTTGTTTTTGACAAAAGCTTTTTGGCGGAGTTCAGGCGCAGGTTCCCGGAAACACCTGCCCATGTATTTGAGGATGCCGGCCACTATCTGTTTGAAGACAAACCCAAAGAAACGCTGGAACTGATTAAATCGTTTCTGATTTAGACGTTTCTGATTTTGAGGTTCCTGATTTTGAGATTCATAGCCTAAGGTCCGTCTTTACTTTTTGGCGCGGTACGGTTAGAAAGAACCTATGTTAGGATTCCTGAAAAAAACAAAAAAGGGCAAGGAAGAGGCAAACGGCCAGCCACAGGGGGATGCCCCAAAGGCCGGGAAGTCCAAAAAAGGGGCGAAAATCCCGCCGGTCTCAGCAGAGACGGATATGCCGGTGGCGACCGCTGCCCCCCCAAAAAAGCGGTTCAGTATAAAAAAACTGATCTTTGTTCTGCTGATTTTAGGGGCCATCGGAGGGTCCGGATATTTTGTCTACACCCTGTGGTTCAAAGCACCAGATCCGGGGGTCAGGCAATACCGTAAGGTGATGCTGGAACATGTGAATCTGCCCCCGGAAATGCTTAGGTTCTCCTTTGATCAGTTTCCCGAGTTTTACGATGCCCTTGTGGCGTTTAATCGGGAAGTAAAAATTTTTGACCGGGAAATCGCAAGGATCGAAGCCATCGGAGCCAAGTATCCGGACCAGAGAAAAATCGCCGACTCCCAAAAAAAAGTTTGGGAAAAAGGTAAAAATACGTTACTTAAGGAATTCGCAAAGCTTGAAAAACCCGTAAAAGAAACCTATGTCCTCTACCAGGTCAACCCGGCCCGGGGCCAGGAACAGATAACTGCCCTGACCAAGGACCTGACCGCCGCCGCCCAGGCCGCAGTCCGCACGGCCCAGGAGCAGACAAAGGATCTGGGAGACATGGCCGATGCACCACCCGAGGGCATAATCCAGGGAACCTTAGACAAAATAAAAAAGATATTCCTATGACACACTACACCAATATCTCGCTCAGCCTGAAAGCCACCGTTGAAAAGTATCCCAATAAAAGAGCCGTTGTCGCCCCGGCAGGGCGGGACAAAGCCGGCAGGATCATGTACACCCAGTTGACATTCAGCCAGTTGGACCAGCTATCGGACCGGCTGGCATACGGGTTAGAGGGCATCGGCATCAGCCGTGGCATGCGCACGATTCTCATGGTCACGCCAGGAATTGATTTTTTCATCACCATCTTTGCCATGTTCAAGGTGGGCACCGTACCCGTGGTGGTTGACCCGGGCATGGGCATCGACCGGATGCTGCAATGCCTGGAACAAAGCCAGCCCAAAGCCTTTATCGGCATTGAAAAGGCCCACGTCTTAAGAACACTGAGGCCCGGGTATTTCAAAAGCGTCAAGCATTGGGTCACCGTGGGGAAAAAATGGTTCTGGGGAGGATACACCCTGGATCAGCTTCTGGCCATCGACCGCAAAGATGCCTATCCCAAGGCCCAGACCACAAAAGACGAAACCGCCGCAGTGGTTTTCACCACCGGCTCCACCGGACCCGCCAAAGGCGTGGTCTATACCCACGGCAATTTCGATGCCCAGATCCGCCAGATCCAGACCCATTTCAACATTGAACCCGATGAAGTGGACCTGCCCACCTTCCCCTTGTTCGCCCTGTTTGATCCGGCCCTGGGCATGACCGCCATCATTCCGGATATGGACCCCACCAAGCCGGCCCAGGTGGACCCCACCAAGATCATCGAGGCCATTGAAAACCACGGGGTTACAAATATGTTCGGCTCTCCTGCCCTGCTGAACCGGGTGGGCGGCTATGGGAAAAAACATGGTATCAAACTGCCGTCCCTGCGCCGGGTGGTATCGGCGGGAGCTCCTGTCACCCCCGCCAACATCGAACAGTTCTCCAGCATGCTGTCAGACCACGCCCAGGTCCATACGCCCTACGGTGCCACGGAAGCCCTTCCCGTAATTTCCATCGGCTCCCACGAAATCCTGTCAGAAACCCGGCAGTTGTCTGAACAGGGATTCGGCGTGTGTGTGGGACGGCCCATTCTCAACACCCAGGTGAGGATTATTAAAATCACGGATGAACCCATCACCCAGATGCGTGACGATCTGCTGGTGGAAGACAAACAGGTGGGAGAAATCACGGTAAAAGACGAGATGGTCACCGCGCACTACTTCAACAACCGGGAGGCAGATCTTCTGGCCAAAATCCAGGATCCCGACGGTTCCTTCTGGCACCGCATGGGGGATCTCGGGTGGCGGGACTCCAAGGGACGGATCTGGTTCTGCGGCCGCAAGGGACACCGGGTGGAAACCCAAAAAGAGACCATGTTCAGCGTGCCGGTGGAATCCATATTCAACAACCATGAAAAGGTGTTCAGATCCGCCCTGGCAGGTGTCGGCCCCAAACAGAACCAGCTTCCCGTGATGTTCATCGAACCCTATGAGAAGATGGCAGATGAAAAGGCCTTTATCCGGGAACTTCTGGAACTGGCCAAATCCAATCCCCTGACCAAGAACATTGAACACATCTTTATCGAAAATGCCTTTCCCGTGGACATCCGGCATAATTCCAAGATCTTCAGGGAAAAGCTGGCGGTAAAGGCCAAATCGCTGCTCAAGCTATAACCCCGAGGGGTCAATCGGGCAACAGGTCATAAAAATACATCATGGCATCGGACCGGGTGATGATACCGATGATTTTGCCCTCTTTCATCACCGGGATCCGGCCGATATCATGGCGTATCATCAGCCGGGCCGCCTCAATGGCACTCTTGTCGTGGGAGATAGACACAAGGTTCCTGCTCATGATGGATTTTACCGGGGACTGCATCTGCTTTTCCTTTTTTACCCGTTTGAAATCCCTGCGGGATATCACCCCCACCATATTATCATTGTCATCCACCACTGGCATACCGGTACAGCCCATGTCCCGTAAAAGCCCGGCCACTTCCTCGATCTTGGTATCCTGGTTTACCGTGACAACGGGATAGGACATGATATCCGACAGCATGACGGAAGAATACTGATTGCCCTGCATCAGCTCTAAAATCATCTCCCTGACCGTTTCAGGCCTCACCCCCTTGAGCAGTGCGGACCCGGCACCGGGATGACCGCCCCCCCCAAGACTGCGCATCATGAAACCGATATTCACCTCATCCACCGAACTGCGGCCGATCACCATGGTCTTGTCCCGCTCCGCGTCCTTGAAAATCCCGAAGGCCACATCCACATTGACAATTTCCCGATACATCTGGAGTACCATGGCCAGATTCTGCACCCGCCCTTCGATCTCAAGTGCCGATATGCTCATGGTGAATCCGTTGAATTCGCTTCGATCCGCCGCCTTGACCATATCAAAGAGAATGTCTTTCTGCTTTTTGCCATAGGCCGGCTTCAAGAAGGTGGATAAGATATTGAGATCTGCTTTGCGGTCCAGAAGAAACCCGGCTGCGTATGCATCCTCGGCCAGGGTGGAGGGAAAGGAAAGGCTGCCTGTATCTTCGTAAAGCCCGGTCAGAAAAAGGGTGGCCTGGATGGGGGTGATCAGCTTACGCTGTTTTTTAATCTCCCGGACCAACAGGGTCACGGCGGCACCGGTTTCCTCAACATGGACTTCGCCGGCATCCATATCTCCCTTGATATGATGATCCCAGACGATAATGTTGAGATCCTCTCTTTTGGACAAGGCAAGCAGCCGTTGATCAAGGCGGTCCCAGGAATGGGTGTCCACCACAATCAGGGTGGTCACCTCATCCGGATCAATGTCTCCGGGCGCAGAAAAGTTAAACAGATCCTTGTGAATGGCTAAAAACGCCTTGAGGTTTCCGTTCACGGAGGTGGGCAGGACGGGTCTGGCATCCGGATAGATCAGGGCGGCAGCCGCCAGGCTGGCCAGCCCGTCAAAATCGGTTCCTTTATGTGTCGTTATGATTTTCATAGTGCCTCGGTATGGGGTTATATCAAACAGGTATTATAACAATCAGGGGGGGATTGACAAGCTCAGCCATGGACAATTGACCGGGAACCGCTTTCTTCCCAGCCAATTTCCTTGACCGGCCGGGGGATTCATTCTAAACTTTGGCATATCATTTTCTGCATCTATTTTCATAATGCCGGGTTCCAAGGAGCTGCCCCGGCGTAAAACGAAAAGAGAAACGCCAATGGCCAGAAACCAATTCATTGTCCCTATGGGAGAACGCCGTGTCTTTGCAAACCCGCAAACCGACCTGCCCAAAGCTGTTGATATTCTTGGCATGAAACGGTTCAGACGCATCTGTCTTATGGCCGTCACCGGGGAAACGCCAGCCATAGCTGTCACGCCGGGAACCGATGCAGAAAAATCAGTCAAAGAGAACCGCCATGTACAGGCCTCAGGCCTCATTGACCTCACCCACCAAGGACCCGGGTCGTGAAACGATCTTTCACCCCCATATTCATCCACCTGTCGGAACGGTTCGGCATCGACTTTCCTGAACGCCGACTTCCCTTTTTTGAAAAAAAGATTCAGGAACGCCTGCATATCCTTCACCTTGATGAGGTTGATGAATATGTCAGGTACATGACCGCTTGCCCCGAAGAGACCGGCAGACTGTTAGATATATTAACGATCAATTACAGTACCTTTTTCAGGAACCCGCTGGCCTTTGACTATCTTTTTCAAAAGCTTCTTCCGGCCGTTATGACGAAAGATAAAAAAATGCTCAGGGTATGGTCCACAGGGTGTGCCATGGGTGAGGAACCCTACTCTGTTGCCATCATGATCACGGAAATCAAAAAAAGGCTCAACCTCTCCGTTGATGTCCGCATCTTCGGCACCGACATCAATCCCGCCGTCATTGAAAAGGCACGCCACGGAGTTTACCACGAAGACCAGGTCAAATATCTCCGGCATGACCTGGTCCGCAGGTATTTCAGGTATCAAGACAAGGCATACAGGCTCATCTCTGAGATAAAGCAGATGGTGGACTTCTCCCCCTATGACATGATGGACCCGAAGACCTATGTGCCCCCGGAAAGTGTATTCGGAAGCTTTGATTTGGTTTTGTGCCGCAACCTGTTAATCTATTTCTCCAAAGAAAAACAACACATTATTATGGATAAACTCTACCGTTCCCTTGCACCGGGCGGCCATCTTGTGCTGGGAGAAGCAGAAACAGTTGCGGGGCCCCATTCCCATCAGCTCAAAAAAAAGATTCCCTGCTGCCAGATCTACGCAAAATCCAAAGGAGCACACACATGATCGACCTCAACCGGATGACTATCAAAACCCGAATGATTCTGTCATTCATTCTCATGGGTGTCCTTTTTCTGATCTTCGGATTGATCGCCCTCCAGCAAATGAACAGGCTTGGCCGGCTCACCGCCATCCTTTACGAGCATCCACTCCGGGTGTCAAATGCGGCCCTCAAGGCCAAAGCCGGGGTCATCGGCATACACAGCCATATGAAAGACATATCCGCAAGCAAGACCCAGTTCACCATCAACCTTGCCATCCATCGGATACAGGAGGGAGAAAGGCAGGTATATGAGGAACTGGACATTATCCAGGAACGGATCCTGGGGGAAGAAGGAAAACAGCTCATTAAGGAAACCATACAGATGTTCGCCGGCTGGAAATCCATCCGGGTGGAAGTGGAAGCAAAAGTTTTGGCCGGTGACCGGGATGGGGCGAACCGGATCACCCGGGAAAAAGGGGCGGAATACGTGGCCCGGCTGGAACGGCAGATGAGCGCCCTAGCCGCATACGCCATCAATAAGGCGGACGGGTTTATGGCGGATGCCAGGGACACGGAATCCGAAATCGTCGCCAACGCCGTCCTTTTCATCGGGGCCATGATCCTGACCGGGCTTGTGATCGGTTTCTTCATGGCAAGTTCCATTATCTCAAGCATATCCGCCCTGAAAGAAACCATGTCGGAAATCACCCAAACGGGTAAACTTCGTAATGCGCAGATAAAAGGCCGCAACGAGATTTCCGAGATGGCAGACCATTTTAACGGCCTCATCCTCAGGTTAAAACGCCAGTTCTGGATGGAGGAAGGACGAAACAACCTGACTTCCGTACTCACCGGAGAGCTGGGGGTGGCAGACCTGCAGGACATCAGTCTCCGGACGGTATGCAGGCATACGCAGGCCTGTGCCGGTGCGCTTTACCGCTTCACCCCGGATACGGGAACCTGTGAACTCAAATCCTCTTTTGCCATTGTCGAGCGTCCCCACCTGGCCAACCGGTTTGAACTCGGCCAGGGAATCGTGGGCCAGGTGGCTGCGGAAAAAAAACCGATTTTTCTCACCCACATCCGGCCAGATGAGGCTTTGGGCCAGTCCGGAACGGTAAGTGCCCCACCCTCGGCTATCTATGCCCTGCCGCTCTTCCACGAAGAGGTGCTTTACGGTGTGCTGGAAGTGGCCGCATTCACCCCTATGGATGACGTCAGCCGGGAATACCTGGAAGCTGCCGCCGGAACCATTGCCATATTTCTTCACAACGCGGCCCAGAACGAACGCATCAAACACCTTTTGGCCGTATCCCAGGAAGCCAATGAACGCCTCCAGGTTCAGACCCATGAGCTCCAGGCACAGACAGAGGAACTCCAGGCCTTGAATGAAGAATTTCAGCAACAGTCCCATGAGCTTCAATCCCAGAATCTTGCGCTGGAGGACCAGCGTGTCCATGTGGAGGAGGCCAACCGGCTGAAAAGCGAATTTTTATCCAATATGAGCCATGAACTCCGGACGCCGTTGAATTCTGTAAATGCGCTGTCCAGAGTCCTGCTGGTCCAGGCAAAAAAGAAACTCTCCCAAGAAGAGCTGGAGTACCTGACCATTATTGAGCGGAACGGTAAACACCTGCTTTCCCTGATCAACGATATCCTTGATCTTTCAAAAATAGAGGCCGGCCGAATGGAGGTGAATGTCACCCGGTTTTCCCTTAACAATACCGTTGCCACGATTTTAGACAGCGTGGGTCCTATGGCGCGGGAAAAAGGCGTCAAACTCTCCTGGCAGTGCGGTATGGATCTTCCCGATATCTTGTCTGATGAAGCACGGGTATACCAGGTGATTCAGAACATTGTGGCCAATGCCGTCAAGTTCACCCGGGAGGGTTCAGTGACCGTTTCCGCAGAGATTAACCGGCCCGGGACTGTATCCGTAACCGTCACAGATACCGGCATTGGTATCTCGGACAAGGACCTTGCAGGCATATTCGAGGAGTTCCGCCAGGTGGACGGCGCATCCACCCGGCGATTCGAAGGCACGGGCTTGGGCCTTTCCATCGCCTATAAATCCGCCAGGCTCCTGGGAGGGGATATTGAAGTGGATAGCCGTCCTGGTAAAGGCAGCACCTTCACCATTACCCTGCCAGTCTCCTATCAGGAGGGGGAACAAGGAAAAACGGCTTTAGGGGACTACCGGCGGACAATCCCCCCCGCAACACCGCCGGCCGACCATTCCACCTTCGGAGCCGGACCGGGTTCCGGGAAGAACCCGACAATTCTTGTGGTGGATGATGATCCGGAAATCCAGGCGATCATGTCAACGGAATTGACGAACGCCGGGTACATTTGTCTTACCGTCGGCACCGGTGCCGCAGCGCTGAAAACAGCCAGAGAGAAAAAACCAGACGCCATCACCCTGGATATCCTGATGCCGGATATGGATGGGTGGGAAGTGCTTGCAGAACTCAAAAAAGATCAGGCCACCCGGGACATTCCCGTGATTATCGTTTCCGTTTCCCGGGATGATGCAACCGGTTATGCGTTGGGTGCCGTTGGATATATGACCAAGCCCATCCGGCAGGAAACCCTGATTGAAGAAATCCGGAAGCTGTTCAGCCGCCTGCCCTCGAAAATCCTTGTGGTGGACGACAATCCCATTGACCGGCAGCGGCTTTCCAGCATCCTTGCATCAAACGACATGTCATTTCAGGTTGCGGAAAATGGGTATGAATGCCTGGACATCATCCGGAAACAGATGCCCGACCTGCTCATCCTGGACCTGGTCATGCCGGAGATGGACGGATTTGAAATCCTGGCCACACTCCGTTCGGAACCCGCATGGGCCCATTTGCCGGTAATCATTGTCACGGCAAAAGACCTCAGCCAGGAAGAACGCCAGCTATTGGATGCCCAGGTCGCCGCCGTTGTAACGAAAGGAAGCCCCTCCGAATCCCTGCTCATCACCAGAATCAAATCCATCCTGGCCAACACCCGGTCTCTTCCACAGCCGCCCCCGCAGACAGTTGAGGATTCCATCCTTCTGGTGGAAGATAATGAAGCCATCGTCATTCAGGTCCGCAAAGTGCTGGTTGATAACGGATATAAGGTGGATGTGGCCAAAAACGGACGGGAAGCACTGGCCCACATCCGGCGGCGTATCCCCCAAGGTATCATTCTCGACCTGATGATGCCCGATGTGGACGGTTTTCAGGTGCTTGAATCCATCCGGGCCACAGAGGAGACCCGGCATATTCCGGTATTAATTCTCACCGCCAAGGATCTCACCCGTGCGGACCGTGACAAACTGAGCGCAAATAACGTGAGGCAGTTGATTCAGAAAGGAGACGTGGATCAAGCAGAACTGGTCCGCCAGGTGCGGAACATGATTTGCGCCTCACCCGGTACCGTTACGACAGAGGGTAGCGATCCCGATCTTGACCCACAACCGGGACCCGGGATAATGAAGGCAGCCCCTGTCTCCCCTGGCCAAAAATTCAATACCAAGAATACCAAGCCTTTGCTTCTGGTTATCGAGGACAATCCGGATAATATGACCACGGTAAAGGCGGTGCTCGGCCCGGATTATGCGATCATTGGCGCTGCCGACGGCCGCAGGGGACTGGAAAAGGCGATATCGGTGCTGCCCGACCTGATTCTGCTGGATATGTCCCTGCCGGAAATGGATGGGTATGAAGTGGCCGCTGCGCTAAAAAAAGATGAACGTACCGTTGATATTCCCGTGGTCGCACTGACGGCCCAGGCCATGAAAGGGGATCGTGAAAGAATCCTTGCGGCAGGGTGCAACGATTATATTGCCAAGCCCATTGATCCAGATGCCATCTCAAAAACGCTTGCCAAGTGGTTATAAAAGGCGATTAGGAGAAAAAATGAACCAGATACTTGCCATTGACGATACACCGGACAACCTGGTGTCCATCAAGGCGCTGCTGAACATGTTGATTAAATCCTGCAAGGTGTGGACGGCATCCTCCGGACAGGAGGGCATCTCCATCGCAAGGGAAGTGCGTCCCGATGTCATTTTGCTGGACATCCATATGCCGGAAATGGACGGATTTGAAGTCTGCCGGATCCTCAAAGATGACCCTGACACCGCCCCTATCCCCATTATCATTCTGACGGCAATGAAAACCTGCTCCCACCACCGTGTCCGGGCCCTTGAGCTTGGCGCGGACGCCTTTCTCACCAAACCCATCAATGAATCGGAACTTGCGGCCCAGGTGCGGGCCATGCTCCGTATTAAAGCTGCGGAAGACCGGTTGCGGCAGGAAAATGAACGGCTTGAGGAACAGGTCCGCCACCGGATAAACGACCTGATGGTTGCCAACGAGCAATTGATGCTTGAGATGGAAGAACGGGAATCGGCCCAGCAAACCCTTGCAGAGAGCGAGATCCGTTTTAAAACAATGTTCGAAAAATCCCCGTTGCCCTCAATCATTATCGATGCAGCCCAGAATATTCTTGCCTTTAACGATAAGTTCACCGAGTTGTTCGGTTACACCTTGGATGACCTATCAACGGCTGAAGAATGGTGGCAGACTGCCTATCCGGACTCAAGCTACCGCAACCGGGTGAGGCAATCCTGGGAGACAGCCGTGGAAAGGGCCGTGCAATCCGGCCAGGATATCAAAACCCAGGTTTGGGAAATATCCACAAAAACGGGAAACAAAAGGACCTGTGAATTCAATATGGTGCCGCTGGGTGAGGTCTCCTTGGTTGTCATGAATGATATCACGGAACGTATGGCCGTGGAAACCCAGCGCAGACAGCTTGAGCGTCAGCTTCAACAGGCCCAGAAAATGGAGGCCGTGGGAGCGCTTGCCGGTGGTATTGCCCATGACTTCAACAATATACTCTATCCCCTGATCGGATTTACGGAACTGCTCAAGGAAGACATCCCGGAAAACAGCCCGCTGAGTGATTCCGTGGAGGAAATCCTGAGCGCTGCATTCAGGGCCAGGGAACTGGTCCGGCAAATTCTCTCCTTCAGCCGCCAGATGGACCAGGAAGTCGGACCAATGAAAATCCAGCCCATCGTCAAAGAAGCGATCCGCCTGTCCACATCTATTATTCCGGCCACCATTTCCATTGCCTATGATATTGACAAGGACTGCCGTCCAATCCTGGCCAACCCCACACAGATCCACCAACTGCTGATGAACCTGATCACCAATGCCTACCATGCCATGGAGGAAAACGGGGGAGAACTGACAGTCACCTTGAAAGAAATCACCCTGACCCCGCAGGACAGCGGGAACCTTCAGGTGGGCCCCGGCGAATACGCCTGCCTGAAAATAAAAGACAGCGGTACCGGTATGACCGAAGCGGTGCGCAGCCGTATCTTCGATCCGTATTTCACCACCAAAGGGGTAACCAAGGGAACAGGCCTTGGCCTTTCGGTGGTCCACGGCATCGTCAAGAACTACAGGGGGGAAATACGGGTTAAAAGCACACCGGGGCGCGGCAGCGAGTTTGAAATTCTGTTTCCGGTGGCCGGAAAAGAGGCGCTGCAGGCACCTGCCAGGATTACGGATGAGATTCCCAGGGGTACCGGCCGTATTCTCCTTGTGGACGACGAGCCCCATATCATTAAAATTGAGAAGCAGATGCTGGCCCGGCTGGGCTACGAGGTCATCCCCATGGACGATCCCTTTGATGCCTACGAATTGTTCAGCGCCAGGCCCGAGCACTTTGACCTGATGATCACCGATATGACCATGCCGGGCCTCACCGGCGATCAGCTGGCCGTCAAATGTATGGACGTCCGTCCAGGATTTCCCGTGATTATCTGTACCGGATTCAGCGATCTTATTGATAAGGAATCCGCCCGGAAACTGGGCTGTGCCGGCCTGCTGATGAAACCCATTTTAAAACTGGACCTGGCCCACGCCATCAGCAAGGCCCTCAAAGCCCCTGGGAAATAGGCAGGCGTCATCCGAACGCAATAGTAGTTTCCCCCCGGCGAATCGCCGGGGGGAAAGTTATGACAGATTGTTTAACTGGTGGGGATGGTTACTCAGGCACTCAATGCGTCATCAATCATCTCGGACTTGATGCTCTGCTTGTCACCGGCCAGGTGGCGCCGCTGTTTATCCTTGATTTTCCGAATCTGGATTTTCACCTTGTCTGACAGTGCATCAATGGCTGCATACATGTTATTTTCAGCCTCTTCTTTCGCATGAATTTTAATACGGTCACAGGTCAGATTGATCTCAGCGATATTCCGAAGTTTTTCAATGGACAACACGATGTGGGCATCTGCCGACGCATCCAGCATTTTGTCCAATTTTTCGAATTTCTCGTTGATGTGAGATTTTAACGCATCTGAAGAGTTAATGTTCTTAAAATTGATGGAAATTTGCATAGGACCTCCTGTGTTAGGTGAGGGGTAGGTACGGTATTCAATCTAACACAGGCACAATCGTCAATCAATGGAGAAGCCGATACTTTGCCATTTTTATTCCAACCAATGGGCCGATTTTCCCAATGCCGGACAGTCACAGGGCTTGAAGGCTTAATCATCTTTTCAATCATCACTGATGCCATAACCAGGATAAAGCCTTTGGACACATTCGGGACAGATCCCATGGCTGAATTCTGCATCAGAATGATTTTCGATATATAATTCAATTTGATTCCAAAGGCCGTGATCGTCTCGTATTCTTTTGCAGGATGCGCAGATAGGAAGGAGACCTCTCAATGTTTTCACCTCTGCCAGGACTGTGGATAAATCATACTCGACCCTTTGAAAATTTAGTACGATCAGACCTGCCGTGATTAGTATATTACCGCAGAAAAAAACAATCACAGTGATTGCGTGAAAGGCCGGGGCATTCATAAAGTCAATAACAGGGTCATCAACGAAGACTGTTTGAATAATGCGCAATACCAACCAAATCGCTTGGATACTGAAAGTAACCACTAAAAAATTGTTATGGGTGTTGATTAAGCGCGGGACTTGTTTATGGATCACGTGGGCGCAATAGGTATAAAGCACTGCTATGACAGATGAAATAATAGATATTCGGGCATTCGTGTCAGGATGAAAATACGTATAAAAAGAAAAGGATATGATCATCACAGTGGCGAGTAGGACAAACAACCAGATTCTATTGACGCTATTTGTAAACCGCTCTAATCCGTAGGCAATAAATATGTTTCCAGTTACAATAAGTGTATTGGCAACAATCACCGAAAAAAAGTCAGGTATGAAATTGCGCAGGCCTAACAATGCCAGCGCAAAAATGTAAATGACAGAGGAGATTGCCCATTGGGAAAACCCATCGTATGTTTTTCGGGTTTTTAAAACATAGAGCATACAGGCGCATAAAATGAAACTGATAATACTTGAAACGATCGATAGGGATCTTACGTCAAAAAATTCAAACAATTATCAATTCTCCCATTGGGCGAAATAGCGATGGCATTCTTTATTATGGGCTCCAACAAATTTCAAAATTTGATTCGTTACTAAGATCTTGGGTAATGCAAGCTTGTCATCTATTTTTAGCAAAGAATCAGCTGGAATTCAAACAGAAGAGAAGGCGTTCGAAAATCAATGCATGTCCCCCCTCGCTATGAAGCTGTGCGCGACCTTATGCCTGCATTCTTTACGCTTTTAAAAGAAGAAAAAAGACACTTGAAAAAACATCACAAAAACAGACCCGCTACCGCCTGTTCCTAAAACCATAAAACCCCTGTTTCCAAGC
>CAJWHT010000135.1 GCA_913041495.1 uncultured Desulfobacteraceae bacterium | reverse complement strand
GTAATTTTGATATTTTTGAGATAAACAAATTTCCTTAAAAGCTCGTGGCTGCGGATGCCTTGGGTTCATCTAAACCTGCGGCGGATATATAAAATGTTTGAGCTATGAATTAGCAAGGGGTGTGCCAGAAAATATGAAATAATAAAATATTCTTTTAAAACGGTTAGTTATGGCTTGTTTGGCGTCTGGGAGGGAGCGGCAGGTGAGAAGGAATTTCCGGGTTAAGTGTTGGATAACAGGAAAGAATTGCCTAAAAAAAGCCCCCGGAAGAATAATCTTCCGGGGGCAGGCTAACGGGGTGTTATTGGTTTACTGGAGCAGGCTCATGACGTTCTGTGAGGACGCATTGGCCTGGGCCAGGGCGTAGGAACTGGTCTGCGACAGCAGGTTCAGCTTGGAGTAAGTCGAAGCTTCCTCTGCAAAGTCAACGTCCCGGATCGCTGATTCCGATGCCTGTATGTTGGTCTTTGTGGTTGACAGGTTGGAAATGGTGGATGTCAGCTGATTCTGAACGGAACCCAGGCTGGATCTGATACTATCCAGATCGGCCAGGGCCGCATCAGCAATCTCAATTGCCATTTCCGCGTCTTCCTGAGTGAGTACACTCAGGTCGGACAGCCGCATGAACTCAGTATCACTCAATCCCACCGTTCCGGCGTTATCCGTATTGATGGTCAGTGTTGAGGTCGCGCCAATCTTACTGTCTTCCTTCAGGGTCATGTCCTCTGACAGGGTGTAGCCCCCCCCAGAGATGGTCACGTCATCAGTCAACACATCACCGACAGCGTAGTCCGTAGACGTACCGCTTGAGGTTTCGGTAAATGCCGTGGTAATCGTTGTTCCTGCGGCAATGACAGATCCGGATGCAAGAGTGGATCCTGATTTTACGGTCATGTCACTTTCAATGGTTGTGGCTGCACTTCCGGCCGAGCCCACGGTGATTGTGGCTCCGATGGTAGAGCCTTCGGCAAGGATAGAGCCGTCATCAAGCATCGATCCGGTGGCGAGTGTCGTGGTTTCGTAGGTGCTCACAGTAGCTGCTACCGTGATCTCGTCGCCCAGTTCTGAGCCCGCCAGCAGGACACTGTTGTTAGCAAGGGTAGATCCGGATTCCAGGGTCATATCTTCTGATAATGTGGTGGAACTCGCCGCTTCAGACGTGATGTTCATGCCGGCAACGGTGCCTGCGGTTAACGTGCTGCCGGAAGCAATAGTGGAACCGCCATTGTCGGATTCCAGGGTCATGTCTGACTGGAGTGTCAAGTCGGAAGAAAGGGTGACGTCGCTGGTCAGCGTGTCACCAACGCTGTAGGTGACGTTGGACGCGCCTGATGTTACGGTGAATTCGGTTGTAACAACCGTCCCTTGATCCAGTATGGTGCCTGCTGTAAGCGTGGAGCCAGAAGCGACAAGCATGTCCTGGTTTGTGGTCAGGGCATTCGCACTATCCGTCGTTACCGTCCCCCCGAGTACCGTGTTTTCAGCAAAAACAGTGCCTCCGGCAAGTACCGAACCGGAGACCAGTTCGAAATCCAACTGCGTAGAGGATACCGCATTTGTCGTAGTGACATCCGCTCCAAGGATTGTACCAGCAGCCAGTGTTGAATCCGCATCTATGGTAGAACCCGCAGCAAGAATGGACTCCTCAGTCATGGTGGTAGCGCCTTGAATCGTGAGATCTGCGCCAGTGGCACCGGAACCGATACCGTTGATCTGGAATTCCGCACTGCCGGACTGGGTGAGTTGCAGATAGCCAAAGGTGGACATCTGGCTTGAGGTGCTGCCGAAAACATCAGAGATGGAACCGTCAACATCAATGGCCCGGCCATCGCTGGATGTCAGGGTCATGGTGCCGTCAGAGTTCATGGCAGCGGTGACGCCGTGCTCGGTGGTCTTGTCGTTGATAGCTGCGACCAGCGAACCTGAGCCGTCATTGTCGTCAACGTCAATGGCACCGATGGTGATACCGTTGATGGAAAAATCAGAGCCTGTGGTACCGGCGGAAATTGCATCGCCTGTGGTGGTGGAAACCACGGCCACGGCGTTGATACCTGTCTCGGCAGCGTAGGCATTGACTTCGTCAGCCAGAGCGCCCATACCGTTTTCAGCAGAGTTGTTCATCTGCATATCAATGGTATTTAAGTCAATGGTATTGCCGGTGATGTTACTGGTGATGGTCAACTGCACTTCTCCACCGGTATCACTGGCCAGTGACAGGTTGGAGGTGGAAACATGACCGATCTTGGCGGATTCAGCAGAGCCAATGGATACGGATGCGGTTTCACCGGAGTATGCACCGATGTGAATACTCTTGTTGGTGAAGACACCTGAAAGCAGGTTTTGTCCATTGTAAGACGTGGTCTTGGCAATGGTGTCAAGCTCTTCCATCAGGGCATCAATATCTGCCTGGATGGCCTTCCGGGTCTCCGTGGTCTGGGAGTCGGTAGCCGCCTGGATGGATTTGGTTTTAATGGTGTTGATGATGTTGATGGATTCTTCAAGAGCCCCATCAGCGGTCTGTACCATGGAGATGCCGTCATTGGCGTTTTTAACCGCCTGTCCGATACCCATGTGCTGGGCTCTCAGGGAGTCGGCGATCATCATGCCTGATGCATCGTCAGCAGCCTTGTTGATCCGAAGACCCGTGGAAAGACGTCCCAGAGAAGAACTCAGGGCGTTATCATTTTTGATCATTTTCTGGTGGGCGTTCAGAGCGGCCACATTGGTGTTAATCGTTAATGCCATTTTCAATTCCTCCGTGAATTGTTTTGGTGATCGGGCGTCAGTGCCCTCTGGTCATTTTGATTTTTTTGTGTTTAAAAAAGTTTTATGTTTTAAAAATCTGTTGCCATTTTGTTTTCCAGGCTTACCTCCTTGTGTTTGTGTGTTGATCTCATGTAGAAAGGTATCGGGGAGTGGAAGGAAAAACTTTAATAGAATTTTGGGCTTTTTTTTACATAAAATTTAGAAATGATGAACAAATACCCATAATAATTAGGATAAAAAAGGAAGCAAAGTTAAGTTTCAATTTTATATAAACCGATATATAATTTAAGGACAGCTGCTGGCCAGAACCGAATTTCTGATAACAAACAGCCTCATTAAGGAGGGCGATATGCTGGGTGGGGACAGGATCTTAATCACAGGGGGTACCGGATCATTTGGTAAGTGCTTTGTTAAAACCGTTCTTCAGCGTTATCCGAAGATAAAGCGGCTGGTTGTCTTTTCTCGGGATGAGTTAAAGCAGTTTGAGATGGCGAATGATTTTCCGAAGTCAAAATATCCCGGAATACGTTATTTTATAGGGGATGTCAGGGACGGTGCCAGGTTAAAAAGAGCTCTGGAAGGAATTGACATCGTTATTCATGCCGCCGCCTTAAAACAAGTCCCCACAGCCGAATACAATCCTTTTGAGTGCATCAGAACCAATATCCTGGGGGCCCAGAATCTCATTGATGCCTGCCTGGACAATGAGGTGAGAAAAGTCGTGGCACTTTCCACCGATAAGGCCGCGGCCCCCATCAATCTTTACGGGGCGACGAAATTGTGTTCTGATAAGCTGTTTACGGCGGCCAACAATATCCGGGGTACAAGAGATTTGTTGTTCAGCGTGGTGAGGTACGGTAATGTTATGGGAAGCCGGGGGTCTGTTATCCCGTTTTATCTGGCCCAGAAAGCCAACGGTGTGCTGCCCATCACCGACCCGGCCATGACACGGTTTAACATCACACTGCAGGAGGGAGTGGACCTTGTTCTCTGGACCCTGGAAAATGCTCAGGGTGGGGAGGTGTTTGTGCCGAAGATTCCTTCCTACCGCATAACGGATGTGGCTGAGGCCATCGGTCCCGAGTGTGAACACCCTATCGTAGGTATTCGGCCCGGTGAAAAGATACACGAAGAAATGATTACCATGAGCGACAGTTACAACACGGTGGACTATGGACCGCACTACGCCATACTTCCCTCTGGTGATACGGGTCTAATCAACGATTACCGAGATGTCACCGGAACCCGGAAAGTGCCGGAGGGATTTAGGTACAACAGTGGCAACAATGAGTCCTTTTTAACGGTAGATGAAATAAGACAGCTCATTCGTGATCATGTGGACCCTGGGTTTTCGGTGTGAAGATTCAGTGTATAACACATGGCCGATGATTTCGCGTATTGGGGTGCCAACGGCGGATTGTTAAAGGGTGAAGAGGAAACATGGAATTGATCGAGCGTATTGCCGTAATACCGGCCAGGGGGGGAGCAAACGAATCCCTAAAAAAAATATCAAACCTTTTTGCGGGAAACCCATTATATCCTATTCCATTGAGGCTGCACTGGCGTCAGGCCTGTTTGATAAGGTGATTGTATCCACGGACAGTGAGGACATTGCATCGGTGGCAGCGGGATGCGGCGCCGAGGTACCGTTTGTGAGGCCGGCACGGTTATCGGATGATTACACCGGAACCAACGAAGTGACCAAGCATGCGATTCAATGGTATAATACGCGGGGAACAGAGATCTCGTATGCCTGCTGCATCTATGCAACGGCACCTTTTCTGCAGCCAGTCTATCTGAAAGAAGGATATGAAAAACTTGTCAAGTTTGATAAATCCTTTGCCTTTTCAGTAACAAGTTTTGCCTTTCCCATCCAAAGAGCCGTGCGCATTACAGAGGATGGTTGGGTGGATGCCATCCACCCGGAAAATAACATGACGCGCTCCCAGGATCTTGAAGAGGCGTATCACGATGCCGGCCAGTTTTATTGGGGGTCAGCCCAGTCGTTTTTAAATGATGTCACAACTTTTTCTCCGGCCTCAGTGCCTATTATTCTACCCCGGTACCATGTTCAGGATATTGATACGGAAGAAGATTGGGAAAGGGCTGAGTTGATGTTTCTCACCTGGCAGAAAATGCAGGGGAGAAGCGGTTGACGGGTCTTGTCGGATGAATGAACTCATGAATAAGAAGCTGCTGATAACTGGGGTCAGTGGGATGTTGGGATTCTGCCTGGCCCGAAATTTGAGTAATAACTTGAAAAATAACTATGACGTGTACGGAACCTTCAATCGGAATCTGGTCTCTATTGAAGGCTGCGCAATCTACAGGGTGGATCTTAGTCAAAGAAGTGAAGTTGAAATGCTTTTGCAGGAGATAACACCGGACATTATCGTCCATTGTGCCGCATTGACAAATGTTGACCTCTGTGAAGAGAATCATGAACTCTCTGATGCGGTAACAGTGGCGTCAACAAGTTATCTTCAGTCGTACTGCAAGAAAAATTCTAAGAAGTTGATTTATATTTCTACGGATGCCGTTTATGAAGGCGATTCGGGGAATTATTCTGAATCCGATCTCCCGAAACCTTCAAATTATTATGCACAAAGCAAACTGAAGGCGGAAAAGATTGTCCGTGTTTTACCAGACAGCCTCATTCTCAGGGTCAACATTTTTGGAATAAGTCCCCCCGGTCATGGTACCACTTTATTTGAATTTTTTTATTCAAATCTTTTGCAGGGTAAGGAAATTCCAGGGTTCACAGATGTCATATTCAACCCCATTTGTATTGAGTGCTTACCCGGGATCATAAGCGAAGGTATAGACAATTCCATAGCCGGTGTGTTCAATATTGGCTCCTTAGGGCAGATTTCCAAATATGATATGGGGGTTGAAATAGCCGATTATTTCGGATTTGATCGAAGTCTGATCAAGAAAAGTGTCTCTGCCGACTTCACTTTTAAAGCACATCGGCCCACCAATACCACAATGGATATTGCAAAAGCACAGTCAAGGTTTACCCATCGGTTCAAAGATATAAAAACAAATATTCGTTCTTTGTCTGAAAAGCTACAGGATAAAATTAGCGGGGAAGAAAATGCAGATAAAAATTGGAAACAGGTTTATTGGAGATAGTCATCCGGCATTCCTTATTGCCGAAATCGGGTCAAATTTTGATGGCGATATGGATCGGGCTAAAAAACTGATCAGGGATGCAAAGGATTGCGGCGCAGACGCGGTTAAGTTTCAAAGTTTTAAGGCGTCAACCATAATTTGTCCAAAGGGGTTTCGCAACAGGTCGGGTTTTCAGGCAAAATGGGGAAAATCAGTTGAAGATGTCTATAAGGCTGCTGAATTTCCTAGAGAATGGCACGGGGAATTAATGGATTATGCAAAATCCCTTGATCTCATCTGGTTCTCAGCGCCTTATGATTTTGAAGCCGTAGATATTCTGGAGGGATTGGGTGTTGACTTGTATAAAGTCGGGTCCGGAGATATTACCTGGCTTGAAATGCTTGAATATATCGCAAAAAAAAATAAACCCATCATTCTTGGAACAGGGGCAAGCACGCTTGCCGAAGTTGACGAGGCGGTAAGAACTATAGAAAGCGCCGGTAATGAGCAAATCATTTTACTCCAATGCGTTACGAATTATCCCGCACATTTTGAAGATGCCAATGTCGCAGCAATCAAGACTTTCAGGCAAACATTCGGTTGCTTGACAGGGTATTCGGATCACACACCTGGTTCAGTGGTCCCCTTGGCTACAATTGCCCTTGGCGGTTGCGTTATTGAGAAACATTTTACAGATGACAAAAAACGCATTGGTCCTGACCACCCCTATGCCATGGATTTGAATGATTTCAGGCAGATGAGTGAATCCATACGACATCTTGAACTTGCAATGGGCTCACCCTACAAAAATCTTTACCCTGAAGAGACTGACACCGTTGTGCTGCAAAGAAGATGCATCAGGTTGTCAAAAGATATAAAAAAAGGGGACAATTTAACCAGAGAGAATTTGACAATACTAAGACCTGCCCCTGAAGACTCCATCTATCCAAAATATATCCAACAGGTCATAGGGAAAGTTGTTAAAGAGGACTTGGAGGAAGGTGACTATCTTAGATGGGACCACTTGTAAAAACCGCCATTATTCCGGCATACAATGAAGAGAAAACGATCGCGGATGTCGTGGCAGTGAATCGGAAACTGTTTACACATATCATTGTCGTGGATGATTGTTCGGCGGATAATACTGTTGAGGTGGCAAAAAACGCCGGGGCCATTGTCATTGAATCCCCAAAGAACCGTGGCTATGATGCGGCCATAAATAAAGGTTTTTTTGAGGCCGGCAAATTGAAAAGTGATGTGTATGTCACATTTGATGCGGACGGCCAGCATCAGTATAAAGATATAAAACGCGGGTTGGATATGTTTACGCGGGAAGGGCTTGATCTTTTAATTGCAATGCGGCCGGCCCATAAAAAACATTTTTCAGAAAAAATTTTTGCTTTTTACACCGCATTGAAGTACCGGATTGATGATCCGCTATGTGGCTTAAAGTTTTATAGTGGGAAGGCATATGGCCGGTTCAAACCCTTTAGTACATATGAAAGCATCGGCACTGAGTTGGCGCTTCGCATAAGCAAATCCGGGGAATTTAAAACAGGGGCATATGAAATTGACATAAGGGATCGGACAGACGTTTCCCGATTTTACGAGTTCTCATGGAAAGGTAACTATAGAATATTAAAATCTTTGGTTAAGGCTGTGGCTGCCGGCCTGTGAAAAACGCCTGGAGCATACCCGGTTTTATACCCGGTTTATCAATTCCTGTGCTCGCTTCATTCTTTCGGTTGCCAACTGGTGGTTGGATATCCCATCCATTGCATATAGCTGATCTTCATTATCCCAGAGTGTGCCGTTCCATCTCCCGTAAAAATAGATGGCCTCGTTATGGTTTTCGGGGCGCTTCAAGGAGATTATCTGGCTGAATTTAAGGTTGTGAAGGTAATACACCGCAATGTCTTTGGCAAATTCTTCTGTCGCCCTGAGGCAGAGATCCAAGTATTTATAGCATCCGGAGGCCGGATGAAATCCGCCGAGTTCTAAAAACAATTCACGCGTAAGCGCGATTTGATAATCCACCATCTGAAACCTTCGGGTCTGACAGGCTTCAGGGAAGTCGGCGTTCAGGTGGAGATAAGCAGATACCGGCTGGGCGTTTGCGTTCACCACCATGCCGGCGTGTAATATATTCCCGTAGGTGTTGGTTAGTTGTCCCCCGAAGATGGCCTCTGGACCATACTGCCCCCGGCTTTCTTCCAAGATATCCAGCCAACCCGCCTCTGGAATAATAAAAGGATCTAAAAAAGAAAGCATCTCCCCTTTTGCCTGTTTTGCAGCCAGGTTCATCAGAGACGGCAGGGGATGCCCTTCCTTATTTTCCAGAATCGTCACATCTCCGCTGAGGCTGTTTAGGATGGTATCTATGCTTTCCGGGCGTGAGGCCGGCGGCAGGAGAATAACTTCATAATTTTTATCACCACACGCCGATGAAATGGTTTTAAGGGTGGCAAGAAAGGCATCCGGCACAGTGGTCACTGGAATAATAATCGTATGATCCAATTGTGAGGATTGGCTGGATTTTATGGGAACCGGCGGAAGAGATTTATTGGCTATCACAATATCTTTCATGATGCTGATGACCCGGTCAATGCTGTTCTCGGTATCAACCATCTGCATGTCCAGGTATTTTTTGACACCCTCTTTATTCATTCGGGTATTAAATGATTCACCGTTGCATATGGCAGTGCATAGTTCCTTGACGGTCATTTGAAGGGCTGCCTGATTTTCTATGAGCAGGGGATCTACATAGTCAACTTGGTATTCAAGGTTGAGCAGCACCAACGGGGTGCCTATGGCAAGTGTTTCCGGACCGATTGTGCTGCCTTCGACCAGCACGCAAAGGTCACTCATGGCGATGAGGCAATAGGTGTCCTCTTCACCGTGAATGCCGTGAACTTTTTGTTGTGTTTTTTTTGGGAATTTTGCCAAGAATTCGTCAATCTTCTGCCGGGTTGTTCCGGGATGAAATTTGACAAAGAGTTCCACATGATCCTCTTCAACCGGGAGTTGTATCAGTTCGACGAATTCTTTTACATCCTGGGGAAGCTTAATGGAGAAAAACAGGGTGATGACAAATTTATCTTCTATTGCATATGCCTTACGCTTTGCCTCTCTGGTCTTGTTTTCTGACAGGCGTTTGATCTCATTTGCTAAATGTGTGTTGCCTGCGGGGATTATCCTGTCGCCGGGCGCCTCGAATTCAATAAGCTTTCGTCGAGTGCCTTCCCCCCATACCAGGCAGAAGCAGCTGCTTTGAACATGCCCGGTCAGAATAAAATTGGCCGAAGATAACAAACCTTCCTGAAGGACAATATGGGGAATATTAAGGGTCTTTGCATGAAACGAAAACATCCTTCCCCACCGGTTTAGCTCGTGAAGAGAAAGACAGATATCCGGTTGTTTTTCGGATAGGTAATTTTTAAACCCCACATATTCCTGGGCAACGGCGAACAATGTTTTATCTAACACCGTGGGGGCCTGAAGACTGAAAAGGTCCTTTTCCAACAGGGCCTGCCCAAAGGTTTTTCTGAGCATATGATAGTGTTGATAAACCTTATCCCGGTCTTCCGGATGGACAAAGTCGAACACATGATTGTAGCTGACGCCGCATTCAATGGTGGTGATTTCCTGGCTTCGTTCGGCTTGCCCAACAAGGTAATGGGTTTGGGCGCCGAGTGCTGCGAGTGCGTCCATGATCGGGATGATAAATCTTGTGTGGTGCTTCAACGCCACGTATGCGGTGACTTTTTTACCTTTCCAGAATGTGTTTTTCATAGCTGCGCTAGTCCACTTCAATTTTTGGGTATTTATTTCGGACGATATCATGCAATATCTCCGCCATGGAGGTCACCTGTTCCTGTTCCTCAATCAGGGCCCTGATGAATTGCCTTAATATGTCATAGTCATTTGTGATGGTGACCATACCGGATTGGATGGGAGGTACAAAATCATCATAGACACAACTGGGGATGCCGTTGGCTTCAGCCACCCTGGTGGAGAAACAGTGGGCGCATGCAATGACGGCATTGGCAGCAGTCATTTCCCATCCGGCATTGAGATCGTGGAAGGAGAATGAATGAAAAAGGTGGAGAACGTCATGGCCCATGGTTTTAATGATCTCTTCGTGGGTATGTGTTCCCCTGATCTGGTCTTTGCCAATGGTAAACATCAGGTGGATTCTGGGCGCGAATTCTTTCATCTCTTCTATCAGGCGCCGGTATTCATAACTCATGGCAACATTGTGGGGGAGATAGAGAATGATCATATCCGGCTGAATATCGTATTTGCTCCGCACAATATAGGCTGTTTCCATTCCGTGGTGCCACATCCCGGTGACACTTGGGGTGAATATTTTGCCCTCATTTCGCGGCAGCTGCCAGATTTGACCACCGACACCTGAGGTGGGGTCTGAAAGTGAACTGCGGCTGATGTCGCTGCTGGTGATGATACCGTCAACCATTGAGGGAATCAAATTCCACCGGGTGCTCAAGGGCAACAGTTCATACCCGGCACAAAATATGTTGGTTTCACGTGCCAGTTTGACCCAGGCGTAGAATACAAATTCCTCACCGGTGGACGAGCCTAAGGGGGTGGGGATTTGCAGGACAATTCCCCGAACGTTTTTTATGGGGTCGAAATGGAGTTTGATGTTGCTCAATACGCCTTCTCCAAGATCATCCGCCAAAAGGGTTCTCCATACCTTCAGTCCGCCTTCGAATTCAGCGTCCTGAATCTGTTCCCGTTTTTTTAGATAATTTTCCATGGAGCGGGGTTCCGTATGCTGGGAAACTTTGAAGGCCACCGGCTCTAGTTCCTTAGCCATTTCCCGCGCCTTATCATCTTGAAACGGCATCATATAGATAATATCAATCTGGGTCATGCCCTGCTTCAATTTTTTTAAATAATCTATGATGATCGGAGAAATTTGGTTGTTTTGCAGAACCCAAACCAGGCGGGGTTTTATTGATTTTGCGCTCATGAAGGTCCTTCTTTCAAAATTGGCGTATTGACGATGTTTGAATGGGGCAATCTCATCCTGATGCTATATCTACGCTAGAACTATAATTATTAATGACTTAGTTTTTTGTCATTGCATAGTTAAAGGGAAGAAGCTGCAATGCTTTATCCGCCTTGTTAAAACGCCGTTTCCTGCATAGGAATCCCCTTTAAAACAACATTCGTTTACTGTATGATCACCATATTATGAACCGATTGAAAAAACAAGCTGTATTGCCTGTCGCTTTCCTCAGAGTTTTGATAAAAGCAGCAGATGCCAAGGTCTTGAAACTCTTAAAAACAGATCCATTGGGATCAGCAAGAATAAAGCTTTGTAGCGGATGGCGGTTTTTCTGAGAAAGATGGCCCGTATTATGCAACAATCCTTTTTGCTTAGTCCCCGGATAATTTTGCAGGAATATTTTTCCTAGTACCCACAAAATCGGGCAGAGGTGGCGATATGAAAACGATAGATACATTGGCGTGGTTAGATATACTCTCGGCAGCTTTAAAAGGGGTGATGTGTAAAATTGATGGGGAGGAAAGCGGGTTAAAAACAGCAACTGAAAATGTTCAGAATATCCTTGCAGCGGCACGGGAACGAGAAGCTTCGGTTTACTGGGTCGGGAACGGCGGCAGTTGTGCCATCTGTTCTCATCTGTCCCAGGATCTGATCAACAAACTTGCCATCAGGTCCTTGTTTTTAAATGATTCCCCGCTTATGACGTGCATGGCAAATGATTATGGGTATGAAGATGTGTATGCCAGACCCTTGGATACCTTTGCCCGAGAGGGAGACGTGTTGATTGCAATCTCTAGTTCGGGAAATTCTCCAAATATCATGAATGCGGTTGATGTGGCCCGGAAAAAGAAAATGACGCTTGTCACCCTGTCCGGTTTTAAGCCGGACAATCGGTTGTGGAATGCTTCGGCCTCAGTTTCCTTCATGGTGCCCGGAACCTTGTACGGGATTGTTGAGGCCGCCCATGAAGTGATCTTACACGGTATCATTGAAACGTTGTGGCTTGATGCACAATAAAAAAGGTGAATAAGATATGGGAGAAAAAATGCCTTGGGATATTAAATCGCTTGAGAAAAGGGCGGCCCAACTTCGGGCACGGCTGGTTGAAATGTCTCATATATCGCGGGCATCCCACCTGGGATCTGCACTGTCTTGTGTGGATATTTTGACAGCACTTTATTGGCATACCCTGGACATCGGGCCCGCAAATATCGGGGACCATGATCGTGACAGGTTTATTTTGAGCAAGGGGCATGCCATTTCAGCCCTGTATGCCGTGTTGGCGGCTAAGGGGATTTGGGATGAGGATCTGCTGAAAACCTATTGTGCACCGGGCAGCAGCCTTGCGGAGCATCCCGTGCCGTTTGACCCGCCGGGAGTTGAGACGGCCACGGGGTCATTGGGCCACGGGCTTTCCCTGGGCCTTGGTATGGCGCTGGCCGGCAGAATTCAGCAACAAGATTACCAGGTATATGTGCTCGGCAGTGACGGGGAGTGCAACGAGGGAAGTGTCTGGGAAGCTGCCATGCAGGCTGCGGCCAAAAGAGTTTCCAATCTTTGCATGATTGTTGATTTTAACAAATGGCAGGCAACCGGAAGAAGCTGTGATGTGGCCGCCCTGGAACCGCTCAGGGTTAAGTGGGCGGCATTTGGATGGGATAGTGTCGAAGTGGACGGCCACGATATGGCCGCGTTGGTTAAAACATTGGACCGATCTTCTAAGGAGCGTGACCGGCCGATGGCTATCATTGCGCATACCGTCAAGGGGAAGGGGGTTTCCTTCATGGAGGATGATAATAACTGGCACTACAGAATCCCGACCCGGGAAGAGGTTGCGCTTGCCTGGCAGGAGCTTGGAATAACAGACGCAGGGTTAAGGATGGTGACATAAAGATGATACAAGAACGTGTTCTGGTGGTCGGGAGCAACTCATTTTCAGGTTCCCATTTTGTATCTGGTGCCTTGAAACGGGGATACGAGGTTATTGGCGTGAGCCGCTCCCCTGAACCGGATACGGTTTTTCTGCCATACAGGTGGGGAGAATCGAAACCTTCGGCAGGTTTCAGGTTTTATCAATATGACCTGAACAAACACTTGGATCAACTGATGGCGCTTATCAGGGATCTAAAGATTCCGTATGTGGTCAATTTTGCCGCCCAGAGCATGGTGGGACAGAGCTGGGAATATCCAGATCACTGGTTTAAAACCAACGTGGTTTCGACCATCAACTTCCACAATGCACTGCGTCAATGCAGCTTTCTAGAAAAATATCTGCATGTGTCAACGCCTGAAGTCTACGGGAGTTGTGAAGGGTTAGTGGCCGAGAACATAAGCTATAATCCCAGCACTCCCTATGCCGTATCACGTGCCGCCGCCGATATGAGTTTAAAAACTTTCGTGGATAATTATAATTTTCCTGTTGTATTTACCCGGGCGGCAAATGTTTACGGCCCCGGACAACAGTTGTACCGGATTATTCCGAGAGCCGTTCTTTTTTTTCTGACCGGCCGTACCCTTGAACTTCATGGCGGCGGTGCCTCCGTCCGTTCCTTTATCCATATAAATGATGTTGTGGACGGTACTCTGGATGCCATGGCACATGGCGATCCCGGTGAGATATTCCACCTGTCCACCCGGGAAAATATTTCCATCCGTTCCCTTGTCATGCGGATTGCAGAAAGGGTTGGGGTCGATTTTGATAACTTCGTGAAAGTTGTCTCGGATAGACCGGGAAAAGATTCTGCATATCTGCTGGATTCCCGGCTCGCCGAAAAACGGCTTGGCTGGAGAAGCCGTATCGATTTAGACGATGGCCTGGACCAGACAATTGCCTGGGTTCGGACTCATTTGGAGCGGTTGGAGAATCAGCCTCTGGATTATATTCACAAAGCGTGAAAAACCCTGAAAATAAAAAAGTTTTTGGAGAAAATATGAAAGTACTTGTAACAGGCGGCTGCGGTTATATCGGATCTATACTGGTACCGAAGTTGTTGAATTTGGGAATGGATGTGGTTGCGTTCGACATTATGTGGTTTGGCAATTACTTGGAGGATAATACACATCTTACGATTGCCCGGGGGGATGTCAGGGATATCGATTCGGTTCCCATGGAAGGTGTGGATGCGGTCATTCATCTGGCCAATGTCGCCAACGATCCCTGCGGCGACCTCAATGCCAAACTCGTCTGGGAAGTCAATGCGCTGGCCACAATGGGACTGGTGGAAAAAGCGATTGAGCACGGGGTCGGCCAGTTTATCTATGCAAGCTCGGGCAGCGTATACGGAGTGAAAGAAGAGGCTCAGGTTACCGAAGAGTTACCCCTGGTTCCGATCTCGGACTACAACAAGACGAAAATGATCAGTGAACGGATTCTGCTCAGTTACCAGAATGATATTGCCGTACAGATGGTCAGGCCGGCCACGGTTTGCGGCGTTTCACCGCGGATGCGGCTGGATGTGTCGGTAAACATGCTGACCATGCAGGCAATTAAAAATAAGCTGATCACGGTGTTTGGCGGGGCACAAACCCGTCCGAACATTCATATTCAGGATATTACCGATGTCTTTATTCATCTTTTGCAGAGCAAAGACCGGTTTAAAGGCATTTACAACGCCGGATTCGAAAACGTTTCCATCATGGGAATTGCTGAGAAAATAGTGGATACCGTCCCGGCCAGAATCGAGGTCACTGAATCAAATGATCCCAGATCGTACCGTTTAAACTCCGATAAGCTGCTTGCCACAGGATTCCGCCCCAGATTCGGCATTCAGTCCGCCATTGATGAAATTGTCACCGCCACTGAAAGCGGATTTCTGGATGACGATGATATTTTCTATAATATCAGAACGATGAAAAAACTATTTTAACTGGGGTTGAACTTGCAGGGTGACATCGGCAGAAAAAACATTTAGGCGGGAGGCGGCATGAAGATCGGCGTTGATTTTGACAATACGATCATCAACTATGACATGGTGTTCAACCGTGCGGGGTGTGAGATGGGGCTGATTCCCGACAACCTTGAACCCGGGAAAAATTCAGTCCGAGACTATCTGAGACGCGTGGGCAAAGAAGACGACTGGACATGGCTGCAGGGATATGTGTACGGCACCCAGTTGCACCATGCAGAACCTTACCGGGGTGTCATGGACTTTTTCAGGTTTTGCGATGAGAATTCGATTACGGCATGTATTATCAGCCATAAAACCCGATACCCATACGCAGGTGACAAGCATGATCTCCACCGGTCCGCAAGGATGTGGATAGAAAACAACGGATTCTCCGTAGACGTCTATTTTGAAGACACAAAAACTGCAAAAGTGGATCGGATTAATACTTTAGGATGCGGTATTTTTATAGATGATCTTCCCGAGTTTTTATCCCTGCCCGGTTTCCCTGCCGGGTTGGTTAAAATCCTGTTTGATCCCAGCGGCAAGCAACGGGTTGCCGGTGACGCGCAGGGGTGGCTGCATGCCGGTTCATGGGAGCAGGTACTGGAGATGACAAAGCCATACATCTCCCGCACGTTGTCCTGATAAGACGGTTAATCCTATGACCCCTGAGACCATAGTAGAATCTCTATCGATAAACGGTTTGAACTCGTTTTGTGAGTCGGCCGGCATCTTAGTTGAAAAAGCGGTAATCAAGCCGTTAGATGGGGGGAAAAACAACAGGGTGTACAGGGTTGACTCTCCGGGGGGGAGATATCTTTTTAAAGTTTACGCACCGCCCGGGCTTAAAAAGAGAAACAGGCTACAGACGGAGTATCGATTTCTTGCATTGCTTCAGGCGCACCGGATCGCGGGAGTACCAGAGCCGGTTGCATGTGATCATGCCGAGAATATGGCATTGTATACCTTTATCGAAGGAAAAAAGGTTGCAAGGCAGGCCGCTGGGCAAGATGACATTGACGCAGCCATGGACTTTCTGACCAGAATTAATCTTCCCCACATACGGCAGGCCGCAGAGGCTTTACCCATTGGAGAGGCCGCCGAAGCGTGTTTTTCCCGGCAGGATCATTTTAACTGTGTTGATCTGCGGCTGGCGCGGCTGACAGCTTTAAAACCGGAAGCCTCTGTGGATGAGGGAGCCAAA
>CAJWHT010000134.1 GCA_913041495.1 uncultured Desulfobacteraceae bacterium | reverse complement strand
AGGCGATGCACCGCTTAACATCGATTACCATTCCCCATCTCGGCATAATAACTCCTTTTTATTTAAATTAAGTTATTCTACGTGTTGACCCTTTTTTTGAATTCTCCCTGCGCGATATATGGTCCTCCTGTTATCTTGTTGTTGTGCTTTTTGTGGTTAAAGATGCATGATGGTCAATTCTTCAAACCCCCGTCTGGCACAGGTTTGATTGGCCGCTAGTTTGCTGCCTGAAAAAAAATCGGACAGTGCTTCGGTTACAGGTGCTATATCCAGAATACCCGACATCCGGGCAAAGGCGCCTGCCACCACCGTATTGGGGATGGGCAGGCCGATCTCATCCATGGCAATGCCCCTGGCATTGATGACGCCGAGGGTTTTCAGGTTTTCATGGGCGATATCTCCCGGTCCTCCCTTGTCGTTGAGGAGCATCATGCCTTCTTGGGAAAGGCCGTCGAACACGGCGGGGGAGTTTTTCTGGGAAGGGTCCAGTACCACCAGGATGCCCGGATTGTAGATCTGGGTTTTTTCCCGGATGGGGGAATCGGAGAATCTTCCGAATGCGGTAACCGGTGCCCCTCTGCGTTCAAACCCGAACATGGGGAAACTGGACCCGTAAAGCCCGGTACGCACACATGCATTGGCCAGGATCTTTGCCGTGGTAACCACGCCCTGGCCGCCCCTGCCGTGGAATCTGACTTCGCTCATCATCGGCTTTCTCCTTTCGCTTCATGGGTGGGGGCCTCTTCCGGCAGCCGGCATTCGCTCTCCAGAACGCTTAAGCCGCCCAGGATGCAGTACTCGTAATCCACATCATCCTGGAGTACCTCATGATCCTCATCCGTAAGACGGGAGAATTTTTTGATCAGTTCGGTGTAGTTTTTGACCGGTTTGGGTTTTTTAACGGTCTGGGTCATGCGGATTTTTCCATTTTCCGCTTCCCAGAGGGGGAAGTAATTGGTTTTGACGGCCCGCCGGCAGATTTCGATGGTGTGGGCGGGATCCGCACCCCAGCCGGTAGGGCAGGGGGCAAAGACGTGGAGGAAGGCAAATCCCCGCTCCTTGGCCTCTTTGGCCTTGAGCAGTTTCTTAGCCAGGTCCGCAAGGTTGCTCAGGGTGGCTGTGGCGGTGTAGGGGATCTTGTGCATGGCCATTTTCAATGCCAGGTTCATCCGCCGCAGGTTTTTGCCTTTGGACACTGCCCCGTAAGGTGTTGTGGTTGTGGTGGCGCCGAAGGGGGTGGTTCCGCTTTTCTGGACCCCGGTGTTCATGTAGCCTTCGTTGTCATAACAGATGTAGATAAAGGGTTCGTTGCGCTCCGCTGCACCGGAGAGATTCCCGAAGCCGATGTCGGCGGCGGTTCCGTCCCCGTTAAAACAGACCACGGTATTGTCGATCCCGGCCTTCCTGTAGTACCGGACCAGGCCTGTGGCATTGGCGGCAGCCCCTGTCATCAATGTCCCGAAATAGGACAGTGTATGCCAGGATTGCTTGTTCTGTCCCAGAAGCACGGGGGCGGAGCAGGACGGGGTCCCGGTGATGACGATATCGTTGCCCAGAACCTGGGGTATGAAACGCAGGAGCAGCTCCAGGCCGCATCCCGGGCAAAATGCCACCCCCTTTGAAAAGGGGTCGTCATGTTTCAGGTAGTCAAGCACCTTGCTGGGCTTTACCTTTTTCTTTTTTTGAGTTTCCATATTCCCCCCTTTTTATGCATCTTCCGGATCATTGGCCTGAGGATAGGAGACCCAGGTCACTTCCGGGACCTGTTTGCCTTCTGCCAGATCAATGGTTTGGTCGATCATCTGAGCCACGTTTGTCTTGGTGATATCTGTGTTGGCAATGCCGTCGATAAAGCTTAGAAGCCGGGTGCCGTTCATCCGGGTTTCAAAAGCTTTGAGTTCGAGATAGATGGGGCCGCCCTTGAAGCCGAAGGCAAGGCTGCGGTCCACAACGCCCGCAGCCTTGAGTCCCTGCAGCGCCTCCACCATGGCCTCGGATGGGAAGGGACGGTACATGCGGATTTTGACGAGTCCGACCTTGATCCCACTGTCCCGGTATTCATCGATGACCGTCTTGATGGTGCCGCACATAGACCCGGATCCCACCAGGACCACATCTGCGTCTTCCGTGCGGTATAACTCAAGCTGACCGCCCCAGGACCTGCCGAACTGCTCGGCAAATTCACGGTCAATACTATCGAATTTGGCCTTGGACCGTTCCATGGCAGCCAGGTGTTTGTGGCGAAGTTCAAGATACCCGCCCAAAATACCGTGGGAGCCGACGCCAAGTTTTTCTCCGGGATGCAGCACCGTGCGCTTAGGCTGGGTTTCAAGGACGGACAGAAACTTGTCCGCCTCTTCCTGCGAGGGAATCTGCACCCCTTCGGAAAGATAGGAAAGATAGAATCCGTCATAGTGAACCATCACCGGCAACTGGATGTCATGGTCTTCAGCCAGCCGGTAGGCCTGGAGCACCAGGTCCAGGACCTCCTGGCAGGTTTCGGCCACCAGAAAAATCCATCCGGAATCCCGGGTGGAGATCATGTCCTGCTGACCTGAGGAGACTGCAATGATCCCCGGCGTCTCCCGGTTCACATTCACCATGACCACGGGCGCCCTGGCCCCGGCCACGGCCAGGACCGCATCATACATGAAGACCAGGCCCCAGGATGAAGAGGCGGTAAATACCCGGCCGCCGGCCAGAGATGCGGCCATGACTGAATTCATGGCGGAATTCTCCCCTTCCACGGTGATGAGTTCGCAGTCCATTTCGCCGCTTGCGTGAAATTGGGAGATCTTTTCAATGACCTCTGTCTGGGGGGTGATGGGATAGGCTGCCACCACGTCGGGGCGGGCAAGTTTTGCTGCAATTGCCGCTGCTGCGTTGCCGGTAACGACCTTGATGCCGGTGGCTTTGTCCTGATCGGTTGTGGTTGTATTCATGACTGGAATTCCTCCTCACTGACCATGGATATCGCATTTTTCGGGCATTCCTGGGCGCAGATACCGCAGCCCTTACAGAATCCGAGATCCGCTTCAAAATGGCTTTCTCCCTTCATCTGAACCACCTGGATCGGGCAGTAGATGGCGCAGAATCCGCAAAAAATGCAGCGCTCCGCATCCACCACCGGCCGTTTGGTGCGCCAGTCCCCTGTGTCTGTGCACATTAAAGGGCCGGTGGCATCAGACCACGGCCCTTCATGGTTGAAATACTGATTTTTAGGCATGATTCCCCTCTCCTTGCTGCGGTAAGACTATCCTGTCCCGGAAATATCCGGGCTAACAGCCCGTGCAAAATGGCCGGGCATGACCCTGGTCGTGCAAAACTGCTTTATTATATCAAACCGGAAATCCGGTGCGTTTTCTTATGGGTTTCCCTGAGATGTCTCAGGGACGGTGCAAACAGCAGGAGCAAAGGATCTTCAGGGGCACAGGAGGAAAGTGGAAAATATCAGCAGAGCATTCGGTGGAGACCCTGTAAGTGCTTCACCTGTTTCCATACATCTCTTATAATTGAGATGTCAAGTAAAAAAATAAGTGAATATTTTGATATTGTGTGTTTTTGTAATGAAGGTTGGTGGTTAGATGTGGTTTTAGGTTTTTGGTTTGTTCTTTATGGTTGACCTGGTCAACTAAATGATTGGCAAACTTTGATGGTATGTCCCCTTGTCTATTCATTGCGTTGTCTTGGAATTAGGGCATTTCCTCAGATCTGGGGGACCACCCGCTCGATTTCCTCAAAGGTGGTCAGGCCGCGGATTACCTTTTTGATCCCGTCGTAGTGCATGGTCTGATAGCCGGTTCTCAGAGCAGCCTTGCGCAGCTCTTGTACCGGGGCGTTTTCCGAGACCAGGCGGCGCAGTTCTTCACTGACCATCAGCATTTCATGGACCGCAATCCGACCGTCGTAACCGGTAAATCTGCAGGTGCTGCACCCCTTATGCCGGTATACGGTGAGCGGCTCTATACCTTCCCAGGAGAACATTGCATTCATTTCCGTATGGCTGAGGGTATGCGGCTTGCGACATTCCGTGCACAGCTTTCTTACCAGGCGCTGGGACATGACGCCGATAAGGGAGGGGCCGACCAGGAACGGGTCCACACCGATGTCCACAAGCCGTGTGACGGCCTGGAGCGCATCGTTTGTATGGAGGGTGGCAAATACAAGATGGCCGGTGAGGGCGGCTTCCGTGGATATCTTGGCAGTTTCCAGGTCCCGGACCTCTCCCACTAGAATCACGTCCGGATCCTGCCTTAGAAAGGATCTGAGCACCGTGGCGAATTTCAGGTCGATGGCAGGGTTTACCTGGACCTGGTTGACGCCGGGCAGCCGGTATTCCACGGGGTCCTCAATGGTCATAATGTTCTTTTCCGAGGAGTTGATACTCTGGAGGGCGCTAAAAAGGGTGGTGGTTTTGCCCGACCCTGTGGGGCCGGTGATAAAAAAGGCACCGCTGGGAGTGTTAATGAGGCGTTTGGCCCAGTCGTAATTCTTTTTCGATAAAATGAGGGATTCAAGCAGGGGAATGTTTTTGGCCTGGACCTGGCCCAGCATCCTGAGCACGGCCTTTTCCCCGTTCACCGTGGGGACGGTGGATACCCGGAAACCGATGGATCTGTTCCTCAGTTCCAGGGTAATCCTGCCGTCCTGGGGCCGCCGTTTTTCCGTGATATTCATGCCGCTGATAATTTTGATCCGGGAAATCAAAGGGGAAAGCAATATCTTTTCCAGCCGCGTCTTTTCATGAAGCACCCCGTCGATTCTCAGGCGCACGGAAATACCGGTTTCCCCGGGTTCAATATGGATATCCGAAGCCCCTTGCTGGACGGCCAGCAGCATGAGAGACCGGGCCAGTTCTATGATGGCTTCATTGCCGGCCATGGCTTCCAGGGCTTCTTTGCTGATGGTTTTCCTGACCGGGAACGAGATGGCCGTGGTTTCGGCCAGGGTTTCGATGAAATCCACGGACTGGTATTGAACGGCAATGGCATCCAGAATATCTTCTTTAAGGGCGAATACCATACTGACCTTCTGGTTCATCTGGGCTTCGATCTTGGCTTTCAATGCGGTATCGCCCGGGTTGGCCGTTGCCAGGGTAACAGCTTCACCCATCTGGTAAACCGGGATCACCTCGAACTTTTCAGCAGATGCTTTGGGCATGAGTCCGACTATCTTGGGCTGAAACAAGGTGGCTCTAAGATCGATCCAGGCGATACCCAGACTGTCCGCCCACAGCCGGCAGGCCTTGTCCTGTGGCATCATTCCATGGTCGATAATGTGGAGCAGCAGATGATAATGATCCGGATCAGAGGTGATGAAATTTTTGGCTTCCTCGGCAAGTCTTTTACTTTCACGGCCAAGGGTGGTGATAAACCTCTCGTTGCGGATTTTCATTGTGCCTGGCCTTTCTGCTTTCTTTTTTTAATCAGATCCCGGATGTCATTCTGGGAGGCCCAATAGTTTTTTTTATGCCGGAAGACTTTTTCATCCTCCTTGATTTCTTTGAGCATCTGGGCAAGATCATACTTAATCCGCATTTTTCTTTCCTTTCATGTAGGCAATATAGTCATCCCAGCTCTCCTTTACATACCCCTTCAATTCATTTAACGGGGTATCCTTCCGGATATAGTTGGCGGCCCCCAGGTCCAGGCACTCCGTTACGATATCCATGGCGGAAAGGGAGGTGAGCATGATGATAAATGCGTCGGGGTATTCGGACTTGATCTGTTTCAACGCCTCCTGGCCGTCCATGCCCGGCATGTTGATGTCCAAAAAGACCATGTGGGGTTTGTGGGTTCTGTACATTTCCACAGCTTCGTGTCCGTTCGCCGCCTCTGCCACAACCTCAAGGTTCATGGAGGTCATAACTTTGTTCATGAGCATTCTGATATGGCGTTCGTCATCCACCAACAACACTTTGATTTTTTGTTTCACTTTGTCGTCCCCTGCATGTAAGGTAGCGGTTCTGAAGTTTTGGGTGTTCATTAAACCATTGATGGTTGTCCATCACGCTTTACCGGTTGAACCGGGATCTTCCAGGTTTGAATTATTGATATCCTTAAACGAATCTTGGCTTTAATTTAGAATATCTGCCGGCCTTTTGTCAATTCGTCGTTGGCAATTTGCGAAACCCGCACCATGTAATTTTGACCCTTGTTTCTCCATTCTTTGACCATTGATCTTGACAATAGAGTATATTAGATTATTCTAATTTAGAAAGATCTAATATGAAAGATCGCAGTTTTAATACGGGAAAATTATGACACCAGACAATACAAAACAGATAAACCCCAAAAGACTTGAAGAAAACGCCGCAAAAGCGGCGGGCCTGCTAAAGGCCATGGGCCACCCCGGCCGGCTGATGGTGCTGTGCACCCTGATGACGGGGGAGACTTCCGTCAGTGCGTTGAATCAGGCCATCCCTTTAAGCCAGTCCGCCCTGTCCCAGCATTTGGCAGGACTCCGGCGGGCCGGCCTGGTGGACACACGGCGGGAGGGGCAGGTGATATATTACCGCCTTGAAAGCCCGGCCGTGAAAGGGGTGATTGAAACCCTTTACCGCATCTATTGCAACGATACCCATGAGGAGAAAAAATAATGAACGGACAACTCAACTGGTTTAAAGGCGGCCTTCTGCTGGGGGCCGCATTTCTTCTGGCCGTGGCCTTTGTTAAACCCATCGGGGTTTCCACCCAGTTCGTCATCGCCGACGGCATCGTCTGGAACCTCTTTTCAGACGATATCGTCCGGGAAGATCCGGCGAGCAAAACAGGTTACGCCAGCCCCAATTCCTACCTGAACAAGAGCGGGGGAAAATACGCTAAGAACGTGGCCAACCCTGTGAACTACAGCTTTATTTTTATCATCGCCATGGTGGCTGGGGCCTTGTTGTCCTCCCGCCTGGGCGGCCCCCGGGCCGGTGTGCCGGACCGCAGTGCGCCTGAGGTTTGGCGTCAGCGCTTCGGTGACCGCCCCGGGCTTCGCTATGCCACCGTATTCTTTGCCGGCATTCTCGTTTTGTTCGGTGCCCGCCTGGCCGGGGGCTGTACCTCGGGCCATATGATGAGTGGGATGATGCAGACGTCCCTGAGCGGCTATCTTTTTGCTGCGGGCGCATTTGCCGCAGCCATCCCCGCAGCCGTACTGGTGTACACAAGAAAATAGGAGGTGACCCATGACCATTGTTCTTGCCATAATACTCGGACTGTTTTTCGGCTTTGCCCTTCAGCGTGTGGGAGCCACCAATCCCCAGAACATCATTAATATGCTGCGGCTCAAAGACCTGCATCTGATGAAAGCCATCCTTTTTGCCATCGGTTTTTCCAGCACCCTGCTGTTCCTGCTGGCCGGCCTTGGTATCATTGATGCGGGACACTTTTCCGTGAAAAGTGCCTACACCGGTGTGATCCTTGGCGGTGCCCTGCTGGGCCTGGGGTTTGCCGTGGCTGGTTACTGCCCCGGTACGGGCTTGGCCGCGCTGGCGGATGGACGTAAGGACGCCCTTTTTTTTGTGGGCGGGGGGCTGCTCGGCGCCCTGCTGTATACCCTGGTGTACGGCAGTATTAAAGGAAGCTGGCTGTTCGATAAGATTGCCGGTGGAAAGGTCATGCTGGCCGCAGGCGCGGATAAATACCAGGCGCTGGTGCCTGCGGTACCCGGTGTGTTGCTGGCCGGTGTGATCGGTGTGGCATTCATGGTGCTGGCCTGGAAGCTGCCTGACAAGGCGTGATCGTTCGAAATGCAACCGGGTCAGGTCTTATACCGGACCCGGTTTTCCAGTGGCGGAAGCAAAGATAGGACAATACCGCCTTATCCGCTCATCAGGCTTTCAAACTGCTTGATGCTCTTTGCACTGCCCATGACCACAATCGTATCACCAACAATAAACGGTGTATCTGCCGTCGGGTTAAATATCATTTCCCCCCGGCTGTTTTGAATGGCAATGACGATCAGGTTCAGTTCCTGCCGGATGCCGGAGTCCATCAGGCTGACATCGGCAAGCTTTGCCCCCGGGCTGACACGGATTTCTTCGAATTGAAACTCAGTGGATTCATCGTTGAATGCGGTTTCAAGGAATTTGATAACCGTGGGGCGTAAAATCGCATGGGCCATGCGCCGGGCACCGATATCATAAGGGGATATCACCTTGTGGGCCCCGGCCGCCTCCAGGGCTTTCTTGGTGGCGTCCTGGGAGGCCCGGGCCACGATAAAAATATAGGGGTTCAGGGTTGCGGCCAATTGGACGAGCCGCATATTCTCGTCATCGGTTCCCACGCCGGCAATGATGCCTGCAGCCTGTTTGATACCGGCCCTTACCAGCATATCTTCATCCGCCGCCTCCCCGGTCAGGTAAAGCACACCGTCATCATCCAGGCGGCTTCCAAGCTGCCCGTCCTTTTCTATGACCACAACCGTGTTATACTTTTGAACCAGGTACTCAGTGAGCAGGCGGCCGATTCGACCGTAGCCGCAGACAATGTAGTGACCCCGGAGTTTTTCTATCTGAGTGTCCAATGTGTTGCCTCCTTAATCTTGGGACCGGAACAGACCGGCTCGTGCCGGTCGCTGGTAAAAGGTTGATGATGCCGGCAATTCGGTACTGCCGTTGGTGCAAGTGTTTTGGGGTACTGTAGCACATCGGATTGAAATTAAAAATGATATGATTGGGGTAAGGATAATCGCGTGCCTGTGGGGGGAAGATGCCACATAAAGTTGGCGTTTCCTGTGACGTTGATGTATGGATATCAAGGTGTTGACTTTTACAGGAGACAAAGATGACAAAAGGTAAATTGATGCGGTATTCAGCGTTCTCAACAGACCCGGCCGGAGGCAATCCTGCCGGTGTCTGGATAGGAGAGTCGCTTCCGTCAACAACGGACATGCAGGCCATTGCCAAAGACGTCGGGTATTCAGAGACGGCTTTTATTGCCCCTATGGCCGGTGCTAAAAGGACCGTCAGATACTTCAGTCCCGAGATTGAAGTGCCGTTCTGCGGACATGCCACCATTGCTTCGGGGGTCGCGCTGGGTCGCATGGACGGACCCGGGACCTTTATGTTTTCTACCCTTGCCGGTGATATTCCGGTGTCGGTCACTGAACACAACGATGCATTCCAAGCGGCCCTTACATCTGTTGAGCCGAAAACGGCCCAGGCAACACCCGAATTAATTGATGATGTGTTAGACAAACTGAACTGGAACCTGGAGGAAATCGATCGGGCGATTCCCCCGATGCGGGCTTACGCAGGGGCCTGGCATCTGGTAATTGCGGCGGCGCAATTAGATCGGCTGAACCGGTTGGATTACGACTATGAGGGGCTCAAAGCGTTGATGATGCAAGAAGGCTTCACCACCCTTCAGTTGATTTGGCGCGAGACCGATCTTGTATTTCATTCCCGCAATCCGTTTCCGGTGGGCGGCGTTGTTGAGGATCCTGCCACAGGGGCTGCGGCCGCTGCCCTGGGGGGCTATCTGCGAGAAAAAGGCCTTGTGACAGTTCCGCAAAAGATACTCATTCGCCAGGGCGAAGCCATGGGCAGGCCGAGCAGACTTGACGTCGAGATTCCTGAGAACGGTGGGATTGTGGTTTCAGGCACTGCCGTGGAACTAAAAGGATAACCCAGACATGATCATAGACGCCCACTATCACCTGGACCCAAGAATTCAGCCCATTGATAACCTCATTTCCAAAATGGACCGGTATGGGATCGATAAAACCGTTCTTATCACCAGCATGTGTGATCCGTTTGCCCATCCCCGGGAATATATGCTAGGGCTGCTGCGGTTTTTACTGCTGCACCGGCCCCTTAGAGGGCTTTCCAAGAAGTTGTTGACCCGGTTTACACCCCAAGGGGATATCTGTCTTCCCTCCGGCACATTGAAAATCTACCCTGATCCGGACAATGCCCCGGTGGCAAGGGCCCTGACGGAGTATCCGGACAGATTCCTTGGGTGGATCTTTGTCAATCCTAAAGGGAAAAACGATCCTGTTAAAGAAATGGAGCGATGGGCGGAACATCCGGGATTTATCGGCATCAAGGCCCATCCTTTCTGGCATCGCTATGCCCCCGGGCAATTGTTGCCGGTGGCGCAGAAAGCTGCTGAACAAGGTATGCCCCTGCTGATCCATCCGGGGTTCGGAGACCATGGGGATTTTCTTCCGCTGGCGGATGAACTCCCCGAATTGAAGCTGATTCTGGCCCATGCCGCCTTTCCCTGCTACAAGGATACCTGGGAGCTGATCCGGAATAGGCCCAACATCTGTGTGGACCTGTCTGCGGATGCCTATGTGGATGAAACGGTGACCAGATGCGTGGTGGCGGAACTGGGGGCAGAACGCTGCATTTTCGGTTCGGACGGGCCTTTCGGCGCTGTGGATACGGACGGTTTTTTTGACAATGGTTTTATCAAACGGCGTCTGGAAGCACTTTTTCGGGAACGGCGGGCAGCGGAGAGGATCATGGGGGGCAATATTTGTGAATGGATTTCCTGAACTCTCGGTAAAAGGCATCCCCGGGCCGAAAGGCCCGGGGATGATGGGAGGGAGGTCCGGGCGGTGGTGCCGCCCGGGATGGCTTTATCGGTTGGTTGTATTTGCAGGTTGGTTTAGTTCACGGTGATCTGTTTTACCTTTTCGCTCGTGGTATCCTTTTTCAGGGATACCTTGAGAATACCGTCGGTGTATTCGGCCGTGATCTCATCGGTGAGGATGTCGTCAGAGAGGGTGAAGGCCCTCTTGAAGCTGCCGTAGCGTCTCTCACGGCGGTAGTAGTTTTCCTTTTTCTCTTCATTTTCCACCCTGCGTTCGCCGGCAATGGTGAGAACCCGGTCTTCGATGTTGACCGTGATATCTTCTTTTTTCATACCGGGAATTTCAACATTCAGATCCACCGTATCCTCGTTGCTCACGATATCCACGGCAGGGGTCCAGGCGGTTGATGTTTTATACCCGGAATCGGTGAAAAATTCGTCAAAAGCGTTTTTGAAAAGGGTCATTTCGTTGAATGGGTTATATCTTACAAGTCTCATAATATAGCCTCCTTAAGCTTCGTTTTAGGCCCGGATAATCCGGTGTGTCATTCACTTTGAAAATAAATTAACCACGATAGATTATGTGTCAATAAAAATAATTAAACTTTTTAGTTTCATTACTAAATTTATTCTTAGACTATATAGTAATGGAGGGTGTGTTCAATTCTGGTTCAGTGAATTTAAAGTGGGAGTACGAAGTCGGTTGGCTGTGGTGAGGCGGTCAGGTTCCGGGTTATTTTTTGCCTCTCAGTATCCAGAATACTGCCCAGCCGAGGGCCACGGGCAGAACGCCCACGATTAGGTAGAGGATAATATCTTTCTGCCAGGGTTTCATCACAAGGGCCGTGATGACCGGGAAAAGCAGGGAGGACACAATGCCGGCCCGCATTTTCATACCCATGGTATTGGGAATTGCTGACCGGGGGCGTTTGGACCGGACCGGCTGGGGCTTGAGCATTCTGGGCAGAATCAGGATGCCGAGGATCAAAACAATGAGAACAAGTACTTCGCTGATACCGGTCAATGGGTCTTCCTTACCTTTAAGTCAATGGGTTCAGACTGATTTTTATGGCAGAGACAAAGGAATTTGTCAATCTTTATGGGATTGTCCCTGTTGGTACGCAGCATCAAGGATACGGTTTGCTATCTGTTTGAGCCGGCAGTTAAATTCGCGGCTTTCCGCTGTGGTTAGAACGGGTAGAATTGGGCGGTTGCCGGCGGCCATGCCGGGGGTGTCGGGCAAGGAGCCAAGGCAGGAGACATGCACGGACAGGGCTTTTTTGCAGACCTTTTGAATGCGCCGGAACGGCGGCTGTTCCCGGCCCGCGTTTTCCACCCGGTTCACCAGGATGAAAGGGCGGTAAGCTTCAAGAGTTTTATCCAACATGTTCAGACCGGTTCTGGCCTTTTGACGGATATCTTCACGAAGGGCCGGGATGGTTTGCAGATCTGAACTGCCGGCGGCGATGGTGGCGTTCTGGATCAGCCGGCGGAGAATAGGGTCGGCAGGCCCTTTGTAAAAGGACTCCGGGCCGAAGATCCGGTTCAGTTTTCTGTACAGGGCCCTCTTGATAAATGTATAGGCACCCAGGTGCGTTTCAGGGGTGCTGGTTGTCATGACAAGCCTGATATCCGCAGCAAGGAAAACGTCCAGCACGTTGAAGGCTGTGTCACCGCCGAGATCGGCCACCACTACATCGGCATCCAGGCTGCGGATGGTCCGCATCAGTTTGAGTTTTCTGGCGAAACCGATGTTGCCGGCACCCAGGCAGGAGGAGGCGCCGCCTATCAGGCGCGGACCGAAAATCGTTTCTTCCATGACTCCGTCCAGGGTATCGGTTTTTTTTCGCAAAAAGTCGTTCACTGTGCGGCGAAGCCTGGGGTGGCCCAGGTATTGATGGAGGTTGGCCCCGCCCAGATCCAGGTCAACAGCCACGGTGCGACGGCCTTCCTCGGCCAGATGGACGGCCAGGCTGGCGGTAAAAAGGCTTTTTCCGATATTGCCTGTTGCACCGCCAATGGCAATGACAAGCGGCTGTTTTTGCACGGGTTTGGCCCGCCGGACCATACCGGTATTCAGGGTATCATGTAATTCGGGATTCCTGGCAAGACCCGGCGAGAACATATTTGCGCGGGTCCTCCGGACGTTGAGGATTCCCCTTTCTTCGGGATGATTGGCAAACGGCATGGCTATCTCCCAAATCCGTGGTTGGTTGGATATGCCCCTGTCCTTGTGGAACGGGCCGCAGCAATGAACATTGTCTTACCGGATGGTTCTCATACGAAATATCGGGATGGACCGAAAAAGATGATACCAGGCAGGAGATTTCCATGTCAATTGATTTGGCAAAATTTTTCCTGCCTGGAAACGATTAAAATACCGATTATTGTTCGGTGGTCACAAGTTTCAGGGCCAGACCCAGAAAAACCACCCCGGCCAACTTGAGTATGGTGAAGGCCAGTATCGACGTCTGGAAAATTACGGCCACCCCTAAAGCCACGGCCGCACTGTGGAAGAGCAGGCCGGTGCAGAGGCCCAGCATGGCCACGATGCCGGCGGACCGGCCGCTGAGGGCCGATTGGGTTAGTACAAATATGTTGTCAGGCCCGGGAACAAGCGCCAGAAGGATTGAGGCCGTAAAAAAGGTGATCAAGGTGTCGATGGGTATCATGGAATATGCTCCGGTTCTAAAATTTAGGTTGATCTATGGGGGGATAGGCCCGGATTCCTTCCCGGCAAAGGCAAAACTGTTTTTGGTGCTGTGCTTCACCGTGTACATGGCCTGGTCTGACAGGTTGGTCAGGGATTCGGCATCTTCTCCATGATCGGGGAACAGGGCGATGCCAATGCTGGCACCCACGGTGACTGTTCCGGCAGGCAGGTCAAAGGGGCCGGTCAAGGCCGCAATGAGTTTTTCCGCGATGTTTGCCGCATCGTCCCTGGTGTGGACATCCACGACAATTACCAGGAACTCATCTCCGCCGATCCGGGCGACGGTATCGGATTCCCGGACACAGGACAGCAGGCGGCCGGCCACGGCTTTGAGCAGAATGTCACCGGTGTCGTGGCCATGGGTGTCATTCACTTTTTTAAACCCGTCAAGATCAATGAACAAAAGTCCTGCCTTGGTCTGGTTCCTTCGGGCCGTGCGTATGGCCTGATCAAGCCGGTCCGTTGCCAGGCGCAGGCTGGGCAGATCCGTGAGGGCATCATGGGTGGCAAGATGGCGTATCTTGTCCTCAGCCAGTTTTCTGTCCGTGATGTCCCAGTTCACACCGGTCATACGCAGGGGCGCCCCGTACTGGTCCCGTTCCACCCGTGCCGCCGCCCGGATATAGCGGATCGCACCGTCGGTAAGCGTGATGCGAAACTCCGTATCAAACACGGCCTTGCCTGCCACAGCTTTTTGAAGCAGGGATTCCGCCAAGGAAACATCTTCGGGAACAATGGCATTTCGCCAGGTGTCATAGGTGGGCATAACATCCGGTGGAATATCGTACAGGTCGAACATCAATTCGTTCCAGGTCAGCCGGTTGGTTGTAACTTCCCATGCCCATACACCGATGCCGCCGGCCTTGGTGGCAAGGTGCAGGCGTGCCGAAGTCTGCTGGAGACGGCTTTCGGTTTTTTTGCGTTCTCTGATTTCCGTTTCAAGGGCTCTTTTGGCTGCATGGGAGCGCCAGGCTGCCGTGGAAGTTTTCTGGAACAGGTATACCACGGATGACAGCAACAGGGCGATCAGGATACCGACGGCGGCCGTCAGCTCAGGAAGAAACGACTTTGTTTCCCGCATGAAAGCTGCGGTGGGTCTGCATTGTACCAGGAAATTATGTCCCAGGTACTTCACATCGGCCGTGGCCATGAATTGATCGCCTGTGACATCGGTAGGTTTTGTCTGGGTGTAAATCCGGATGTCATTGAAAAAAACGGTGACCCTGTAATTGATCCTGTCCGCCTTGGTTTCCCGGATACTGAAAATGTGGCGCAGCCATTCTTCCACCCCGAACACGGCCAGGATAAATCCTTCAAACTCCCCCCGGACATGGATGGGGAAATAGACCAGAAAACCCTTGGTCCCCTGGACCAGGTCAATGGGAGGCGTCATGGTGGGGGCTTTGTTGAACCTTGCCTTTTCAAGGGAGATGCGGCGGGTTTCCTCCGATGCCAGGTTGAGTCCCAATACCTGTTCATTGCCGGCCACGGGAATGACCCATCGTACGATATAGTTCTGGTCCACCCACTCCAGGGCCTGGAATCCGGGCAGATCGTTGACATAGGCCCTGGCATCCGCTTCAAATTCGTTTTGCAATAGGCCCTGGTGAACGGTCCACCGGTCGGCGATCCTGCGAACCGCAGGAATCCGGCTGCGCAGGTCCGCACCCACGTAACCCGCCATCTCCCCGGCTTTTGCCGCCAGCATTTTGTGAAGATCCGTTGTTTCCCTTTCCTTGAGCAGCCATGCCATGATCAGGAACATGACACAGACCAGCACGCCCACAAGCAGCGGCAGCCATGTGCTTTTTATTTTTGGTTCTTCAAACAGGGTTTTGTCGGACGATTCCGTCATGGGCATCGGTTCTCGGATTGTTTAACGAAGATTTGCGGATCAGCTTACCCAAAATTCGCAACCGAATCAATTTGTTTATCGCAAATCCGGTTCAATGATCGTTTTGATTACGCGGGCCAATTGGTTTTTTCTGATTGGTTTTTCAAGATATCCTTCCACCCCGAGTTCCCGGGAACCTTCCCGGTCCATTTTCTCGCTGTACCCGGTACACAGCAGCACCGGCAGAGCAGGATTTATCGTTCGAACCTCACGGATAAGCTGGTCACCGGTCATGTGCGGCATCGTCATGTCCGTGATGAGAAGATCGAAGCGTTCAGGCGCAGCTTGAACCGCGATCAGGGCATCCAGAGGATCATCATGCGTTTCCACTTCATAGCCCAGGGACGACAGTTGGTTTTGGGTCAAGGTGAGAATGGCGGGCTCATCGTCAACCAGAAGAATCCGGCCGGTGCCCTTTGGCGGGGGCGGCTCGGTGGTTTCTGCCGGGGTCGGGCGTTCATCAACCAACGGAAAGAATAGGGTGAATGTGCTGCCGTGGCCAGGAAGGCTGTCCACCGTTATCGCTCCGTTATGGTTTTTAACGATACCCAGAACCACGGCAAGTCCCATCCCGGTCCCCTTGCCCACCTCTTTTGTGGTGAAATATGGATCAAATATTTTTGCCAGGGTGGTGGCATCAATCCCGTGGCCGGTGTCACTGATGGACAGCGTTGCATATTTTCCCGGATGTATATCGTCAAGGCGCCTGGCATCGTCTTGGTCCAGACAGGTCCGGGAAAGACGGATGGACAGGGTCCCGCCGTTTTCGCTCATGGATTCAGAGGAGAACGCCCATGTCCAGGCTCGGCGCCTTCAACAGCCCTCTATTGTTGGGCTTCGAACATTTCGAACGCATGCTCGACCAGGCTGCCAAGGTCTCGGGCGAAGGCTATCCC
>CAJWHT010000133.1 GCA_913041495.1 uncultured Desulfobacteraceae bacterium | reverse complement strand
GGGCGGGGGCCTTGGCCATTTTATCCACAAGATCAGCGAGAGTCAGATGGCCGTCAATCACAAGTTTTAGAGCCAGGGGCAAAGCAGTTTCAAGGCCAATAATACCGAAGGCGGCGCGGTCGAATTCCACATCTTTTTCATCCACGTGATGGGGGGCATGATCTGTGGCGATCATGTCTATGGTGCCGTCTTTGAGTCCTTCTATGATGGCCAGGCGGTCAGCTTCGGACCTTAAGGGCGGATTCATTTTGTAGTTGGTGTCGTAGGGTGGGATGTCATTGTCTGTCAGGGTAAAGTAATGGGGGGCCGTCTCACATGTGACAGGGGCCCCCCTGTGTTTGGCCTGGCGGATGGCTTCGATGGACTCTGCCGTGCTCATGTGGCAGAAGTGCACTCTGGCGCCGGTGAGTTCCGCAAGTGCAATATCCCGGCAGACCATCACGGATTCGGATGCATTTGGAATTCCTTTGATGCCAAGTTCTGTGGCCCTTGGGCCTTCGTTCATGGCGCCGCCTGCGGCAAGGTCCTTGTCCTCGGCATGAACAAACACCGGAAGGTCCAGGCCTTTGCAGTACTCCAGGGCACGCCGCATCAACTGGGCATTGGCCACCGGCAGGCCGTCGTCTGTGACCGCGCGGATGCCGGCCAGTTTCATATCATGGATTTCCGCCAGGTTTGTACCTTCGGAGCCCCTGGATATGGCGCCCGCAGGGTATACCTTGGCGCTTTGGGCCTTTTCCCCTTGCCGGATGATGAATGAGGTGACCTGGGCATTATCGTTTACCGGATCAGTGTTTGGCATAGAACAAACGGCTGTGAATCCGCCTTTGGCTGCGGCTTTGAGTCCCGATTCAACGGTTTCTTTGTATTCTTGGCCCGGTTCCCTTAAGTGCACATGGACATCCACAAGTCCCGGTACGGCAATCAGGCCGGTTGCATCAATCACTTCAACATCCGGGTCACTCAATGTTTCACCCGGATCCAGAAGTTGCTTTATTTTGCCGTCTTTGATCAGAATATCTTTGGGTTCATCCAGGTTTCCCGGATCAACCACCTTTGCTCCTTTAATCAGCATCTGCATGTCTGCTGCCTCCCGCCACAAGGTAAAAAAGCGCCATACGCAGGGCCACTCCGTTGGTGACCTGGTCCAGTATCAGTGAACAATCCCCGTCCGCAATGTCAGTTGCGATTTCCACCCCCCTATTCATGGGGCCGGGATGCATCACGATGCAATCCTCCTTTGCAAGGGCAAGCCGGTTGCGGTTCAGTCCGTAAAGTGCTGCATACTCACGTTCACTTGGGAAAAGCAGGTTGCCCTGCCGCTCTTTTTGAATTCTGAGCATCATGATGACGTCTGCGTTTTCTACACAGGCGTCCATATTCGGGGCAATTGAGCAGCCAAGCTGTTCAATACCCATGGGTACCATGGTTTGCGGGGCACAAATCTTAACGTTGGCCCCCATTCTGGACAACCCGATGATATCAGACCTTGCCACCCGGGAATGGGAAATATCACCTACAATGGAAATATTCAGATTTTCAAGGGTGCCCTTCGCTTCACGGATGGTCATCATATCCAGCAGCGCCTGGGACGGATGGGCGTGGGTGCCGTCTCCGGCGTTGATCACGGAACAGCCAACCCGTTGTGCCACCTGAAACGCACCGCCTGACGAAGAGTGACGCATGACAATGACATCGGGTTTCATGGATTCAAGATTTTTGGCCGTATCAATAAGGGTCTCGCCCTTTACAATACTGGATGAACTTTTAGCAATAGATACCGTATCTGCCGACAACCGTTTGGCGGCCAGTTCAAAGGACAACTTGGTCCGGGTAGACGGTTCCTGAAAAAAAAGAATAATGGTTTTTCCCCTGAGGGTGGGCACTTTTTTCACCGGCCGTTCGGAAATTTCCTTCATGCCCTGGGCCGTGTCCAATATCATGGCAATCTCGTCTTTGGTCAGCGACCGGATGTCCAGGATATCTTTCTTAGCAAATCGCATAGGGTTGCATCCTTAAAATAAAAAATTGCCGATCCGGCTCCAGCGAACACCGAAGTTGTCCTTGTTCCATGACCAATAGATCATGAACGCTTCTCCCTTGACTTCGGTCAGATCCACAAAACCCCAGAAACGGCTGTCGTGACTATTGTCCCTGTTGTCGCCCATTACAAATAGTTTTCCCTCGGGTACGGTAATTTTTCTCAGGTTGTCCCGGGTGCTGGCTTGACCCGGGATGATCCGCTGATCCTTGAAAACGGCCCATGGCTGCTTTGTCACTTCTTTGTCGTTGACGAACAGGTGTTTGTCAACGATTTGTACCGTATCCCCGCCTACTGCCACCACTCGCTTAATATAATCTTTTGACGGATCTTCAGGATACTTGAACACCACAATATCATGGCGCTCGGGTTTTTTACCAGGGATGAGGGTGTAGCCGTCCGTAAAGGGTATCTTGACCCCGTAAATAAACTTGTTCACAAGGATCTGGTCTCCGATCTGGAGGGTTTCCAGCATAGAGCCCGAAGGTATCTTAAACGCCTGGACGATAAAGGTCCGGATGAACAGGGCGATAACGATGGCAATGAGAATGGCCTCTATGTTCTCCCGCCAGGCGTTCTTCTTTTTAATAGTCATTGGTTCTCTCGGTATTATTTTCTCAGTCTCAGGTTAACAGAACAGGTGCTGGGGTTCACCAAGGTAGAACCGGCCGCGTTGGATATCTGATTTCAGGATGTCAGCGATTTTCCTTGCCTTTACCATGGAAGACAGGGGCACTGTAGGCACTTTCTTTCCGCTGACCATGATTGTGCCGCTCTTGAGTTCGGCATAACTGACCTGACCGTAGGATTTAGAGATGGCCTGGGGGTAATCATGTCCGTAATCCACAATCTGGGTGAAAAGCTCGCTGTCGGATATGGCAGTGTATTTGAGCATCTCCTCATTGAGAATCGGAATGGGGATGCCCAGACCGATGGATAGGGAAATACCGTAACCGCGGATGCTCTGCCCCACCAGCCACTCCGGTGACATCTCTTTGAGGTCCCCGATGACCGAAAGGGTGCCGGATGGTGTCACAGGCACACCGTTTAATCCACGCGCCACCTCGGATTTGTGCTGGGTACCAGTCCAGGTGACATACCCCTGGGCCCCGCCAAGGAAAATCCGGGTGCCAAGACCGATGGTCTTCAGATAGGGGTCGTTGAACAGCGGGCTCAGTTCTCCGGAGGTGGAATAGTTTGCATTGGCTACATTGGGTTTCAAGGTGCCCATGTAAGTGTATTTGATTTTGTTGGACCGGTTGATGGCGCAGTTATAATTCTGGTAAGCGTTCCTTGGATTGCACAACATGGCGTTGGGCAGGTCTTTCAGGGTGACCGTCTTTTCGATTTTCAGATTTGGGTAGCAGTCGGTACCATAGCTTTCCGCCCGGATATGCACTTCCTTGCCGGCAACCAGGTCCTGAATGACATGGCCGCCCCCGTAGTTGAACTCGCCTGGATGATGTTTATTCAGCGGGTCATCGTCACAGGTCTGGGTGGCCCCCAGATAGCAGTCCACGGCAGCCACGCCGGAATAAGCAGGCACATTGTTGAACCAGGTCTTGGTGGTCCGCACCAGGGGGCTTGACTGGCCGATGTTGATAAAAGCACCGGAGGAGCACATGGGAGCAAAGGTGCCAGTAGTAACGACATCCACTTTTTTGGCGGCTTCCACCACCCCTTCTTTTTCTGCAATGTCTATGATCTCTTCGGCAGTGACCACCACGGCCTCTCCCTTGGATATCTTGTCATTTATTTCACGATACGTCTTGTTTACCTTATAATCGCTCATATTCAAATCGTCCCGGGTTCTATTGGAGTTCTGCCTTCACAGCATCTATTTTTGAAGTGATATTATTCTTGATCCAGGTTTTATCCCACCATTCTATGGGATTCACAAAGGTGTTGTGGACAATGATGGACAGGTGGAGGTGGTCCCCGCCGGCGAGTCCGGTCAGCCCGGTGTTGCCTATGATTTCTCCTTTGGCCACTTGATTGCCCTCTTGCACCCTGATGTGGCTGAGGTGGGAATAGAGACTGGCCAGGCCGAACCCGTGATCGATGATCACCGTGTTGCCGAAGATACCCACACTATCCCCCATGACCACCCTGCCTTTGTTGGCAGCTCCAACCTCCGCATTTGCAGTGGACGCCAAGTCTACGCCCAGGTGGACAGCCCTGTCAATTTCCTTGCCTTTGTACTTATAAATTCTGCGGTCTGCATATTGTGCCCGGTTGGCAGCCCCTGCCATACGGCCGAACCGTCCTTTCCAGAGCACCTGATTTACCGTATCCGATGGCACCGCCAGAACCGTTTCCACGTTCTGACGCCGCAGTTCCTTGTTCACGTACAAAAATTTTTCCAACAAGGGATTACTGTCCCCTGCAAAGGCATCTGCCTTGTCTCCCAAGTCAATGTCTGGCATCTTCCGTTCAAGAAAACGGTCTGAAATATTTAAAACGTCCGCCCTGAAGTTCTTATCCTTTATATAATGATGGAAACCGCGCTTGGAAACATTGCCTGCCGGATCCTGTGCCTGTACAAAGATCTGGGTGCCCGGTCCCTGGGTATGGCTCAGGGCGAAAAAGGCCGCATAAATGCTTGGGTCGCTAAACATTCCCGAGTGCCCCGGAAAAAAGTTATCCCCCACCATGACACCACTTTGGGTATCGGGTTCAAATACTTTGTAGATGACCAGTCCGCTGCCGCCTTTTGACACATTGTGCTGTTTTGTGAGCACCTTGATTTGGGGTGGTTTGGAGTCGATGACCACCTTTTTTTCCTGATAAAAACGGTTCCCCTTGTTCCAGCCATGCCAGGAATAATCTTCCACCAGGATTCTTATGGTGGCATCGCCGTCGTTCATTCCGTACCGCCTGGATTCCACAGGAATGGAAAAAGACTCTTCCGTCACCTTTTTGTCGGAGAAAAAAGAAAGCACAGAGGACGGCGGATAATTCTTATCCATCAGCACCTTTTCATTGCCGTTTTGCATCAAAGAAACCATTACCCGTCTCAGGCCCGTACCTTGATCACTGACCGTAAGCGCCATCTCATACGATTTTTTAAGATATTCAGAGGGTAGGCTGACATCCACTTCGGGAGCGGTGCCTTCATATTTATAAAAGACAAGCCAAGCCAGGGGGACAAACAATCCCATTAAAATCAGAATGATTACCGCTTTTTTCATTGATTAACCCTATAATTCAAGACGTTAGAATACAGCAAAATAAAATCAACCTAAAATAACAGCAAAAGCCTTACATATCAAGGAATTTTACATTCTTGACTTTTAGCTTTCCAAACTATAGGTTTAGCCCAAACATGTCACTATTTTAAGGATTTCCATAATGAGCAACTTCTTTTTTAACCTTATCCAAACCAAACCTCCGGTTTTTTTTCTGATTGCAGGTCCCTGCGTCATTGAAGACTATGACACCAGCTTTGCAATTGCCGCCCATCTGAAATCAGTGACACAGGACTTAGGGATTCCTTATATTTTCAAAGCCTCCTACGACAAGGCAAACAGAACATCAATAGACTCATTCCGAGGGCCGGGGGTAGAAGAAGGACTGGAGATACTCAAACGGATTAAGCAAGAGTTGGACCTGCCGGTGATTTCGGACATCCATCAGCCAGGCCAGGCGGAAGCTGCCGCCAAAGTGCTTGACATTATACAGATTCCCGCCTTTTTGTGCCGGCAAACCGATTTGATTCTTGCAGCCTGTAAGACCGGTAAACCCGTGAATATTAAAAAGGGGCAGTTTTTATCGCCGTTTGACTGCAGAAATATTATCATGAAAGCCCATGCCGCAGGCAACCACGATATTGCCATCACCGAAAGGGGGACGAGTTTCGGCTACAACAACCTGGTGGTGGATTACCGAGGATTCCAGATACTCAACGAGATGGATGTCCCCGTTATTTTTGATGCAACCCACAGTGTGCAACTGCCGGGCGGCGGCGGGGCATCATCCGCCGGAGAGCGACAGTTCGTCCCGCCATTGTCCAAGGCGGCGGTGGCCGCCGGCACCACCGGGCTGTTTATGGAGACCCATCCGGACCCGGACAAGGCGCTGTGCGACGGCCCGAACTCAATGCCTTTAGATGAGATGGCGCCCCTGCTCAAAACCCTTCTTGCCATCAAAAAAGCTGCCGGCTGAAATCGAATCAGAACGAAAAAAGAAAACGCGGAATGAAAGAAAAACTTCAACAGCTCCGGCTGCTCCTGCTTGATGTGGATGGTGTGCTCACCGACGGCAGCATCACCTATACGGATACAGGAGAGCAGATAAAATCTTTTAATGCCAAAGACGGACTTGGCCTGCGGCTGCTTATGGATGCAGGTATAGATGTGGGAATTGTCACGGCCAGAACCTCAGGTGCCCTGCGACACCGGTGTGATAACCTGAAAATCAACCTGGTATTCGACGGTATCAAGGACAAGGCCGAAGCCTTTGATACCATTCTTCAAAAAACAGGACTTGCAGCCGGACAAGTCGGCTACGTGGGAGATGATCTGATTGATCTGCCGGCCATGACCCGTGCCGGTGTGGCCTTTACCGTTGCCGATGCATCTTCCGATGTGAAAAATCATTCGGATTACACGGCAAGTCTGCCCGGCGGTCACGGTGGTGTCAGAGAGATTTGTGAAACCATACTCAAGGCCCAGGGCCTGTGGGACCAGATTCTTTCGGGTTTTCTGTCATGACGGCATACGGAAAGAAAAAGCTGATCCTGCCCCTTGTGATCTTGACCGTCTGTCTATTTGCCGGACTGGGCATCTTTTATTATGCAAACCGGCTGCTGTCCACACCTGTGACCATCGAAAACATTGAAGTGGACACCCGGGCTGCATTGAAGCTCAACCTTTTGGAACAGGTGTCCAAAAAAAACGGCATTACCGAATGGGAACTCAAGGCGACGTCAGCAACCCTGTTGAGGGAGGAAGACAAAGCTATTCTTGAGGATGTGGCCGTGGTTTTTTACACAAAGACCGAAGAAAAAGTACATCTGACCGCTGAACAGGGAGTCCTTCATACCAAGACCCATGACCTGACATTGAACACCAATGTCGTTGTTACTTCACAGGGGCGCACCCTGAGAAGTGAAACATTGCATTATGGCAAAAAAGAACATATAATACACACCGATTCACGGGTCTTGATTGAGGACGGAGAGTCAACGCTGGAAGCGGATACCATGCGTATCGAATTAAACGACAACCGGATTATCTTAAAAGGAAAAGTAAAAGGATACTTCAGTGAAGCCATCGACCTCCCATAGCCATCTTATGATCCCTTTTTCAACCCTGACATTGATTTTTACCATCATCCTTGCATTTTCTTTTACCCCCCATGCCGGTGCCGCTGAAAAGAACGTCTCTGTTGAAAAAGATACGGCATCCAGCCTTCACGTGATATCCGATGAAATGGTTGCCGAACAGGGCAAGGCCCTTGTGGAATTTATCGGAAATGTAAAGGCAACCCGCGAGGACGCCGTGCTGATGGCGGACTCCGTAAAGGTTTACTTCAACGAGTCAAAAAACAATAAAGAAAGCCAGAATCACGTAAAGCAGATTGTGGCCACCGGCAACGTGGAGTATACGGCCGGGGAACGCAAAGCGATTGCAGATAAAGTCGTTTACACCACTGAAACCGAAATGCTCGTGCTTACCGGCAAAGCACCTAAACTGCTCACCGGTAAAAGCTGGGTGACCGGCAAAAAGATTACCCTCTTTAGAAACGAGCAGCGCGTGATGGTGGAAAGCGATGGTAAGACCCGTGTCCAGGCATTTTTTGATGCCCAGGACCAGAACCGGCCCACAGATAGTGCCAAGCAATAGCGAACACCCATGAGCCGTCTGGTATTAGAGAATCTGGTTAAAACCTACGCCGGTAAAACGGTGGTCAATGAGGTCAACCTGACTGTAAAACAGGGGAAAGTCACAGGGCTTCTGGGGCCCAACGGGGCGGGTAAGACCACCACCTTTTACATGACGGTGGGGATGATAAGACCGGACGGCGGTACGGTTTACCTTGATCAGGCGGATATTACCCAGCACCCCATGTATATCAGGGCCAGAAAGGGAATCGGGTATCTGCCCCAGGAATCGTCCATTTTTAAAAAATTGACGGTAAGGGAAAATATTACCGCGATTTTAGAAGTGCTGCCCGCCAATGGATTTGATATTGAGACCAAGGCGCAAATTCTCATGGATGAACTGGGCATTGCACGGTTATCCCATCAGAAGGCGGCCTCACTTTCCGGCGGTGAACGTAGGCGGCTCGAAATTGCAAGGGTGCTGGCCACGGACCCGAAATTCATCCTGCTGGATGAACCGTTTGCAGGTATTGATCCGCTGGCTGTCATCGACATCCAGAAGATCATCTCTCAATTGACCGGGAGAGGAATCGGTGTATTGATTTCCGACCACAATGTAAGGGAAACCTTGGGGGTATGCGATCATGCATACATAATGAATCAGGGCGCTGTAATTGAGTCCGGATCCCCTGAGAAGATTATATCTAGTGAAATAGCCAAAAAGATTTATCTGGGAGATAATTTTAAACTTTAGCATGGAACTTGGATTACAACAGAACCTTACACTGACCCAGCAGCTGGTCATGACCCCGCAGCTTCAGCAGGCCATAAAGCTGCTGCAACTGTCACGGCTTGAGCTGGCGGACATGATCCAGCAGGAAATGGAACAGAATCCGGCCCTTGAAGAGAAGGTCACAGACGATACATCGGACAAGAATATCACTGCCCAGGAGGGAGATGCACCGGAGTCTGAAGCCGAAGCCCCCGTCAAAGAGGTGACCATTGAAGAACAGGTGGGATCCGATGTGGACTGGGAAAATTATATCAATGAGTATAATTCCACCGGCCGCGTCTATATGGAGTCTGAGAGCACTGAAGCGCCGAATTTCGAAGCATTTACCTCAGAAAAAAAGACACTTGAACAACACCTGGAATGGCAGCTTATGCTGTCGGGCCTTGATGATGACAGGGAAGCCATCGGCAACCTGATCATCGGGAATTTGAACCGGGACGGTTACCTGTGCATGGAGGTGGAGGAAATTGCCGCTGCCACCGAATCTGATGTTGAGGTTGTCGAAGACGTTTTGTCATTGTTGCAGACCTTCGATCCCCCCGGCGTATGCGCAAGGACCCTGACCGAAACGCTTTTAATCCAGGTCCGGCAACTGGGTATCGAAAACCCGGTAATCGAGGCAATCATCACCAGTCACCTGAAAAACTTAGAAAACAGGAACAGTAAAAAAATTGCAAAAGCCCTTAAAATTTCCGTAGACGACGTCCGCGCTGCTGTTAACGTCATCCAATACCTTGAACCCAAACCCGGGCGTAAATTTGCCACAGAGGAACCGGCCTATATCACCCCGGATATTTACGTGTACAAGGTGGATGATGATTTTAAAATCGTTATGAACGATGACGGCCTTCCAAAGCTTCGAATCTCTCGTTTTTACCGGGAAGCGGTTGCGGACGGAAAAAAAATACCCAAAGAGACCAAGGCGTACCTGAACGAAAAAATGCAGTCCGCCTCCTGGCTGATCAAAAGTATCCATCAGCGGCAAAAGACCATCTACCTTGTGATGGAGAGCATCATCAAGTTTCAACGGGAATTTTTTGAAAAAGGGATCGCCTACCTGCGTCCGCTGATTCTCAAGGATATTGCCGAAGATATTGAGATGCACGAATCGACCATCAGCCGGGTGACCACCAATAAATACGCCTACACTCCCCAGGGGCTCTTTGAACTCAAGTATTTTTTCAACAGCTCCATAGAGCGGACCGGAGGCGCATCCATGGCGTCGGCCAGCGTCAAGGAAAGGATCCGTCAGATGATCGAAAATGAGGATCCCAACGCCCCGCTGAGTGACGACAAGATCGCAGCCATTCTTCAGGAATCCGATATCCAGATCGCACGGCGCACCGTGGCCAAGTACCGAAAGGTGCTCAACATCCTGCCGTCCAACAAACGGAAACAACTTTAGGGAGGTTTTATGCAGACCACTGTGACCTTCAAGAAAATAGAATCCACTGAATCCTTAAAATCATACGTGGCCAAAAAACTGGACCGATTCGATAAGATGCTGGACAGCCCGGCCGAAGCCCATGTGGTATTGTCCGTGGAAAAAATAAGACATATTGCCGAGATCACGCTGACCTGTGACAAACTCAACATTCACGCCAAGGAAGACTCCGAAAGCATGTACTCCTCCATCGACGCCCTGATGGATAAAATTAAAGCACAGATCAAAAAGCACAAGGAAAAAGTAAAGCACCACATGTCAGGCGATAAAACCAGCCTGACAGATACCTTCGAGTTTAACAACCCGACCGGTGACGCCGTTGCATTTGATCCGGTTTCCCAAATCATTGTGGAACCCATTGATTATAAACCCATGGATATTGAGGATGCGGTGGTTGAACTCAACTCGGGTAAAAAAACATTCTTTGTTTTCAACAACGCCCGCACAGAGCAACTGAACGTTCTTTACAAACACAACAACGGAAAACTGGGCCTCATTCAGCCCAGGGGATAAACAACGCCAATGAAAATCAGTGAAATCTTAGACAAAAGTGCTATTATCGCAGATCTGGCCGCTGACAACAAAACCGGCGTACTTCAGGAACTGGCGGAAGCGGTTGCAGGCTCCACACAGGCTGACGGAAAGGCCATTGCCGCCGTACTCAGGGAGAGGGAATCCTTAGGCTCGACCGGTATCGGCGGTGGTATTGCCATTCCCCACGGAAAACTGGATGCTGTGGGCTCGGTGACAGTGGGATTTGGGTTGAGCAAAAAGGGAATTGAATACGATTCCCTGGATGACAAACCCGTACATATTTTCTTTTTGTTATTAACCCCTGAAAACAGTACCGGCGGACATCTAAAGGTTCTTGCACAAATATCAAAACTGCTGAAAATGGATGATTTCAAGGATCGTCTCAGACAGGCCGGCTCCGTGGATGAAATTTATGACATCATCATGGCCCAGGACGAAGATTTTTAGGTTATGACACCCCTGAGAGTCTATATTATTACCGGTATCTCCGGTTCCGGAAAAAGCACTGTGGTCCAGGCCTTTGAAGATGCCTCTTTTTACTGCATCGACAATATGCCCATGGAACTTGTGCCCAAAGTACTGGAGCTTCCTTTCAAAGACCTTCCCGAAGTCAAAGGGGCGGCTTTTGTCATGGACCTTCGCTCCAAAACCTTTGTAAAGAACTTCGTATCCGGCATATCCGCGCTTGAGGAGATGGGAATTACCCCGACCATTATTTTCCTTGAGGCAGACAACAAAACACTTGTCACCCGATACAGCCAGACACGAAGACAGCACCCCCTGGACAGCGAATCCAGGCTGCTGGACAACATCAAGGCGGAAAAAGAGGCCATGAGATCCATCCGGCGGGTGGCCCACCATATCATCGATACCAGCCAGTGCAACGTGCACCGCCTCAAATCCGTTATACTTGATATGATTCTTGAGGCCGATGAATCCGTTGAGCGGATGAAAATCAACATCCTTTCATTTGGCTACAAATATGGTATTCCCCTGGACGCCGATCTGATGATGGATCTAAGGTTCCTCAACAATCCATATTTTGTGCCTGAACTGAAACCGTTGGACGGGGAATCCGAAGCGGTTAAATCATTTGTGATCAATGATCCGGAAACCCAGCGGTTTCTGGATCGGTTTTACGGGCTGATCGACTATCTGATACCCATGTATAAAAAAGAAAACAAAGCCTACCTGACCCTGGCCATGGGTTGTACCGGCGGCCGTCACAGAAGTGTCGCCATTGCCCGCGCCCTATTTGAGAGATTAACAGACAAGGGGATGACCCCCAGCCTCGTGCACAGGGACATTGACAGGGATATAAAAGAACTATGACCGGTATACTTATCGTTACGCATGCCCAACTGGGCGACACACTTATTGAGACCCTTGAATTTATCCTGGGCAAATCCCAGGATCATCTGCAAGCCATATCCATTGATATCCACCAGGACCCGGACAATTTAAGGAAGAAAGTCAAGAACGGAATCAAAAAGGTACGCACCGAAGACGGCGGTATATTGATTCTTACGGATATGTTCGGTGGAACGCCGTCCAACCTATCCTACGCCTTTTTAGAGGAAGGCGTGGTGGAGGTGATATCCGGTGTTAATCTGCCCATGCTCATGCGGGCGGTGTCTGTCCGGGATAAAATGCCAATGGATAAACTCGCTGCATCTCTGGTAGAACACGGAAAAAAAAGCATTTCTCTTGCCAGTGATATTCTCAAAGGGACCAAGCGGTCCTAAATCATTTTTTCGCAGGGCAGTATCGCCACCTTCCCCTGCGTCACTCGAAAGGAGAGACATATGACCATCAATATCGGTATTAACGGTTTCGGCAGAATCGGAAGAATGGTTTACCGGGCTGCCCAGGAAAATCCGGATATCCGGGTCAAGGCCATCAACGACCTCACCGATACCCGTACCATTGCACATCTGCTTCAATATGATTCGGTCCATGGCCGGTTTTCCAAAACGGTCACCGCCGAAGAGAACGCCATCACCGTTGACGGCGAAACCATTGCTGTGACAGCCATGAAAGATCCGGGACAAATCCCCTGGGCGGACGCAGACGTGGACATCGTTCTGGAATGCACCGGTCTTTTCAGAAACAAGGAAACCGCTTCCAAACATTTGGAAGGGGGCGCCAAGAAGGTGATCATATCCGCACCGGCCGCCGACCCTGACGTCACCATCGTTATGGGGGTCAACCAGGAAAACTACGACCCTACCGCCCACCACATCATCTCCAATGCCTCCTGCACCACCAATTGCCTGGCTCCCGTGGCCAAAGTGGTGATGGAAAATTTCGGTATTGTCTGCGGGCTCATGACAACCATTCATGCCTATACCGGCGACCAGCGGCTGCTCGACTTTCCGCACAAAGACCTTCGCAGGTCCAGGGCTGCCTGCCTGTCCATGATCCCTACCACCACAGGGGCCGCCAAGGCGGTGTCACTGGTGCTGCCGGAATTGACAGGCAAACTCAACGGCCAGTCCGTCAGGGTGCCGACCCCGAACGTTTCCATGGTGGATCTTGTTGTCACCACGGAAAAAAAGGACATCACCATTGAAATGGTAAATAACGCACTCAAAGAGGCCGCTGAAACAAACCTGAAAGGCGTTCTTGGCTTCAGTGACCTGCCCCTGGTTTCCATTGACTATAACTCATGCCCACTGTCTTCCATCGTGGACGCCTCCTGCACCGATGTCATCAACGGTGATATGGTGAAAATCTATTCCTGGTATGACAACGAGGCCGGATACTCCCACAGAATGATTGATCTGGCCGCACTGGTCGGCAACGCACTTTAACTTCGGAGGAACGCCATGAGCAGAACCCCGCTTATTGCAGGTAACTGGAAGATGCACAAAACAGGCCCCGAGGCTGTGGACAGCGCAAAGCGCCTGGCCCAGCTCAGTGAGGGTGTGGCTGACGTCGATATCATGATTGCCCCCACTTCATTGGCCCTGCCCCTTGTTTCCCAGGCCGTGGCCGGGACTCAGGTCCGTGTGGGAGCCCAAAATCTTTATTTTGAAAAGCAAGGGGCTTTCACAGGCGAAGTCTCCGGGGATATGATCCGTGCCGCAGGGGCGGAATATGTTCTCATAGGCCATTCCGAACGCAGGCAATTCTTCGGTGATACCGATGCGCTGGTCTGCCGTAAAACCCGTGCCGCCCTCGATGCAGGTCTCATTCCCGTGGTATGCATCGGTGAAACAGAAAAGGAACGGGACGAAGAAAAAACGTTTTTTGTCCTTGACAAACAGGTCTCAGATGGGTTAAAAGGCTTTGGTCTTGAGGAAATCAGGACCTTGGTCCTCGCCTACGAACCGGTGTGGGCCATAGGTACCGGCAAGACTGCCAGCGTGGAACAAGTGGAAGAAGTTCACAGGTTCCTAAGAAAGACACTGGAAGAAAAATTTTCAGGAGCGCTGGCAAAAGAAACTCGGATTCTATACGGCGGATCGGTTAAGCCGGACAACGTAAAGGATCTGATGAGCATAGAGGATGTTGACGGTGCCCTGGTTGGCGGGGCCAGCCTGGATGCAGACAAATTCATTAACATAATAAGGTATCAATAATTATTATGACAACTATAGTAGTCGCACTGCATGTAACCGTATGTGTCCTCTTGATACTCATCGTCCTGTTACAAACAGGCAAAGGCGCGGAGATGGGCGCATCTCTGGGCGGCGGTGGCAGCCAGGCCCTTTTCGGCCCGACAGGTCCGGCAAACATCCTGACCAAGATTACAACCGCAGTGGCCATCATCTTCATGATCACCTCTCTGAGCCTGGCATACATGTCCGGCGAAAGGGCAGAAGACAGCGTCATGAAAGGTGCCAGCGCACCGGTGGAGCAAAAAAGCGAATAGCTTCACAATACCAAACAGACAAGCCGAAGTGGTGGAATTGGTAGACACGCACGCTTGAGGGGCGTGTGGGGCAACCCGTGGGAGTTCAAATCTCCCCTTCGGCACCACAATAAACAAAGGCCACGGGCAGAACGTCCGTGGCCTTTGTAATTTGAGGCTGTTATGACGGAAGAACGCAGAATCAATTGTTATAAATGCAAATTTTTCTACGTAACCTGGGAGCCCCAACACCCCAACGGATGCCGGGCTATGGGCTTCAAAAGCAAGCTGTTGCCCAGTGTGGTGGTTTACAGGTCTTCCGGATCACCCTGCCAGCTTTTTGAAGAAAAAAAGAAACGGCCCCGGGGTGGATCTTGAATTCAACCCAAGGTGGCTTATATTACCCTATTATGAGTTTAGACACCAAGGGGCAGGACCCCAGGAAAATAGAAAAAGAGTTGGGAGAGTTTTTAAACAAAAAATTCGGCGGCAACGTTAAAATCATCTCCCCTTCCGTTCAACCCGCAAAAGACGCCACAGACGGCCCTCCACTTTCCCAAGGCAAAAAAGAGCTGATTGATTTCACCATCAAACCGGCTGAACTGATTGAATACCTGGACCAATACGTTGTTAAACAGGATAGGGCTAAGTCCGTGCTTGCAACAAAGATCTGCACTCACTTTAACCGCATCCGTCACCAGGAAAACACAGAGTCCGGTATTTCCAAAATCACCGGAAACATCAAGTCCAATATCCTGATGCTCGGTCCGACAGGTATCGGTAAGACCTATCTTATCAAACTGATTGCCAAAAAGATCGGTGTACCCTTTGTCAAAGCCGATGCCACGAAGTTTTCCGAAACCGGTTATGTCGGTGGTGATGTGGAAGACCTGATCCGGGATCTGGTCAAAGAGGCAAACGATGACATTGAATTGGCCGAATGCGGTATCGTGTACATCGACGAGATCGACAAAATCGCCGCAAGTCCTAATGTTATCGGTGCCCAGGTATCCAGGACAGGGGTGCAGCGCGCCCTTTTAAAACCCATGGAGGAGACGGAAGTCGATCTGAAAGTCCCCCATGACCCCGTTTCCATGATGCAGGAACTGGAATCCTTTCAGCGCACCGGCAAACGCAGCCAGAAACGGGTGAACACCGCAAATATCCTCTTTATCCTGTCCGGCGCATTCTCAGGGCTTACCGATGTGGTGAAAAAACGGCTGAGTAAACAGTCCATCGGATTTAGTGCCCCCATGCACCAGGGTAAATCCGAGGCGGATCTGCTCAAAGCCACCCGCTCCGAAGATCTGGTCACTTACGGATTTGAATCCGAGTTTATTGGCCGGGTTCCGGTGCGCTGCATCCTTGACGAACTGTCGGAAACTAACCTGTATGACATCTTGAAGATGCCCAATAACCCGGTGGTATTAAGCAAACGCCTGGACTTTATGTCCTACGGTATCCACCTGGTTTTCACCGATGACGCCTTAAAGATACTGGCTGAACGGGCATTCAAGGAAAATACCGGTGCCAGGGGGCTGGTGAGCGTAGTGGAGGACGGGTTGCTCAAGTTCGAAGAAAAACTGCCTTCCACCAGCGTTAAAATCTTTACGGTAACACCGGAAGTGCTACAGGATCCCGACCAGGT
>CAJWHT010000132.1 GCA_913041495.1 uncultured Desulfobacteraceae bacterium | reverse complement strand
TTCACTGAGGCGGCGGTCCGGATTGAGATGGGCGATTCTGGCCTTGTCCCTGATTTCGATCCACATGGTCTTGTTGATATCCAGGTCGTACTCCTCGGAGATCCGTTCGGCAAAATTGTGGATATAGTTTTTCAAGGAGGTGTTCATCACGGCATCGGTCTTTACGGATTTAAGCAGGACAGCCACGGGAAAAAGATAGGCCACATCATCCGACTCTTCTGCCAGTTGAACGATCCTTACCCGGTAGGCACCGGGCCACCATGAAATCGGGGTTTTGCCTGATTTGCTCTTGCCGTCCCACTCATAAATAAAGTCGTGGCGTATCACGGAACCTCCTTGTTGGTTTTTATGGCCCGGCGGCAGGCATCGGCCAGGTCTTCGGGATAACAGCCGCAGATCCACCTGAGCTGGGCCTCGGAAAAGGTGCCCGGGGCATAGGGCAGCCTGGGGATAAAAGAATAGACCAGATGCTGCCCCGTATCTTCGGCGGTGAACCGGCCGGAAAACTCCACACTGGTGATCATCTGGGCACCGAGGGTTTCAAGGGCCTGGGTGGCAATCAGCATGGCCCGGTCGAGGCTGGCCCTTGTGGCGGTATCCGCCGCCAGGATATGGGGGCAGGGCTGCTTGGTCATGAGTTGCAGTTCCCATTCGCTGACCTGGGCTTTGGGGGCAAAGAGGATGACGTTCTCATCCTCGTGAACGGTCAGGGAATCCGGGCCGTCCGCTCTACCGTCCGTGCGGCGGTTTGTCTTTATTGCGTTGAGATAGGCAGGGAAAAAATCCTTGCCGTGGACCTGCTTGAATTCCTTGATAAAATCAGCCACCAGGTCACCGCAGGAAAAACAATCGTAGGCTTCTCCGTCCTGGTCTGCAACAAAGCCTGGGATCATGGCGTTCTGCTGGTGGATCATCTGGTGGGAGGCATGGAGCCTATGGCCTGACTGGGCAAAACCGAAGCCGAAGTTCCATCCCCACAGGGACGAAGTGAAGGTGAGGGTGCCAGGTGTTGCCGCTTTTATCCGCCGGACAATGGTCTGCCGAAGGTTTTCCAACTCGTCAACGGCCAGTGCCCGGCCCTTGGCCGGCAGGGAGATATCCAACTGCTCCGCCAGCCGGACGTAAATCCGCTGGTAGTAGAGGTGGCGGATGCCTGCCATATCCTTTTCCGTCAGGTCCCTTGTTCGATAGCGGATACGGTCATTGGCCATGTTGGCGGCATAATGCCCCCAGGGGATATAGGAGTTTCGCCTTAAATATTCAAAGACGTGGGTGCCGTCAACGGCCTCGCCGATGATCTCGGAGTTGCCCTGGATGCCGGGCCGAAGCACCATGGCTTGTTTGTAACTATCCGGCAGGCCGGGGTTGTTGCCCAGGATATCGTACAGGTCGTGGTCATGGACCACCGGCACTTTGGTCCCGTTGTCTTTTTGGGTAAAGCTAAGGCCTGCCGGGGTGACGCCGTCATCCTCAAAAACAAAGTCGCAGGATTTTCGGGCCAGGGCGACAAGTTCCGCAGGATCTGTGGAGGCCTGGGCCAGGGCCAGCATCATGGGCCGGGGCAGCAGGTCATAAATTTGCCTGTATTCCCGAAGCACACTTTCGTCCTTCCGTCCTTTGGACAGGTTTTCCCGCAGGGAGCAGGCGGGTTTAGGGGGAACCCGGACGGTTTCAGGCCGTCCGGCATGACCGTCCGCCCAGGCAGAGTTGATAAAGGTGGTACCCCGGAAAGGGAAGGGGTTGGCCACCTCGTAAATCCGGTCCGTCCGGTCTGCAGTCACATCAGAAGCGGGGAAGTTGACATGGTTTTCCACTGGGGTGCCGTCGGGCAGTTTTCCAAGTTCTGCAGGAAACGTATTCTCCCTTAGGTTTTCCACCCGGAATCCGGGATCATGGATACCCACCTTGAAGCGGCCGTCCGGTGTCACACAGGTCCTGGGCGCCATTTTAAATCTCCGGAGCCTGGGAAGGAACCAGGCAGAGGAAGGCAAAGGTGGCATCTCCGGTGTTCCGGAACTGATGTTCGACGTTGGGGGGGACAAAAACAGCGGTGCCGCCCTTAAGGGCATGCCACTGGTCCTCAATAAAGACTTCCCCTTGTCCTTCCAGCACCCAGACCTCATGCTCCCAGTCGTGGCTGTGCTTTGGGGTGAAACCGTCCGCGCCGATCTCAAACCTTCGCATGCAGAAGTTGGCTGCGCCGTCTTCCTTGCCGATCATTACCCTGCCGGCAACGTTTTTCACCGAAGGGTGAACCATGGAAATGGGGGGGATATCTGAGTAGTGAATCACTTTCATTGGGAGCATCTCCTTCTTGGGAATTCAAATGTCTAACGTATCTAATATAGAAATAATGAGGGCAGCGGCCGGGGTTGTCAACAAGCGGTGTAGGAAAACCCCTGGTCTGAAACGGCCCTTTGGGGAATATCGGGCAAATGGGGAATCTGCCAAATAGGAGCAGGGGCGTCCGGGAGATGATGCGCAGCTATCTTCCGAAGCTGCAGGCCGGAAAATGGCAGGTGGGGCAGTTCATGCACAGTCCGCCGTGTCCTAGGACTGCCATATCATTTCCTGTAATCGTTTCTCCTGCCAGAATCCTCGGGAGGATGAGGTCAAATACAGTGCGTTTGTAGTAAAACACACAGGCGGGCAGACTCACCACCGGGACGCCGTCAAGATCCGAGACCATGAGCATGGCACCCGGCAGGACGGGGGTGCCGTAGAACCGGATGTCGGCGCCGGCCTGCGCCACCCCCTGCGGGGTGACGTCGTCTGGATCCACGCTCAGGCCGCCTGTGGTGATGATCAGTTGGCAACCGGAGGATTTCAGAGTCACAATGGCCTCTGAAATGGCGCGGGCATCATCCGGTACCGGAATTTTTTTTGCCAGGGTGCAGCCGGCGTCCAGGATTTTTCGGCCCACCGACGGGCTGAAATCGTCTGTGATCAGCCCTTCGTATACTTCGGAACCTGTGACCACCGCACCCACTTTCATGGGGGAAAAGGGACGGACCGAAACAATGGGGCCGGTGGCCCCGGCCTGTTTTTCCAGATCGATAATCCGGTCCTCAGGGATTGTCAGGGGAATAATTCTGGTGGCAGCCACAACCTGTCCCTTGTGGCAGGGAAAGTTGTTTTTCAGAGTGGCCAGAATGATGTCATCCATGCGGTTGACCGCAGCAAGACCTTTGGTATCAACCTTTAACAGCCCTTCAGAATCTGCCGTTAAATTGACTTTTCCCTCTGAGGGGGCGGTAACGGTAAGTCCGTCACCGGAAACCGCCCCTGCAATGCGCAGGGCGGCATCATCTTCGTGAAGCAGGCCCCCGGCCAGGGAGAGGGTGTGTACAAAGCGCTTTCCCATTGAACGCAGCACGGGCAGGTCCTCTTCCCGGACCACATGGCCTTTCTTGAATGCAGGTCCCTTGAACCTGCCCCGGACAATCCGGGTCATGTCGTGGGCCAGGATGGTTCCCACCGCCTCTTCAATGCGTATCTTGTCTATCATTTTGATTCCTGGCGAGCTCCGGTCCGGGAGAGCCGGCAGCTTTCATTCTTGCAAGCAGTTGTGCCGGATTGACGGGTAGGGTGGTGATCCTGACCCCAGTGGCGTTGTGAATGGCATTGGTAATGGCAGCCATGGTGGGGTTGAGGGCGGGTTCCCCGATGCCCTTGGCACCATAGGGGCCGTTGGGTTCCTCAGGTTCCACCAGGATGGCGTCGATCTTAGGCATATCAAATGCGCTGGGCACGATATAGTCAACAAAATCGGCGTTCAGCAGTCTGCCCTGTCCGTAGTGCATATCCTCCATCAGGGTCCAGCCCAGGCCCTGGGCAATGCCGCCCTGGATCTGGCCTTCCACGGACATGGGGTTAATGGCCCGTCCCACGTCATGGGCTGCGGCCATGCGTGTGACCGTGACTTGCCCGGTATCCGGATCTATGTCAACCTCGGCGATCTGGCAGCCAAAGGGGTATGCCGGTGAAATATTGCCCTGTTTAGTCTCAGGATCGGGCAGTTCCGTGGGGGGCTTGTAAAAGCCCGTTCCCACCACCGGGGCACCGTGGCGGGCGATGGTGGCTTGGGATGCCACCACGCCGAATGATAGTTGTTTATCCGGGGCGTCAACGTCGTAAAACATATCCCTTCGGCAGGTGATCCGTTCAGGGGGGACGCACAGGATGTTTCCGGCGGTTTCTGCAAGCTGTGCCAGGGCCTTTTTCGCCGCGGCCATCACGCCGTTGCCGCCCATAAGCGTTCCCCGGGTGGCAAAGGATCCGAGGCCGAAGGGGGACACATCGGTATCCACCTGGGCCACGTGGACGCGGCTTAGGGGGACGCCTAAGGTTTCGGCGGCGATCTGGGCAAAGGTGGTGTTCTGTCCCTGCCCCATGTCCGATTCGCCGTGGAAAACCATGACCCGGCCGTCTTTTCCCACTCGGACCATGGCTGAACCGCCGTCAAATTCCCGGGCAAAGGGGCGGTTACCGGATACATGGTTGCAGCAGGCAAGGCCGATGCCTTTCAGGGGCTGTTTCACCTTTCGTTTTTCCTTCCAGCCGATGGCATCCGTGGCTTTTTCCACACACTCTTTGAGACCGGAGCTGCCGATTTTCCATCCGTGAACGCTTGTTTCGCCGGCACCCATACCGTTTTTAATCCTGAGTTCGGCAGGGTCCATGTTCAGGCGCAGGGCCAGTTCATCCATGGCTGATTCCAGGACAAAGGTGGACTGGGAATTGCCGAACCCCCGGTAGCAGGCCGTGGGAACGGTATTGGTATATGCCGTGATCCCCCTGGCCCTGACGTTTTTGAACCGGTACAGGGAATCCACCCGGTAACATGCTGTGGATACAATGACCTGGGAATAGACCAGGCGTGCGCCAGCCCCCCCCACCACCCGCACGTCTTTGGCCGTGAGTATGCCTTCCCTGGTGGCACCCAGCCGGATGTCGATGTGCATGGGCACTCTGGGATTGCCTGCCAGGAAATCTTCGTGTCGGGTGTAGGTGAGTTTGACGGGAAGCCCCGCTTTTTTCGCCAGCACAGCCGCCACCAGGTGGATATTGTTTTCCATTTTACCGCCGAAGGCCCCGCCGTATTCCGGCACCACGATCCGGATGTCTTCCGGGGGAATCCCAAGGGCTTTGGCATAGGTCATGCGCATCATATTGGGGATCTGGGTGCCGGTGTACAGGGTGAGCCTTCCTGAAAGATCGGTTTCGGCAATCACGGACATGGGCTCCATATAGGCCTGGTATACCTGACTGGTGTAATAGCTGTCCTCATAAACGGCAAAGGCCCGGTCAAACCCCTGGTCGATGTTGCCTGCCGAAATGTTGAATTCGGCGGCCACATTGCCGGGGCTTTCTTCGTGGACCAGGGGGGCGCCTGGGGCGATGGCGGCCAGGGGTGAGACCACGTGGGGACACACCTCGTAGTCCACACGGATCAGGTCCAGGGCCTCTTCTGCCGTATCCGGATCCACTGCGGCCACGGCAGCCACTTCATCCCCGTGAAACCGGGCCTTGTCCGATGCAAAGATCGTCCAGTCCTCGGACCTGGGGCCGAATTTGATTTTTGGCGTATCCTCCCATGTGGCAACGGCTTTGACACCGGGAAGGGCTTTGGCCTTCCTTGTGTCGATATGAAGGATGCGTGCATGGGGGTGGGGACTTCGAAGGACCCGGCCGTGCAGCATCCGGGGCAGGGAGAGGTCTGTGACAAACCGTGTCAGACCTGCTGCCTTTTCCCGGGCGGCAAGCTGGGGTACGGATTTGCCCACAACGTCATAAGGGGGGGCAGGGTTACCCATGGCATTCTCCTTTCCCGGAGCCGCAGGCGCAGGCCGAGACCGCATCCACTATTTTGTGGTAACCGGTGCACCGGCACAGATTTCCGGCGATAGCCAATTTGATGTCATCTTCCGTGGGGGTGGGGTTCTCGTCCAGAAGGGCTTTGGCCGTATTGATCATACCCGGGGTGCAGAAACCGCACTGAATAGCCCCTTTTTCCACAAAGGCTTCCTGAATGGGATGAAGGGTGGTGCCGGCCGGATCGGCCAGGCCTTCGATGGTATCCACCCGGCAACCGTCGGCCTGGTGGGCCAGAAGGAGGCAGGCATGGACAGGACGGCCGTCAAGAAGAACGGTGCAGGCCCCGCACTTGCCCAGGCCGCAGCCCTCTTTGGTGCCGGTCAGGGCAAGGTCTTCCCGGATCAGATCCAGAAGGATGCGGTTGGCAGGCACCATGAGATGATGGTCTTCACCGTTGACAATGATATGGAGGGGGGGGAGGGTCATTGGGGCTTTCCCTTTTCTTTGAGTGTCGTCAGAACGTGGCGGGCGCACCGCTGGGCAAAAACATTGACGATGGTCCGTTTGTAATCCGCCGATGCCCTCAGGTCGTCGATGGGGCTTGCCGCTGCCACACAGGCAGCCCCGATGGCCCGGGCGTTTTCCAGCGCTTCTTTCGGTGACCGGCCTGTGATCAGGTCTTCGGCACCCGGCACCCGAACCGGTGTCGGTGCCACACCGCCTAAAGCAATACCGGCGGATGCCACCTGTGTGCCTTCTTCGTTCAACGCTGCCTGGAAGGCGACGCCGGCAATGGAAATGTCAACGGCTTTCCTCCGGCGCAGTTTCATGTAACAGCCGGCTGCGTTGGCCGGCGGGCAGGGAAACCGGATCTCTTTGAGGAGATGGCCCGACGGAAGCCTTGTTTGTCCGGGGCCCGTGAAAAAGTTTCGGGCGGAAATAACGGTTTCCCCCACTGTACCTGCGGTAACAAATGCCGCATCCAGGGCCAGCAGGGGGGGCAATGCATCTCCGGCCGGCGACGCATTGCAGATGTTACCGCCGATGGTCCCGGCATTCCGGATCTGCCAAGATCCGATCAGGCCGGCGGCCTGGCAGAGAATATCCGCCTTTTCCCTGAGCAGGGGGTGCCGGGCCAGCCTGTCGTGGGTGGCCATGGCTCCGATGCGGATCATTCCGTTTTCAAGACAGATCCGGTCAATACCATCTATGGCCTGGAGACTGACCAGAATACAGGGACAGGCCCGTTTTTTTTTCAGGTTCAGCACCAGGTCGGTACCGCCGGCAAGGACGGCGGCCTGCGGCCCGGCACTGTCCAGCAGTTCAACGGCCTGAGATAGATTGTCTGCCGTTACATATTCCAAAGGGGTGATCCGCATGGGTCATGCTCCTTTAACCGCTTTTTCAAGAATGCCGTGGATGGCTTTTTCCTGTGCCGGGGTCACCAGGGGGGGCGCGGGTGTTGCCAGCATGTTTCTGACCAGGATCAACGCCTTGTCCCGGATGGTCCGTGCCCCTTTTTCAGCCCAGGAATCCCAATTATCGTGGTCCAGGATTTCCGGATGAAGCAGTTCTGTCTTAAAATTTTCAAATGTGTGGCGGTGGCTCAGGAAGTTACCGCCGGGGCCCACCTCTTTGATGAGGTCGAAGGCCATTGTTTCGGGGGTGATCTCCATGGGCCGGATGGCGTGACGGATGGCGGCCATACAGTCGTTGCAGAAGAGCAGGTCCGGAAAATCCACCACCATGTCCGTGTCCAGCTGCATGGCATCCATGATATCCGCATTAAAGGCGGCAAGGGTGCCCACCATGCCGGTTTCAAATCCGGCCTGGGCGTCCAGCACCTTTGCGTCCCTGAGCATGGCCGGCATCCGTACCGGCAGGTCCAGCCAGAGTCCCATCTGGGCCATGGCTACCTTCAGGGCGGCAAACTCGGGACCGGCCATGGAAATATTGGTGGTTTTCATGTTCATGCCCCTGGCAAAGCTGGTGTACACCACCGGTGCCCCGGGGCGTACCAATTGGGATAGGGTGATGCAGGCCAGGATTTCGGCATGGGCCTGGGCAACCATGGCCGGGATGGTAACCGGTGCGGTACTGCCCAAAATGGGGCCTGAACTAAGCATGATGGGAATATCGTTCCGGTTCATTTCCATCATGGCTTCCAGGGATTCGGTATCCATGCCCAGGGGGGGCAGGGTCAGGACCCAGCCGGAAATAAAGGGCCGCTTGAGAAAGGCGTCCATTCCCCCGGCCAGATGGGCGGCCATGTCCATGACCTGGCGGACGCATGCCCGGCCGGTCATCCCGTCGGTGATATGCTTGGTGGTGTGCATCAGGTTGGTGGCCCAGGTGTGCTGCTCGCAGAATTTTAAGGGCACATCCTGGGGGGTGACCATCCCCCCTGCCACCCGGACGTGGTCCAGTTCGTGGGCGATCCGGACAAGATCGGTTAGATCCCGGGTGGTGGCCGCCCGCTTTTCTTCGGTTTTAAGGTCAATCACCGATGTGGCCATGGTCATACAGGACATCCCGGGATCATGCCGGTCAAAGGAGATATCATAGGCCGGATCCCTGGCATAGAGGGTGAAACCGCTGCGCTTCCGGGTGGTTTTCAGGGCATTGGAAACAATGGATTCATCCAGCCGTACCGTATCATTGTCCACGATATCGGCCCCTGCTGCACTGAAGAGGGCCAGGGCATCTTGTGAAGGAAAGCGCATGCCGATCTCACCCAGTATTTTCAGGGAACAGGCGTGGATGGCGTCAATGTCGGCCTCGGATAAAAATTCCAGTCTGGGTTTCATTTTAACTCTCCTGGCTGCGGGTCTTCCCGTCCGCCAGCCGGACAGGAAGACCCTGTTAGGTCAATTGGATTTCTGCTCATTATACAGGGTTCTGGCCATGGTGACACCTCCCCATAGGGTGGGCAGCATGATAAAGCCCACCGGTACCGCCGTGACCACGATAAAGGACTGCAGGGCACCGATCCCGCCAGATCCCATTTTGATCAGGATGGCAGCCACGGCACCCATGGTAACGGCCCAGAATATCCGCATGCCCTTGGGGGGATCATCTTCACCGGTGACACAGATGGCAATGGAAAGAGACATGGAATCTCCGGTGGTGGCCAGAAAGAGGAAGATCAATACCAGGAATACCGGAATGAGCAGGGAGGCCATGGGCAACTGTCCGATCACAGCCATCAGTGCTGCGGGCAGTCCGGCTTCCTTGAGAGGTCCTGAAATCACACCGGGGCTGGCCAGTTCGTAAAAGATACCGGTGCCCCCCAAGATACTGAACCAGAAGTGGGTGGCGATGGGAGCGATGATGCCTACGGCCATAACGATTTCCCGGATGGTCCTTCCCCTGGAGATCCTGGCGATGAGAACGGCCATGAGCGGGCCGTATCCCAGGAACCAGCCCCAGAAAAAGACGGTCCACCAGGAGAGCCAGCCCAGGTCGCCCCGGTAGAGGCTCAGGGTGGTGAAATCTTTGACGTAGGCACCCATGGCCTGGGTGAACGTGTCCAGAATAAAGCCTCCCGGACCGATGATCAGGATGATACCTACCAGGGCGACGGTGAGCCAGACGTTGACCCGGCTTAAGACCTGGATACCCTTGTGCAATCCGGTTACCGCTGAAAAGGTGTAGACACAGACCAGGGCGAAAATGATGGCCAGCTGGGTGCCGTAGATATCTGGAATACCGAAGATCTGGTTCAGGGCATAGGAGACCTGGAGACCCAGAAAACCGATGGGACCGATGGTGCCGGCGGCCACAGCCAGGATGGAACATCCCTCGGTGAGCTGGCCCAGGGTGTTGGTCATGATTTTATCGCCGAACACGGGATAGAGCAGCCCCCTTGCCTGGAGGGCATGGCCACGGTGGTAATGGACGTACATGAGGACAACGGCTCCCAGGGTGCCGAGAATGGACCAGGCCAGAAATCCCCAATGGAGAAAACTCTGCTCCATGGCAGGGATCACGGCGGCCTTGGTGGCGGATTCAACTCCGCCGAATACCGGCGGCACCGATGTGAAATAATACATGGGCTCTGCGGCGGACCAGAACACGCCGCCGCCGGCCAGGAGGGTACACATGATAATGGCGATCCACCGGAAGGTGCTCAGTTCTGGGGTGTCCACCTTGCCCAGCCGCACCGACCCGTATTTGGATAAGGCCAGGCACAGGGCGATAAGGAAGTTGAGGAAAAGCAGCCATTGCCAATAGGCACCGAAGTACTTGCAGGACAGCCCGAAGAATTTGTTTACCATCCCGGAGACAGCCTCTGCATTCACCAGGGATGCAATGACAAACAGGAGCAGCCCACCCCCGCTTACCAGAAACACCGGCCATTCCATTTTGCTCCATTCAAACCCCTTTTTAGGGGCGGCAATCGTACTGACACGCATACTTTCTTCCATCCTCTTACTCCTTTTTTCGGGTTAAGGTTGTAATGCTGATAATGGGAGATCAGGCTCGGCCGCAAATCACTGAATGCTCTATCTGTCTCTGAGCAGGGGGGCTTTGTGGCCGGATGCTTTTTAGCGGCTGAATTTACACCTGTATCATTTCAATGCTTCCTTTCACCGGGCAGACGGAATAGCAGCCTCCGCAGCCCACGCAGCTTGATTCGTCCACAAAGGTATGATCCTCCCCCTGTTGCATGGCATCGGAGAAACAGACTTTGAGGCAGCAGCCGCAGTTTTTGCAGGTCTCGACATCCACCTTGGCCTTTTCATGGGGCATATCCGCATATTCCAGGCAGGCGTCGGTGGCAATGCCCAGCATCTGGTCAACGGTTTGATATCCTTTTTCGTCCATGAAGGTTTCCAGTCCCCGCACCTGTTTTTCCAGCCAGTCATAGCCGTAGCACATGACGGCGGAACACATCTGGACGATATGGGCACCGCTCATGATGAACATAACGATGTCCCGCCAGTCATAGGCCCCGTTGGTGCCCGTGATGTGAAGTTTGTCCCCCAGTGCGGTGCGCACTTCGTTGATCCAGCGCAGGGTAAGGGGTTTGGTCCAGGGGCCGCCCACACCGGCCTTGCCGTATATCTGCGGCTTTCCGGTCTCGATGTCCGGTACAAAACCGATGAAGCGGTTGGTGAGGGTCACCGCGCTGGCACCGGCTTTATGGAGCATGTCAGAAAAAAGAACCAGGTCGGTCACCTGGGGGGTCACCTTGATGATCACCGGTATGTCCAGGGCATCTGCCACCTTTTGGGTGATGCCGGCCGCATAATCGAAATCCTGCCCCACGTTCATCCCTGTCCTGACGCCCGGCATCAGTTTGGGGTGGGGGCAGCCGAAGTTTAATTCAATCAGGGGGACGCCGCCGTCCTCCATCTGTTTGCCCAGGGTGACCCAACCCTCGGTATCCGTGGCGGCGATACTGCCGATGACCACCGCATCTTTTTGGGCGGCGTATTCAACGGTTTCCGTGATTTCTTTCATGAAATCCGTTGGGGGTTCAAGGGCAAGTCCGCTGCGGCTGTATAGGGAAAAGCCCCTGGGTACCCGGCCGTGGCAGACTTCCAGCTTTTCGTTTAAAAACCGCCATTTGGCCCGCTGGGTCAACTCGCGCATGGCCGGATTGTCCGTCATGGTTTTGGCGATAACGGCCCCGGCCCCGGCATCAATGCATTTTTTCATGTTCCCGGCATTCAGGGTGGGTTCGGCAGATGCTGCCGCCAGAGGGTTTTTAAAGGTTACGCCGCAGAATTCGATTCGTGTATCAGCCATAATGAATTTCCTTTTACGTCAGGCCCTAAAAGCGGGCTTTTACTCGCCCGGGCCCCGGCCGTTCGGGCCGTCTGTCTTAGGTGGTCAAAAAGTTACGCCTGCCGGCCAGCCCCGGAAAGGTGCGCCTGGCATCGGATACCTTGTCTCTGTTTGTCTTTGCCTCCACTGTCATTTCAGTGTCCCCGGCTCCGGCCAGTATGGTTCCCCAGGGATCAACGGCCATGCTGTGGCCCACCATTTGGGAGGCCCCGTTCATGCCGCAGGCATTGGCGGAAATGAGATATGCCTGGTTTTCAAGGGCCCTGACCCGGTTGAGCATGATCCAGGGCTCAATCCTGGGGTAAGGCCAGGCCGAGCAGACCAGGAAGTATTCCGCCCCCAGGTCCGTCATGGCCCGGAACAGTTCCGGGAATCTTAAATCAAAGCAGGTGGCCATGCCCATTTTCCCGAAGGGGGTGTCCGCCACCACCACCCGGTCGCCGGGTGTGAGCAGTCGGGTTTCCAGGGAGTTGTACCCGAACAGGTGGATTTTACGGTATTTGGCCAAAATCTCACCGTCGGGGGAGAGCAGCAGGCTGGTGTTGAACAATTTGTCCCCCTCTTTTTCCACAAAGCTGCCGCCATGTACAAAGGCGCCCGAATCCCTGGCGGCCTGTCTGAGCATTGCTGTGGTGGGGCCGTCCATATCTTCGGCCCCGGTGTCATAGCGGTCAAAACTCATGAATCCGATATTCCAGATTTCGGGCAGGATGATGAGGTCCGCGTTTGAGCATGCGGCAATGGCGGCGGCTGCCTTTTCCAAGGTGGCGGCTTTATCGCCTTCCACCACAGAGATCTGAATAGATGCACTTTTCATGGCATGTCCCTTATTAATATGAATTTCAGCCAAGGGCCGGAATGGGACGGATGTCATATCCGAAAGAAATGGCCCGGCCAAGCACCGGGTCCTCCAGCCGTCCTTCAAACCGGTCAGCAAAGACAAACTCTTCGGTTTCCATCTTGACGGTTCCAGAATAAATGACCGCACCATCAAGGCTGCCGTTGACCTTCTCCTTCACCAGTGCCATGAGTTCGGCAGGAGACATCAGCAGCGCCAGTTCCCCTTCCTGGTAAACCACCTGTTCGCCGTCAAGGGTGACGTCGCACCCCATGATCAGCCGGTCCCAATGGGATTCGACCTCGGCCAGGGGCCATACCACCGGAGCAAAAACATTGGGGGTGATCTGCTTGGCCCTGGGAATATCCAGTTCTTCCAGCTTTCGGTCCGTATGGTCGCTGCCGATACCCACAAAGATTTCTTCCCGGCTTTCCACAAAGAGGATATATTCGATTTCCCCGGAGGTTTCGGTGCCGTATACGTTGATTGTGTCTTTGGCTGTCAGGGCGCAGGGCACCACGGGATAGAGTACCGGGGTTTCTCCGGGCACCTCAATTCCCTTGGCGGCCAGTTCATCCAGGTGGTGCCGGACCTCTTCCTGGTTCCTGCCGGTGAATCCGGCATTGATCATTTGTTCAACCCCGAAGGCCCGGGGACGGACCCGGTTGCCTGTCTGAACGAGCAGTTGTATCTCCACGGCCCCTCCTTTTATTTTTTGTAATATCTGATTTCAAAGGTGACGCATCCGTTGGGAATCCTGTAGGGCCCGTGGGTCATTCCCGGGGGGCGGCAGGCATAGTAGCCGGGCAGGAAGGTCTCGTCCTTGGCAATATCATAGAGGCTGCCTTCAACCAGGAGCACTTCCTCCCAGAAGTCGTGAACCAGGGTGTCACTGGTTTCGATGCCCGGGGGAAACTTGAGCATACGGGTGTAATCCCCGGTTTCAGGGTCATGGCTGAGGATTTTCTCCTTGATGCCTAAGGTGTCGCCTTCTACATCCTGCCATTCGTAGGACGTGTCATAATCTGTGAATTCAATTTCAGGTTTGGCCATTTTTTCTATCCTCCTTAGGTTTGGTTAACCGCCGCTTTGCTATGGGCTAGGTGGCTTTCCATGCCTTCCAATGCGGCATGCGCATCCCCGGCCGCCACGGCGTTCAATACGATTTCGTGCTCCCGGATGACCTGCTGCATCCTGCCGTCCAGTCCCAGGGCCTTGTAGCCCATCAGGTGCATGATGTCCCGGATGTCGTTCATCATCTCCATGAGATAATTGTTGCGGGCCAGGGTGGTGAGATCCATGTGGAACCTGCGGTCTGCGTCCATGAATGTTCTTGCATCATTGTTCCGGGCGGCTTCCTTTTGTGCCTTTAGGCTTGCGGCAACCCGAGCGGTATCAACCCTGGGGGACTGCCGGCATAATTTATGGATGGCATAGGTTTCCAGAGCCATGCGGACATCAAATACATCCTGGATTTCTTTGGGTGAGAAGGTATTGATCACCACCCCTTTTTGGGGGAGAAATTTCACCAGCCGTTTTGACGACAATTCAAGCAGGGCTTCGCGCACAGGTGTTCTGGAGATGCCAAGATCCCTGGCCAGGGCCTTTTCGTTGTAGATCACCCCCGGATTCAAGTCGTTTTTCAGAATGGAATTTCTAAGGGCTTTTAACGCTGTTTTTGCCAGCGGTTCGGGCTTGTTGATCCGGTTTAATCCCATCGTCGGCACTTCTGTCTCCACAATAAATATTAAATTAAGTATTGTGCATGTAATATATTACACGCACAATACCGTCAAGTGAAATGTACAAAAAAGAAAAACTGACGGGTGTTCATCGGAGGGCAAGGCGCTGAGAGTCCCATGCCACGGCGCATTTCCAAAAGAGATAGACGGGCAAAAAAAAACACCCTCCCGGGCGGGGAGGGCGCATGGTGCCATAAATTCGGCTAAATAGAGCGGGGGAGGGTCAGGCGGGGCCGTCCTGCCGGTATACTTTTTTAACAGCTGTCTTACTGTTTTCCAGGTGGGTGACCATCGCCTTGACGGCATTGTCCGGGTCTTGGTTTGACACTGCAGTGATGATGGTTTCGTGTTCTCTGACCACCTGGGCCATTCTTCCGTCAAGATCAATTGCCCTGGCACCCATAAGGTGCATGATATCGCTTAAATTCAGCATCATCTCAATGAGATAATTGTTCCGGGTCAGTGCGGTAAAATCGGTATGATAGCTCCTGTCCGCCGCCATAAAGGCTGCTTTGTCATCCTTCTGGACAGCGTTTTTCTGATCTGCAAGGTAGCCGGTCAGCCTGGCGATGTCTTCCTTGTCTGCAAGGGTACAGATTTTTTTTATGGAAAAGACTTCAAGGGCGGTTCTGATTTCAAACACATCTTCGATGTCATCATCGGAAAAGGTGTTGATGACCAAACCTTTCTGTGGAAGGAAGCGGATCAGCTTTCTTGCCGACAGTTCAAGCAGTGCTTCTCTAACCGGTGTCCTTGATATGCCTAAATCTTTTGCCAGGGCCTTTTCATTGTAGATAACACCGACCTTTAATTCGTCGGCCAGAATGGATTGCCTCAACATCTTGAGCGCTGTTTTTGATAGCGGCTCCGGTTTACTGATTTTTTTTAACCCCATGGGACTCCATTAATAATTCCACTGATTTTATAGATATGGTCATCATCTATGATCAGGGATACGCGTTTGTCAAGGAATGGTTGAAAAAGGGTGCCACCATTTGCGGCTTTCCATCCGCTGGGGGAAAGGGGAATCAGTATCCGACGGATAGTCGAATGTTTCCGGAAAAAAAATCCACCCGGCAGGAAGTATCGGACGATGTTGAGTGACCGGAAAAATGATGTTAGAAGAATTGTTTTAAATTTCGATGTGTTATCGATTGGGTTGTCGCTGGTATAAAAACTGCTTTTATTTCAGTAACAAGTACAAACAATATCAACATCAGGAAGATGCCATGAGTGTGATCACCGATACATCCGTATACAGTGCTACCAACAACCCCTATCTGTACAGCGGGGAAACCGCCGCTGCCGGTACTGCTGGGTCAACAGCCGAAACCATCGAATCTGAAACTGCGGCAGCCCCGACAGACGCCGTTTCGGTTTCCCTGTCCGGCGGGGTGGCGGATGCACGGCTGCGGGAAAACATGGGGCTTAATCCCACGGGCCGCTTGACCCTGGGGGATTTCAGGGCGGCTGCCGACACCCGGGAAGAAATTGTGGCGGCAAAACTGGGCGAGACCATGGCGGAGCTGGGCCTCGATCCGGGGATGGAGCTGAGTCTTTCCGTGGACGCCGACTATAACATTGCCATTGCCGAGTCCTTTCCGGGAAAAGCGAAACTCCAGAAGGCCCTGAATGAGGACCCGGAATTTGAACTGGCCTACAAACAGATGACGGCCAACCGGGAGGTGGCCGACTATGCGGATTCCCTGACCCGGAAAAGTGCTTCCCTGGTCAGCTTCATGTCGGATGATGCAAGTTGGGAGGATATCCTGTCTATGGCCAGAAAGTACGACGACATCAAATCCGGCGCTGCCGGCCTGACCAGTCTGCTTGGGATGAGCAAAACACAAAATCCGTATACCTATACGTACACGCCTGAAGCGTAATATTCCGGCATCGCAAGCGAGTCTAACTGATTTTCGACAGTTGATTTTTTAATATTCTTTTATTTCAATAGGATACATACAACAAAAAAGTTCTTGGCACTACCCGAAGCTTTTTAAACAATCAGTTCAAGGCTTT
>CAJWHT010000131.1 GCA_913041495.1 uncultured Desulfobacteraceae bacterium | reverse complement strand
TGTTGTCGTTGTTTTTTATCATGGGTTGACCATTGTTTGTCAGTGCTTAGGGCCGCCCGGATGTACCAGGCTCTGTTCCCTCGGAGGGACGAGAAAAAAAGGGAATAGGTTCAGAAGGTTTCGGGTGATACGGTAGACGGAAGAAAAAATCCCCCCCACCCCCGGTACTGAAACCGTACCGGCAAAAAAAGCGCCCGCTGAAAAGGGCTCGGGAGAAACATCCGACGCACCGAAAAAAAGGCGGCAAAGGAAACCCCGCTGGACCCTGGATCAATTCCAGGTGGAACCCGAAGAAGGAAAAACACGGTTCCACGACCTGGATCTGACCCTGGGACTGATGCATGCCATCAGCGATCTGGGATTCAAATACTGCACCGACATCCAGGCCCAGCTTTTGCCCCACACCCTGGAAGGAAAAGATGCCACGGCCAAGGCCCAGACCGGCACGGGCAAAAGCGCCACCTTTATCGTGGCCCTGATCAACCGGTTTTCCAGACATTCCATTAAACGGGAAAAGGGCTATCCCAGGGCTTTGATCCTGGCCCCCACCCGGGAACTGGTCCACCAGATTGAAAAAGACTTCAAAGGGCTTGGTAAATACTCCCACATGAGGATCGTTTCGGTTTTCGGCGGCACAGGCTACGCCAAGCAGCAGCAGGCCCTGGCGGACAAACCCGTGGATGTGATTGCCGCCACCCCCGGGCGTCTTCTGGACTTCATATCCAAAAAACTCATCAACCTCTCCCGGGTGGAAGTGGTGGTCATCGATGAGGCCGACCGGATGCTGGATATGGGATTCATCCCCGATGTCCGCCGGCTGATCTACATGACCCCCCATAAGGATAAACGGCAGACCCTGTTCTTTTCCGCCACCCTGACCGACGAGGTGTTGCGCCTGGCAGACTCATGGACCAAGGATGCGGTGCGGGTTGAAATAGACCCGGATCAGGCGGCGGCAGACTCCATCGAACAAATCGTCTACCTGACCACAGAAGACCAGAAATTCAAGAATGTGTTCAACCTGTTGGTGTCGGAAAACCTCCAGCGGGTGATCATTTTTGTAAACCGTAAAGACACGGCGCGGTACCTGTCCGACAAACTGAGACGATACGGCCAGAAGGCCGGGGTATTGTCCGGGGATGTCTCCCAGGACAAGCGGTTCAAGGTGCTCAACCAGTTCAAGGACGGCAGTATAAACGTCCTTGTGGCAACAGATGTGGCCGCCCGGGGGCTGCACATCGAAAACATCAGCCATGTGGTCAACTATGATCTGCCCATTGAGCCCGAACATTATATTCACAGGATCGGCAGGACCGGACGGGCCGGTGCCACAGGCACCTCCATCAGTTTTGCCGATGAGATGAGTTCCTTTCAGATCCCCAAAATTGAAGAGGTGCTGGGTAATAAAGTCTCCTGTGAATATCCCACGGAGGCCTTAGAGGCAGATCTGCCCAAGCCTGCGCCCCGTCCTTCCAAGCAAACCAAAGGTGGCGGCGGCAAGGCTCCCAGGAAACGCCGTCCCCGAAGAAGTCGAAGGCCCCAGGGGAAAAGACCGCCCAAAAAGCAATAGCCCGGCAAATTTAATCCGGCAAATTTTTTCGACCCACAAAACCCTGACACCGGTTGACGCGACATTCAGTTGACACTCAAACCGGTTCAGTGTAAAAGTATTGGGTTTATAAGCTTTTGTATCTAAACCGCAAGGAGTGAAATATATGTTTGGTCTTGGTATGCCGGAAATCCTTTTAATCCTGGCCATCGCCCTGATTGTCATCGGGCCGAAGAAACTGCCCGAACTTGCCAAAACCCTGGGACGCGCCATGGGGGAATTCAAACGGTCTGCCCAGGAGTTTAAACGCTCAATCGATGTTGAAACCACGGTAAGCGACACCCCGGTCAAGGACATTGATCCGCCCAAGGCCAAGGACCTCAAAGATGTGGTCAAAGAGGTGAACAAAAAAACGGACCCTGAGACAGACGCTGACGCTGCTGACGCTGCTGACGACACCGAAGCCGGCGACAATGAAAAAAAGGCGGCAGAAACTTTGGACGATAAGAGCGCACCGGATGCGTCTTTCACCAATACAGATTCAACCACCGAGCAACCTGCCAAAGAGTAGACATCCGAGACCATTATGAGCACAGAAGAGGATAATAAAAGTCCGTTTACAGAACATCTGGGTGAACTCAGGGACCGATTGGTCCGCAGTTTCATTGCCGTGGGCATCGGATTTGTCATTGCCTATTTTTTTAAAGAAGAGCTGTTCAGGCTCCTGACGGCCCCCCTGGTGGAAGCCATGGCCGAAGCCGGGAATGCCAAGCTGATATTTACAGGGCTTCCCGAAGCCTTTTTCACCTATTTAAAGGTCTCCCTGCTGGCAGGTATCGTGGCGGCCACACCGGTTCTCTTTTACGAGTTCTGGATGTTCGTCTCCCCCGGACTGTACCGGGATGAGAAAAAATACCTGATCCCCGTCATCCTTCTTTCGGTTTTCTTCTTTGTTGTGGGATCCTCTTTCGGATATTTTATCGTGTTCCCCTACGGGTTCCGGTTCTTTTTAGGCTTTGCCACGGAAACCATCCACGCCATGCCCTCCATGAAGGAGTACCTTTCCTTTGCCTCCAAGATGCTGCTGGCATTCGGCTTTGTGTTTGAACTTCCCCTGGTCCTGACGTTCATGGCCAAAATGGGACTGGTGAGTGTGGATTTCCTGAAAAAGAACCGAAAGTACGCCCTGCTTCTCTTTTTCGTGGGAGCAGCCCTGATCACCCCGCCTGATGTGGTCACCCAGATCATGATGGCCCTCCCCCTGATGATCCTTTACGAAATCAGCATCATCGGCGCCCGGATTTTCGGCAAAAAACCCGTGGCACCCGATGAAGAAGATTCAGAAGATGAAGCCGGTGACGCGGCGGATACGGAAACATCTGAAACCGCTGAAAACTCTGACGAAGGCACCGATGAAGCCCCTTCGGAAGAGACATCTAAGAAGGTCTGACACCCAAGGTTTGGCTTGACAGAATCCGGTTTCACCGTGTAAAACCCGATAATATGTTTTTAGATATCACCGGTGGTGTTCGCCGGTAAAAAGGCAAAATAATATTAATTATTAAAGGAGCAAAGAGGTTATGAACAAAAAGCTGATCACGCTACTGTTGGCTGCAGGTCTTGCTGTGATTTTTGTTGCAACCGGTCTTCAGGCAGGTACCACTGTAAAAGATACCTTGACCATGGAAGATGCCGGTTACAAGAAACATAAAAAAGGCCTGGTGGAATTCACCCACAAGAAACATGCTGAAGAATACGGTATTTCCTGCGGCGAATGCCACCACGACGACAAGGGCAAAGCCCTTACCGGCCTGAAAATGGGCGACAACGTCCAGAAATGTTCCGAATGTCACAACAAGTTCAAGAAAGACAAGAAGAACAAAAAAGACATCCTGGTTCATGAAAACGCCATGCATGGCAACTGCATCGAATGTCACAAGGCGTTCAACAAGGAAAAGGACCCCAAAGACAAAAAAGGCACCAAGGGCCCTGCCCCTGCATCCTGCAGCAAATGCCATCCTAAAAAGAAAAAATAAGACCGCCTGAACCTTAGGTCAGCGTCTTAAGCCCAAAAAACCGGTTGTGCGCAATTAGCGCACAACCGGTTTTTCATTTGTGCCCCCTTTTTCACTTGCCCTTCCATGACACCCCAGCCCATCACACCTATTCATAGCCACCCATGAACCGGATTCATTTTCTATAAAAAAATTCATCGCCACCCACAATCACATGACGCGATTTGTTTCATTATTTAAGCAAGTTAAAGGCAAACTGAATACATCATTCAAGAAAATTGAAGGATACGGGTTTTCCGGGAAACGTGTAACACCGGGACGTCTGTGTTACAAAAAGTGGGATTTCTTTCACTGAAAAAAGTCTAATATTTATCATTTGTTACAATATTAATCAATACTTTTTTTTGATTTTTCAAAAAATTTTCTTGACATGAAATTTTTCTTTGGTCAATATCCCAATCTATGTTTGAAATTTTATATACATCACTGACGCTTTGTCCGATTGTGGCCGCACTGGCCTGTTTGATTCTCCCAGGGAAATCAACGAGATCCGCCCTGGTGGGAATGACAGGAATAATCCTGATCGCATCCTCTGTCATGCTGATCTGGAATGGACCGGTAAGTTCGACCCCGGCATTTTTATCCAGTGCAAAATTTACAACCTTCATCCAGATTGCAGATTTTGCCTTGCTGGGTCTGATCCTCTATTTCGGGATAAAATTCAACAACCGGATTATTTCGGTCTTGTCCCTGGTTCAGATTGCCGTGCTGGCCGCTTTCGAGTTGTTTATCCTCGACGGACACGGCGCACCTGCCGGCCTTTTCTGCGACAACCTCTCCTTGATCATGGTTCTTTTGATCTCCATCGCAGGCTCTTTGATTGTGTTTTACGCCCTGCCCTATATGGACTATCATGAGCACCATCTGAAATTGACCAAAACCCGGCAGCCCAGATTTTTCGCCCTGCTGCTCCTGTTCATCGGTGCCATGAACGCACTGGTCTTAACCAACGATCTGCTGCTCTTTTATTTCTTTTTTGAAATTACCACCCTGTGCTCTTTTCTGCTCATTGGCCATGACGGCAATAAGGTCTCCCGGGAAAATTCGGTCACCGCCCTGTGGATCAATTCCATCGGCGGCACGGCCCTGCTTCTGGGCACCGTGATGATCTACCTCCAGTTGCATACCCTGGATATCCAGGCCGTCATAGGGAAGCTGCAGGGCTCTGACGCCATGCTGATTCCCCTTGGCCTGCTCTGTGTGGCAGGCTTTACCAAGGCAGCCCAGATGCCCTTCCAGAAATGGCTGCTCGGCGCCATGGTGGCCCCGACTCCCACATCGGCCCTGCTTCACTCGGCAACCATGGTAAAGGCCGGTGTGTACCTGGTGATCCGTTTTGCCCCTGCGTTCCAGGGAACCGCCCTGAGTACCGCAGTGGCCGTATGCGGCGCCTTTACATTCCTGTCCGCAGCCGCCCTTGCCATCGGGCAGCGCAACGGCAAGAAAGTACTGGCCTATTCCACCATTTCCAACCTGGGACTGATCCTTGCCTGCGCCGGCATCAACACCCATGCGGCCATTACCGCCGCTATCCTGCTGGTGATCTTCCACGCCGTGTCCAAAGCCCTGTTGTTCCTGTGCATGGGTTCCATCGAACAGCATATCGGCAGCCGGGACATTGAAGACATGCGCGGCCTGTTCGGGGAAATGCCCAAAACCGCCATGATCATCACCATGGGTATCCTCACCATGATTCTGCCGCCTTTCGGGATGCTGCTGGGCAAATGGATGGCTATCGAATCCGCCGCAGGAAACCTGTTCACCCTACTGATGCTCGCCCTTGGCTCTGCCCTGACGGTTGTATACTGGGCCAGATGGGCAGGAATTCTCATGGGATCGGACTACAAGGGAGAATCCCGCCCCGAACACCTGCCGGATATGGCCAGATACCCCCTGCTGACCCTCCTGGGTTCCGCCATTGTACTGAGTATTTCTGCTCCCTTCATCTATTCCAAGATGATTCTTGCCGACTTTACCGGTACGGCTGCATATGCCACCACCAACGGCGTCATGGCAAACGCCAGCGGCAGCTTCGCCGTCATCCCCCTTTTCATGATTGCCATCGGCGTCTTCCTGTTCGCCCTGGCCAAATCCGGCCCCGGCAAAAAAGGCGCAAAGATCGCCGGCCCCTATATGTCAGGGATCAGCGGGGAGGAAAACGGGACATATGTCGGCCCCATGAACAAAATCACCGGCAGCGTGCAGAGCAACTATTACCTGTCCGCCTTTTTCGGTGAAAAGCGGCTGTCCGGCGTTGTCAATGCCACGGCCTGTGCACTCATTCTCATCATGATAGGAGTATCCATCTAATGACACTGGTATATGCCCTGCTGGGCGTGGTCCTGGCACCCTTTGCCGGTATCCTTGTGGCCGGATTCGACCGCATCCTTACCGCAAAATTTCAGTCCAGGACCGGGCCGCCCCTGCTGCAGCCCCTCTACGATATTGCCAAACTCTGGGCCAAGGAACCCATGATCGCCCACAGGTTTCAGCCGCTGTGCGTATATATTTACCTGGCAGCCGCCATGGTTTCCGTGGCGCTCTTTTTCGCCCAGTCTGATCTTTTGCTGATCTTTTTCGTTCAGGCTGTGGGTGCCATTTTCCTGGTTATCGGGGCCTTTCTTGTCCCCTCCCCCTTCAGCCAGGCCGGCGCCAACCGGGAGCTGATCCAGATCCTGACCTACGAACCGTTGATCATCATCGTGCTGGCAGGTATTTATCTGACCACCGGCAGCTTCAATATCTCGGCCATCTACGCCATGGACAAGCCGCTTTTAATCAACCTGCCCCTGCTGTTCATCGTTTTCGGGTATGCGCTGACCATTAAGCTGAGAAAGTCTCCCTTTGACATCTCCGCCTCACACCATGCCCATCAGGAATTGGTGCGCGGAGTGCTCACCGAATACTCCGGCCGCATGCTGGCCCTGATCGAACTTGCCCATCTCTACGAAACCATATTGATCCTCGGCCTGTGCTCCCTGTTCTGGACCACCAGCATCTGGGGAATGGTCGTCCTTTTGGCCCTGACATACCTGATTGAAATTGTTGTGGACAATATCTCCGCCCGTATGTCTTTCAGGTGGATGCTCAAATCCGTATGGACCACCGGCCTTGCCCTCTCGGCCATTAACCTGATCTGGCTCTATTCAGGAGGAAGATTCTAACATGCTGAAAAAAATCGTTGAACACTCACAGATTAAATCCCCCTGGCTGGTTCACTACGACTGCGGTTCCTGCAACGGGTGCGATATTGAAACACTGGCCTGCCTGACCCCGCTTTACGATGTGGAGCGCTTCGGCGTCCTCAACATCGGCAACCCCAAACATGCCGACGTCCTCATCGTCACCGGTACAGTGAACAAGCGGAACAAAAAGGTGCTCAAACAGATCTACGACCAGATGCCGAGCCCTAAAATCGTTATTGCCATCGGTGCCTGCGGTCTTTCCGGCGGCATTTTCAGGGAAGCCTACAACGTCGTGGGCGGCGTAGATAAGGTAATTCCTGTGGATGTGTACGTTCCGGGCTGCCCTGCCAAACCCGAAGCCATCATTGACGGTGTCGTCGAAGGCCTGGCCAAACTAAGCGAAATCCAGAAGGCCGGCAAACCCAAGAAAGAGGCCATTGCCAGTTAGGCAGCGGCGTTAAGGAAACCAAAATATTATGCAGTCCTTAGAAATCACCAAAGAAACCCTGAGACAGGAAGGTGAACGCCTCAAAGCAGAAGGCTTTCGGTTTGTGACCATCACCTGCCTTGAACTGGACGAGACCTCCCTGGAACTGATCTACCACTTTGACAAGGATCTTGAAATCATCCACTACCGGATGCAGATTCCCAAAGATGCTCCCATGCCGAGTTTATCCCCGGTTTTCTTTGCCGCCTTTCTGGTGGAAAATGAGATCTACGACCAGTTCGGCATTAAATTCGATGACCTTGTTCTGGACTTTGGCGGCACCCTTTACCTGGATGACGACGACGATATTACGGCCACCCCATTCTGCAAATTCGGCGTAAAAAGGGCCGATACCGTGCCTGACGCCGAGTAGCTTCGTCCGGATATAATACCCAAACGAAAACCAAGAGAGTTTACATATGTCTAAAACCATCGTACCTTTCGGCCCCCAGCATCCTGTGCTTCCCGAGCCCATCCACCTCTCCCTCACCGTTGAGGACGAGGTGGTCAAAGAGGCGGTACCCGCCTTTGGCTACGTTCACCGGGGCCTGGAAAAGCTGGCTGAAAAAAGAGACTTTCACCAGATGATCCAGGTGGTGGAGCGGGTCTGCGGCATCTGTTCCATGATCCATGCCATGTGCTACTGCCAGGGTCTTGAACACTTGATGAAGGTTGAAGTACCCCGCCGCGGCCAGTTTCTGCGCGTCATCTGGTCGGAACTCCACCGTATCCACAGCCATCTGCTCTGGCTCGGGCTGTACGCCGATGCTTTCGGCTTTGAATCCGTATTCATGCAATTCTGGAAAATCCGGGAACGGATCATGGATATAAACGAGGCTACTGCCGGAAACCGGGTGATCGTATCCGTCAACCAGGTGGGCGGCGTCCGCAGGGACCTGTCGCCCTCCAAATGTGACTGGATCCTGGACGAGCTGAACCACGTGGAAAAAGAAGTCAAAGCACTGGAATCCACCATGTCCAACAACTATACGGTGAAGAAACGTACCGTGGGCAAGGGGATTCTCACCCGAGAGATGGCCTACGAACTGGGTGCCGCAGGACCGACCCTGAGAGCATCCGGCATTGCCCAAGATATGCGCCAGCTTCAGTATGAAGCCTTTGATGAACTGGATTTCGAACCAGTGGTGGAAACCGACGGGGATGCTTTTGCCCGTGGCCTGGTTCGCTTCAAAGAGACCATCCAGTCCATTGACCTGGTCCGCCAGGCCATTGCAAGACTGCCCCAGGGAGACACCTTTGTCAAAGTGAAGGGAAAGCCCGAAGGGGAAGTGGTTCAGAGGGTGGAGCAGCCCCGCGGGGAATGTCTATACTACATCAAAGCCAATGGCACCAAATTTCTCGACCGCCTGAGAATCCGGACACCGACCTTTGCCAACATCCCGCCTCTGGCCGCCATGCTGCCCGGGATGGAACTTGCGGATGTACCTGTTCTGATCCTGTCAATTGACCCCTGTATCAGCTGTACCGAACGATAATCCGGAGGGATAAGATGATAAAGAATATTTTCAAAAACTTCGTATCCAAATCCGCCACGCGGCCCTACCCTATTGAAGTTCGGCCCGGCTTTAAAAACGCCAGGGGAGAACTGGACAACAAGGTCAGCGAATGCACGCTGTGCGGCATCTGCGCAAAGAAATGCCCGTCACAGTGCATCACAGTATCCAGAAAGGAAAACCTCTGGGAACTCAATCCTTTTGCCTGTGTCTATTGCGGCATCTGCGTTGACGCCTGCCCAAAGAGTTGCCTCGTACACTATACCGAGCACAAAAAGCCGGCCAGGGTAAAAACCAACCTTGTCCTGAAAAAAGAAATATCCCCCAAACTCAAGGTGGTTGCCAATGCCTGAACCGGCTTAACCCATTTAAACGACGGCGCATCATTCGTCCGCAAAAAGCTACAACACTATCACACACTCCCTTGTATCTTAGCTGATGAACAAAGGCCTAACTCCTTGTTGATTGCCTTGTCGTTAAACGTTCCGGACCGAATCTAAATCCCACTTCCGGAATGGATAAAAGGCCGGGCCCCCTTTTCCCAGGGGCCCGGCCTTTTGCTTTTTCTTAGCGTCAAAGATACGGGCCGACGCACGACGCCGCACGAAGCGCGCGCGAAGATGTGAATCTGCGTGTCTGCCACGCACTTGGTGGGTTTTTAAAATTTTCGGGGGCTATATGGAGGATTTTAAAAGCGAAGTAATGCGTGCTTAACGGTGCTTTTTATACGCTTTGGCCTTGGCCACAAGAGATGGTGCCCAGGACTGCGATCCCAGGGCATGGATATGGGTATAGGTCCCGAAGGTATTGTCCTTGAAAAATCCGTCCTTCTTCTCCAGGATGCCCTTGCCGCGCTCCATGCGGAAGGCCATTTGATCGTCCGTATAGTCAATGGACTGGATCCGGGAGTATCTGAACTCATGGCCGCGAAGGACCTCACCGATCTTATAGAAGGGATTTTCTTGCACCACTTCCACTTCAGTATAGCCGTGACCCTGGGGTTTTCTAGACAGGCCGAACCGGATGGGAAGGATGCCTGTCATGGGATAGACCTGATCTTTGAGCTGAATGCTTTCGCCCAGGAAAATCAACCCGCCGCATTCGGCATAAATGGGAAGCCCTTTCCGGGACAGCGCCTTGAGATTGTCACGAAACCCATGATTTTCTGCCAGTTGAGGGGCATGGGTTTCAGGGAAACCGCCGCCCATGTAGATGGCATCCACATCTGGAATGGATTCTTGGGTTAACGGGCTGATAAAAACAATGTCGGCACCGAGGTTCTCAAGGGCATCCAGGTTGTCGGGGTAGTAAAACTGAAAAGCGGAATCTCTGACAACTCCGATGGTAACCCGGTCTTCTGGTGTCACTTCTGCCGTTTCCAATCCTTGCGCACCGGTAGCCCCTGTGGATGACGGGCTTTTGCCGTCCCAGGCACCTGTGGTGATTGCGGTATACAGAGCGTCCAGATCGATATTCTCTCTTGCCACACGCTCCGCCGCTTGAAGTGCCTTATCCGAAAAATTATGCTCTTCAGAGGTGACCAGCCCCATGTGACGCTCTGGAAAGTCTTCCTCACGAAGCTTGGGCACGGCACCGTATACCGGTACATTGCAGAAGCGCTCGATGTTCGCCCGGACTTTGCCTTCGTGCCGTTTGCCGGCAACCCGGTTAAGCACCACACCGCAGATGCGGATATCCGGATCAAAGTGCATACACCCCAACAGCAATGCCGCCATGGTCCGGGTGCTTTTGGTGCAGTCCAGCACCAGGAGGACCGGCAGGTTCAATAATTTGGCCAATTCAGAGGTGGAGGTGGAGCCGTCGGTGTCGATACCGTCGTATAACCCGCGGTTGCCTTCGACAACTGCGATATCGCAGCCTTTGGCGTGGGTAAGGTAGGAATCCTGGACCACATCCTTTTCGCAAAGATAGGTATCCAGGTTATAGCAGGGGCGACCGGCTGCCCGTGATAGCCAGCCGGCGTCAATATAGTCCGGTCCCTTCTTAAAAGGAGCCACCGGTATACTGTTTTGCCTCCATGCGGCAGTTATCCCGAGGGATATTATCGTCTTGCCTGAACCACCCCTGAGTCCGGCAATAACAACTCCAGGGACATTTTCCCAACTGTCAGTCATGAATGCAGCTTTACTTGTTCTATCTTATTCTTCGCCTTCGGAGGAATGCTGGATACCAACACCCTTCAGACCGTACATGGTAGTGGATCCGGAAGACCAGAACTCAAGCTCACCGGTTTCAACCATTTTGTTAACCACTTTTTTGATGGCACGGGGTTTGTCGTCGGGGAAGATTTTGTAGAAATCTTTAATATAAAACTTGGTTTTACTTTTGGACTTCTTGGTCAGCCAGTCAACAACTGCTTTCTTTGCTGCTTCGGTATCGTTAAGAAGATCGCTCATGGTGGACTCCTTTCATTAAATGGACGAGCCGGAGAACACGCATGCGCTCCGGCTCATCCTCTATTTAAAACGTAAGTTCAATCAACTAATCAAATGACTAGAATTTGAACTGAGTGGACTGACGCCAGCTCATGTAAGCCTGCTGACGGAAGTCGTCAATCAGATGATGGGTGAACTCGAGTTCACAAACTTCAAAGAATTTCTCCCATCCGATTCTTTCTGCCCAGTCGCCGAGACGTTCGTACTTGTTGGCGCCTGCGCAGTAAGCGTTCACCATCTTGTTGATGGCGTCGGTCATGGCCGGCCATCTGGGCATATCGTTGGGCAGGAAGCCAACAACAACCTTGGAGAATTTCGGATCGGAAATTCTGTTGGACACCTTACCACCGGCCATCAGTACAATACCGTCACCTTCGGTGTCGGCAAGCGGCATGGAGGGGCACATGGTGTAGCAGTTACCGCAGTACATGCAGCGTTCGTTTTTAACGGCTACGGATTTTACTTCTTTTCCGTCCGGAAGCGTTACCTTGGCAGGTTTGATAGCTGCGGTGGGGCAAGAAGAAACGGCCAGCGGGATTTCACATACCTTATCCAGGTATTCGTGGTCCAGCATGGGCGGTTTTCTGTGGTAACCGAGGATGGCGATGTCAGAGCAGTGAACCGCGCCGCACATGTTCAGGCAGCAAGCCATGGAAACACGCAGCTGAGCGGGCATTCTGTGGTCCTGGAAGTCTGCGAACAGTTCGTCCATGGCAGCCTTAACCGTACCGGAAGCGTCAGATGCGGGGGTGTGGCAGTGAGCCCAACCCTGGGTGTGAACGATGTTGGTGATACCGGCACCGGTACCGCCGATGGGGAACTTGAAGGAACCGCCGTTGAACTTTCTGGCAGCCAGATCGTTCTTCAGGGGCTCAACCTTGTCCTTGGAGTCAACCATGAACTCGATGTTGTTACGGGTGGTAAACCGCACGTAGCCGTCGCAGTGCTTGTCAGCGATGTCGCAGATTTCCTGGATCAGCATGGTGGACATCAGACGGGCGCCGCCCACTCTTACGGTGTAACATTCGTCTCCGGACTCGCCAACGTGTACCAGTACGCCGGGTTCCAGGATTTCGTGATGAGACCATTTGCCCTGGTTGTTTTTGATAACCTCAGGATAGAAATCGTTATAGTCTCTGGGGCCGATGTCAGTAATTCTGTTTTCCATCGGTTTGTCTGGATTATAACCAGTAGAAATAAATGCCATTATTAATCTCCCTTAATTATCTCTGGTGGTGTTTTCTGTACTCGTCAACATCACGTTCCCAGCCGCCTTCAACTTCGTCTTCTTTCCAGAAGATGTAGGGGTTGGTTCTGGGATATGCAACGTGCTGCGGCATGGGATCAATACCAGTAACTTCAAGAAGTTTCTGGAAACCCTGACGCATGATCAACTCACCAAGGCGTTCACGGTTCTTACCTTCTTCCATCCACCAATCCCAAACGTTTTCAATGATTTCGGTGATCTCTTCGTAATCATTGTCCGGGTTAACAGGAACGAAAGGAGCCAGCAGGGAACCCATCTGGGCGCCGTCAAGGATCGGTGCTTTTGCACCAACCAGGATGGACAGACCTCTGTCATCGCCGATTCTCAGGGCGCGAGGCATAACATTGATGCAATGCATGCAACGGGTGCAGTTGGCATTGTCAATGGTCAGCTTGGAGTTTTCGTACTTCATGCAACCGGTGGGGCAGAGTGCGAGAACTTCTTTTTCCAGGTCAAAGGGGCCCCAGTCTCTGGAACCTTTGAATGCGCCTGCGTTTGCAGGATAAGCAGCGTCGTTTTCAACATATTTGGCAACGGCGTCCTGGTCGATTTTGATATCGTCTCTCCAGGTACCGATGAAGGACATGTCGGAACGTGCGATGGAAGCTACGCAGCCATTGGGGCAGCCGTCAAGTTTGAACTTAAACTTGTAGGGGAAAGCCGGACGGTGCAGCTCATCCTGATACTCGTTGGTCAGGAAATGAGTCAGTGCACTGGTGTCATAGCAGGAGTACTGGCATCTGGAGATACCCAGGCAGTTGGCAGGGGTTCTCAGGTTGGAGCCGGAGCCGCCGAGATCCTGGTTCATGTCGTGGGTCAGCGTCCAGAAGATTTCTTCCAGCTGCTTGGTGGTGGTACCCAGCAGGATGATGTCGCCTGTGGAACCATGCATGTTGGTGATACCGGAACCGCGAAGATCCCAAAGATCGCAAAGCTGTCTCAGATATTCAGTGCTGTAGTACTTGCCGCAAGGCTGGTTTACACGTACTGTATGAAAGGCTTCTACGCCGGGATAGTTTTCCGGCTGGTCACAGTAACGACCGATAACGCCGCCGCCGTAGCCGAAAACACCTACGATACCGCCATGTTTCCAGTGGGTTCTACCATGTTTGTAAGAGAGTTCCATGATGCCCAGAAGGTCATCAACAACATCCACCGGAATCTGGAATTCAATCCCTTCCTCATTCTTTGCTCTCTTTTCCGCCTGTTCTTTCAGGTCAGAGACAAAGGAAGGCCAAGGGCCGGATTCCAGCTGGTCCAGTAAAGGAGTTTCATGCTTAGCCATTTACTTACCTCCGTTAAAAGTTAATTTACAATCAACAATGAAAAGATTTTGCCAACTTTTCATCAATAGTCCTATTTTGTGTCATTTCAAAACGTTATAATTTTTTTATCATTTTGAAAGAAACAATTTAAGCAAAATAACATTGCAGATATAGAATTTCTGTTTCCACATGTCAATAAAAATCGAGAATATCCCGGGAATTAAACAGGGCGCTGATTTCAGCGCAATGTGCCGCCAATTCTGCCCGGATGATTTCCACTTCTGAAGGTCCCGGCGGCCAGACCTCCAACTCCTGGATAAGGATACCGAGCAATTGCTCCACATCAAGCCCTGCCAGCAGAGCAGTAAATCCGGAAAGGAATTCAGGATCATCCAAGCCCTTGCTGCCAAGCCCCCGGAAAAAGCCTTTCAGGGTGGCGTGCAATACAGATTTACTTAAGAACACCGCATCCCCCACCCCATCGATCCGGTCCAGCCGCATGCGCAAGGAAAGATTGAGCAAAAAAAACAAAAGTGGCGGATAAGGACCGGTCTTAGCCACATCCATGCCCGACAGCCTGTCATATCCCCGGACCGTGATCAGCCGAACCTGCATGGTGTCGTCCAAAGGATCCACAATAAAGTCGCCGGCCGCGTGATGCCAGGGGAAAATTTCCCTGCCGCAGTCTTTATCATAGGCCCGTGTCAGGAGCGCTGCGATGTTTTCATATATGGGCAGGGCCCTTTTCAAAGGCAGGGCCAGGTCGGTGTCACCGGGCCGCCAGATGACAACCCGGTCCCCGTTGCCGGTAATGTGGAATTCGTGGAAGCCTTCGAACCACGGTCCCAGAAAGAACCCTGCGTATCCTGCAGCCCCGCTGATTTTTCCAGCGGCGTAAACCTCAGGAATTACTGTCCTGCCGAGCTCGGGAACCAAAGCATTCAGCAGGCCCACCTCTTTTTCTATCAGCGCAAGGCCTTGACCGGTGACGGCACCGTTCAGCACAAAAACCGCAGCCTTGCCCTCGTTTCGGGCAACCACCCGGATGGGATGATAGTATGCTCCGTGCTTTTCAAGAAAAAGAGAAAGCCTTGTATCGCAAAGCGTCTTTGCACCGCTGCCCATGGCAGCGGCCAGCGCCTTTGATGTCTCTGCTTTGCACAGGAATTCAGCGGCAGCATCAAGATAGCCGCCGACAGTCCATCCGGTGTCGGTGCTTTTTGGAGTGCTGGTGAACTTTGCCGACTGCCCGGCAAGGGGCATTGCCCATAAAGCAGAGTCCGGTGTTATCTCACCGGAATCGCCTGTAATATATAAGGATAGGGATTTATAAGGGATCATTAAAAAGCTTAGGCGCTTCTGTGGGGGGCCAGTTCATCCTGGAGCGCCTGGGGGACTTCGTATCCCAGTTCAAGCGCCTTGTCGCAGTGTTTTATGGCATTGGCAAAATCTTCATTTTCCAGGTATGCCACGGCCAGGTTGTTGTGGGCCACGGGAAAGTTGGGCTCCACTTCCAGGGCCTCTAAATTGGCTTTGATGCCTTCGGCCACAAGGCCTTTCATGAAATAGGCCGTACCCAGGGTGGTATAGGCCTGAATAAAATGCTTGTTGTGAATGATGGCCTTTTTGAGAAACTTGGTGGCCTTATGCCACTTTTCATCGTCTTCTTTCTCATCCTTGCCGTCGATGAGCTGCAGCAGAACAAAGCCCATGTTGGCATACCCTTCAGCAAACCCGGCACGGGCTTTGGTTGCCCGGTGGTTAAACCGGTAGCAGCCTTCAAGGTCGCCGCGCTGCAGGCAGATTCCGCCGAGCAGGGTGTACGCCTCCGCAAGTGTGGGGCTGCAGTCGATGGCTTCGTGCAGCTCTTTTTCAGCTTCGGCAAATTCCTGTTTTCCCATCAGCGCCACCGCCAGGTTGTAATGCGTGGTGCCACACTCGGCATTCTGTGTCAGGGCATACCGCAAATTGGCGATATGTTCATCTGCGCTTTTGGGCAGGTTGGGATTGGACATCTATAACTCCTCGAAGATTACGCGTTTATCTAAAATTAATTATATTCATTGTCTTTCGACGTAAATCTTATATAATAGACGACTTAGCACAGGTGTCAAGGTCTTTCACCCTTGCATAAGCGGAATATTATCTCTTGAAGACCTGCCCCAAACTGTGATAGCACCTGATTTTGGCCGCCCTAAAACGGGCATCAATTGTTATACCTTTTACGGAGTTTTTTTATTATGGAACAAGGATGCTACACTGCACTCGTCACCCCGTTCAACACAGCGGGCGAACTGGACCAGGACGGTCTGGCGCAGCTCATTGAGTTTCAGACGGAAAACGGCATCACCGGTATTCTGGCCACCGGCACCACCGGCGAAACCGCTGCGAATCTCGCGGTGAAAAACGTCGGGCTGACGCAGACCGCCAGCGAACTCGGACTCGCCCAGTCCGTCGCGGCCAGCACGCTCGCCGGCAGCGACATCAACACCCTCAGCGAAGACTCGCAACTCGCCGGCCTCAACGACGGCCTGGGCATCCGCACCC
>CAJWHT010000130.1 GCA_913041495.1 uncultured Desulfobacteraceae bacterium | reverse complement strand
CGAGGCCATGAGAACCGGCAACAAGAAGAAGCCGTCAAAGCCGCCAAATAAAGCGGCCTGAATTACAGAGATCTTTTATCACTGAAACCATTTGGAAAAGGGGGATGTTTTGGAAACCATGACCATGCCTGATCCGACCTGCGGACCGCCTGAGGAGGCACCGGGTGTTCCACCCATCGAATGCCGGAACCTCTGGAAGATATACGGAGATAACGACAGGGAAGCCCTGGCGGCCATGCAGGCCGAAAACCTGACCAAGGAAGAGGTCCTTGACCGCTTCGGCTGCGGCGTCGGCGTGGTGGATGCCAGCTTCACCGTAAACGAGGGAGAGATTTTCTGCATCATGGGGTTGTCCGGCTCCGGGAAATCCACCCTGGTGCGCCACGTGAACCGGCTCATCGAGCCCACTGGCGGCTGCGTTCTCATCGACGGCGAAGATATCAACACCATGGATATGGCCCAGCTTCGCGCCCTGCGGGCTGATAAAATCGGCATGGTTTTCCAGAACATGGCTTTGCTGCCCCATAAAAATGTGCGGCAGAATGTGGCCTTCGGCCTGGAACTTCGCGGCGTTCCCCGCCAGGAACGCCACGAGGTGGCCGCCAAAGCCCTGGGGGTGGTTCACCTGTCCGAATGGGCGGATGCCTACCCTGACGAGTTGTCCGGGGGCATGCAGCAACGGGTGGGCCTTGCCCGCGCCCTGGCCGCAGACCCCGGCATTCTCCTGATGGACGAACCCTTTTCCGCCCTGGACCCGCTGATCCGGCGCCAGCTCCAGGACCAGTTCCTGGAATTGTCCAGGGAGATGGATAAAACCACCCTGTTCATCACCCATGACCTGGACGAAGCCATCCGGATCGGCAACCGCATCGCCATCATGAAGGACGGGGTCCTGGTGCAGATCGGCACCCCGGAGGAAATCGTAACCCGGCCAGCGGATGAGTACGTGGCGGACTTCGTCGCAGGTATTTCCAGGCTGCACCTGGTATATGCCCACACCATCATGCGGACCCCGGAATTTTTCAGGACCAAAAATCCCGGAGTCAACCTGGACGATTGCCCCGTGACCGGCCCGGAAACAGACCTGGACACCCTGATCGATCTCATGGTGGGAACCGATGAAAAATATATCTCCATAGAAGATTGCGGAAGACGCGTTGGCGTGGTGACGCGAAGCGGCCTGCTCCGGGGCATCCAGGGCAAAGAGGCGGAAGACAAAGAGTAACCTTTAGCCCAAAACAAACCGATAACCCCTAACCTGAGGATAACAAGAGAATGGCATCCACTGAACAAAAGCTTAAAGATCTGGACCGGGCGTCCATGAAAATCATCGAAACCATCGGGGTGAAACTCCACCATGCCGGCATACTGGATATTGCCAGAAGTTGCGGCATACGGGTGGAAGACGGCAAGGTCTTTTTCACCGAGGCCCAGCTCAAAGAATGGATCTCCTATGCCCCGTCCACCTTTACCCTTTATGCCCGCAACCCGGAACACGATATGGAAATCGGGGGGGACCGTACGGTTCATGCCTCCTCCAACTCCGGCTTTCCCTTTATAGCGGATCTTGCCGGAACCCGTCGGCCCGCCCTGTTTTCCGACTATGTAAATTTCGTCAAACTGGTGCAGGAAACCCCGTTTTTCCACATCAACGGCGGTGTCATGGTGACGCCTGAAGACCTGCCCAATGACGAGGCCTTGTATCCCAGAATGCTTTACACCACCCTGCTTCTTTCGGACAAATGCCTGTTCGGCGGCATGGGGGGCAGAATCGAAAGCGAAATGACCATGGCCCTGCTCATGGCCGCCTTTGATACGGACAAAGAGGGACTTGCGGCAAAACCCAGGATCGCCAACCTGGTGTCCACCCTCTCCCCCCTCCAGTACGATGAAAAGATGCTGGACACCCTCCAGGTATTTGCCGAACACGGCCAGCCCGTGATCATCTCCCCGGCCGTGATGGCCGGCTCCACAGGTCCTGTCACCATGGCCGGCACCATTGCCCTGTCCAACGCCGAATCCCTGGTGGGTGTGGCTTTGTCCCAGATGATCCGCAAGGGCACCCCGGCGATCTACGGTTCGGCCACCTCGGGCACGGATATGCGCACCGGCGCCTTTACCATAGGGTCGCCGGAATCTGCCCTGGCCGTGAAGTACTGCGCACGCCTGGCCAAAATGTACGGCCTTCCCTGCCGGGGGGGCGGTACCCTCAACGATGCCAAAAACGTCTCGGTCCAGGCCGGGATTGAAAGCACCATGGTGCAGATGGCGGCCAACCTGGAAAAGATCAACTTCAACTTCCACTCCGCCGGCAGTCTGGATACCTACGGCGCCATGTCCTATGAAAAATACGTGGTGGACCTGGACATCCTCGGCCGGATCCGTTTCTACATGGACGACATCAGCACGGACGAGGACAGCCTGGCCTTAGGCCCCATTGCCGAAGTGGGCCCTGGCGGCCAGTACCTGACACACATGCATACGGCCATGAACTGCAGAACGGCGGCCTTCATTTCCGACATCAGCCTCCAAGGCGCCCTTAAGAACGGCATGGATGCCGATACCGCCCTGACCAAAAAAATGACCGACAAGGTGGAAAAAATGCTGGCCGCCTACCGGCAGCCGGAACTGTCGTCCCGGACCATTGCAAAACTTGACGCCTGTCTGGCAAAATTTGATGTGGACGTGGCGGCGCTCAAGGAAAAACTGGATGCCTGATATCAGGTCAGGTCATCCCGGTAATAACGGCCATGGGCCGCCCATGAATGTTATTCGGTGTGCCCACAACAAACTATGAAAGATTCCGACTGGTTGTGTGGTTCTTTCATATAAAATCAAGGGGGAATAATTCCCCCCGAAAGTGTTACCCCCCAAATCATTTTAGTTAAGGAGTTAAAATGCAGCACCAGAAAGCCAAGCTTGACATCCCCATTACGGCGAGCTCTGTCATTGTCTGTTCCATCTTCATCATTGCCACGCTGATCTCGGCAGATGCGGTCAAAGAGGTATTCAATACGATCTTCCAGTTTTTTATTAAAAATTTCGGATGGTCCTACTTATTAATTGTCGCAGGGTTCGTTCTCTTCTGCTTTGTCATGGCCATCAGTAAATTCGGAAATATAAAACTGGGGAAAGATGATGAACCGGCGGAATTCAGCCTGATGGCATGGTTTGCCATGCTCTTTGCCGCCGGTATGGGCATCGGCCTGGTCTTCTGGGGGGTTTCCGAACCCATGTTCCACTTTGCCACCCCGCCCCATGCAGATCCAAAATCCCCGCAAGCCGCGGCCGATGCCATGCGTATCGCCTTTTTCCACTGGGGGCTTCACCCCTGGTCCTGCTACGCTGTCGTGGCCCTGGTCCTGGCCTATTTCCAGTTCCGCAAAGGCAAACCCGGACTGTTTTCCTGGACCCTCGAACCCCTGATCGGTGAAGCTGCGGTCCGCGGCGGTATCGGCAAAGCCATTGACGCCCTTGCCATCGTCGTCACCCTGTTCGGTGTGGCCAACTCTTTAGGCATGGGCGCCATGCAGGTGACCACGGGGCTAAATAAATTATACGCCATCCCAAACACCAATACGGTCTCCATCATCCTGATCGCAATCATCACCGTGCTGTTCATCCTGTCTGCGGTTTCCGGCGTATCCAAGGGCATTAAAATCCTGAGTACCACCAACATGTACATGGCCTTCGCCCTGATGGCCATGGTACTCTTTTGCGGCCCCACCATCTACATCCTGGAATCCCTGATCGAGTCCCTGGGCGACTACTTCCAGAGCATCATCAAGTACTCATTTTTCCTGGACACCACCCAGGGGGTTGAAAAGCATGTGGGATATGACTGGATGGGCTCCTGGACCGTTTTCTACTGGGCCTGGTGGCTGGTATGGGCGCCATTTGTAGGGGCCTTCATCGCCCGTATTTCCAGGGGCAGAACCATCCGGGAATTTGTGTTCGGCTCACTTTTGGCCCCCACCCTGCTTTGCGCCGTCTGGTTCGCCATCATCGGCGGTACCGCCCTGAACTTTGAACTGACCATGCCCGAAAGCCCCGGCATTGCCGCAGCCGCCCTCAAGGACCCCACGGCAGCCGTTTTCCAGATGTATGACCTGCTGCCCATGAGTTCAATTCTCTCCCTTATGACCATGGTGATCATCTGCATCTTCTTCATCACTTCTGCGGATTCAGCCACATACGTGATTGGCGTCATGAGTTCCAACGGCCACATCCGTCCGGACAACCGGGCCAAGATCGGATGGGGAATTCTCTGCTCCACCATCGCCGTCATGCTCCTGCTCACCGGCGGCCTCAAGGCGGTGCAGACCGTATCCTTTATATTCTCGTTCCCCTTCATGATCCTGATGCTGTTCATGATGTATTCTTTCCTGAAATCAATTTCAGCCGAATTCAAAGGCTGATGCAAAGCCCCCTGGTTTCCCTTACACACACTCCCGGAAACCAGGGGATTTTATTCACCGGACAAAAATTAGGATAAAACCATGAGATTGGGATTCATCGGTACCGGCGGTATCACGGAGGCAATTGTTACCGGGCTTTGCGGCACAGACACGCCGCCGGAAGCAATTTACATTTCTGCCAGGAGCGAACGGCGGTCAAAACCCCTTGAAGAAAAATATGACAGGGTGACCGTTCTTTCCCAGAACCAGGCGATTGTGGACAACTCGGATATAGTTGTGCTGGCCTTTTTGCCCGCTCAGGCAGAAGGGATTCTGAATGATCTGACATTCAGGCAGGACCAGGTCGTGGTCACCCTGCTGGCCGGTGTCCCGGTGTCGGATATCCGTCAACTTAGCGCCCCCGCGCGGCATATCGTCCGGGCCATCCCCCTGCCATGCACCGCGCTTCGTACGGGACCTGTGGTGATGTACCCCGGGAACGATGATGTGTTCAGGCTGTTTTCCACGGTGGGCAGCGTCATTGTTCCCTCACAGGAATCACAGCTTGACACCTTCTCCATCATCACCGCCCTGATGGCCCCGTTCTACGCCATGACCGATACGGTTGCCGCATGGGGAGAAAAACAAGGATTGGACCGGACCCAGTCAGCCGCCTATGCGGCGGCCATGTTCAAGGCCCTGGCAACCATTGCGGAAACCACGGCTGACGGCAACCTGGGCACCCTGGTGTCCGAGTCCATGACACCCGGCGGCCTCAACGAAACTGCCATGGGGGTGATCTCGGAAAACGGCGGGTTCAAGAATCTGATCATGGCCCTTGACGAAGTGGAGAAAAAAGTTCAAAACTCAAATTAATAGGAATGAAAGTGCGTGACCCTCAGATTCGAGACCTGAACCTTACGTAAAATCCACCAAAGGAGAGAGAATGACAGATTTTAATGCAATGACCGAAGCCCTGGTATCCTGCGATGCCGGAAAGCTTACCGATCTGGTGAATGATGCCGTGGCTGCCGGCGTACCCGCGGGTGAAATCCTGAACAAAGGCCTGATCGCCGGTATGGATATCGTCGGTGAAAAAATGGAAAACGGCGACATGTTCATCCCCGAAGTCCTGATGGCGGCCCAGGCCATGGGCTCCTGCGTAGAAATCCTCAAACCCCTGCTGGGAGACGACGGCGGAGCCTCCGGGGCGTCCGTGATCATCGGCACCGTCAAGGGCGACCTTCACGACATCGGCAAAAATCTGGTGGCCATGATGATGGAAAGCGCTGGCCTCACCGTCCACAACCTGGGGGTTGACATCTCACCGGAAAGCTTTGTGGAAGAGATCAAGGCCAAAAATGCGAAAATCGTCTGCCTGTCCGCCCTTCTGACCACCACCATGCCGGCCATGAAACAGACCGTGGACGCCATCGTGGAAGCAGGCCTGCGCGACCAGGTAAAAATCATGGTGGGCGGCGCCCCCGTGACCCAGGCCTTTGCCGATGAAATCGGTGCCGACGGCTTTGCCCCGGACGCAGGTTCCGCATCCAAAATGGCCAAATCCCTCACAGTATAGTCTTACCTTTTTTAAGCCTGCCGGGCCCCTTTTGCCCCGGCAGGCATCACTTATTCTATTTTTTTAGGCTCCCCGACCGATCTTGACAACCCTGCAGCTATCTGGAATGATCTTTTCTTAATCCGCCTGATATTATCGATACATATTATTTAGGCGCCAACAGCTACAAACCGAAAAAAAACGGAAATATAAAATGAAACGTGTGTGTGTATATTGCGGTTCCAGCGACGGCAAAAAAGATGCGTACAAGGCAGCGGCAAGGGAACTTGGCAGAGCCATGCTGGAAAAGGGCCTTGGCCTGGTTTACGGCGGGGCGCAGATCGGCATCATGGGGGAGATCGCCAACACCGTGATGGACGGGGGCGGGGAGGTCATCGGGATTATGCCCAAATCCCTGGCAGACCGTGAAATCTACCATACCGGGCTGACCCGGCTTGAGATTGTGGACTCCATGCATGAAAGAAAGGCCATGATGGCGGAACTTTCCGACGGATTCATCGCCCTGCCCGGGGGACTTGGCACCATAGAAGAGATATTTGAAGTGCTGACCTGGGCGCAGCTGGGCTTCCACCGCAAACCCTGCGCCCTGCTCAACGCCATCGGATATTACGACAATCTTTGCGCCTTCTTGAACCACACCGTGATCGAAGGCTTTGTCAATACGGCATCCCGCGCCATGCTCATGACGGAATCCGATCCCCGGGTCCTGCTGGAGCGGTTTGAAAATTACCAAGCCCCTGTGGTCAACAAGTGGATAGACAAAGAAAATACCTAAGCTTAGGGGACGGAAAACATCTATGAAGATAAAACGATGGATCACAGGACTATGGATCGTCCTTTTAACGGCCGCGGTGACCCAGGCCGCAAGCCCTGTGTGGAAAATCAGCGACGGCACCCGTCACCTGTATATCGGGGGGACCATCCACGTTTTGGCAAAAGACGATTATCCCCTGCCAAAAGCCTTTGCCACGGCCTATGCCGACAGCCATACCCTGGTGTTCGAAGCCGACATGGGCCAGATGGAAAATCCTGAATTTGCAGGGCAGATGATGGCGCAAATGGTCTATGCGGACGGCACCACCCTCGAATCCCTGCTGACACCCCCAACCTTTAAGGATCTGAACCAATTTACAGCCGCACGGAACATCCCTGTGGCGGCCGTGAACCAGTTCAAGCCCGGAATGGTGATGGTTGCCCTGACCCTTGCCGAAATCCAGCGCCTTGGCGTTGGCGGTGCGGGCGTGGATGAATTCTACTTTGCAAAGGGACGAAAAGACGGCAGACCCATGGATTTTCTTGAGGCGCCCATGGACCAGGTGGCGTTTCTGGCCGGCATCGGTATCGGGCAGGAAGACGAGATGATCGCTTATATCCTCAGGGATGTTGAAAAACTTCCAACCCTTTTGCCGGTGATGAAAAAGGCATGGAAAACCGGGGATAACGACCTGCTCTACAGGGAAACCCTGGCGCCATTGAAAAAGGAATATCCGGATCTCTACTTCAAACTAATGGTCAAACGCAACCTTGCCTGGATGGACCGGATTATGGAAATGATGGCTACCCCTGAGGTGGAATTTATCCTGGTGGGTGCGGGCCATCTGGCAGGAGACCGGGGGCTGCTGGCCCTGCTGAAGGAGAAGGGGTTTTCCGCAGGCAATCTATAGACAAAGTCAAAGCTAACCTGCGGCAGAGACTTCCTGCAAAAGCGCATCGGTCAGGCGCTGCCGGCAGTATCCCCGGATATGGTCGATGGCGGTGCGGTGGCGTTCCGCCGTGTACGTGGCACAGGCATCGGGGACAAGGGTGACAAGATAGCCCAGGTCACAGGCGTCCCGGACCGTGGAACTGATGCACTGGTCCGTGAGCATCCCGCAGACCACCAGGTATCTCACACCGAGGTTGCCTAAGATATAGTGAAGATTGGTGGAAATAAAAACACTGGAGGATGATTTCGGAAAAACCATCTCGTCGTCACCCGGCCGGATCTCATCCATGACCCGGGCGTCCCATGATCCTTTGGGCACGTTGAAACCGCTGAGTTTGTAATCCAGGCTCCGGTCCCTGCCGTCCCGTGTCAGGTTTTCAATGACGGTGTAGAGCACTTCGGCACCGGCGTTGCGAAAGGCGGATTGCAGACGCGTCATGTTGGGGATGGCCAGGCTTTGTAACCGGTTAAAATAATAGTCATATCGCTTTCGCGCACCTGCCGGATCAAGGCCCCGGGATTTGTAAACCCCACCCTCGGGCCTGGCATTGAGGTTCTGGACATCCACAAAAAGCAGGGCGGTTTCCTCAGGGGAAACCGGGACTTCCCGGGACAGGGGAACAACGGCCATCAATATCGCTCCAGCAGCAGGTCCACCTCTTCGGCCAGCTCCGCATCCTTGAGGGCCTCCCATTCATGGCGTCTTACCGCGGTAAAGGACCGGAACAGGTCTTCTCCCATGGCATGCCGCAGCACATCATCGCCTAAAAGCCTTGAAAGGGCATCCCCGAGGTTGTCCGGCAACGGATCAATCCCCTTTTTCGCCCTTTCCTCTACCGGTATCAGCCCCGGATCGGTCTGCACTTCTTCAGGGAGAACCTGCCCCTTGTCCATGCCGTCCAAACCTGCGGCAATCAATGCCCCAAGGGCCAGATACGGGTTGGCCGTGGCGTCTGCCGTCTTGTATTCAATCCGTTCGGCCTGCCTGCCGGACATGTCCTTGCACACCCGCAGGGCAGCTTCGCGATTCTGGGTGCCCCAGGCCGTGAAGGCCCCGGCCCAGAAATGAGGCCGGATACGCCGGTAGGAGGTTTTACTCGGGATGCTCAACGCGCACAGGGCCGGCAGATGGTTTAAAATGCCAGCCATAAAGGCCTCGCAGTCCCGGCTGATCCCGTGGACGGCATTCTTGTCTCCGCTGGCATTTGCCTTGCCCCGCCAGAGGCTGAAGTTGATATGGGCCCCGGACCCGGCCTTGTCCTCAAATATCTTGGGCAGGAATGAAGCGATCACCCCCTGGGATGCGGCAACACCCCGGACGGTTTCCCGGTACACGATCTGGCGGTCGGCGGCGGTCACCCCTTCCGTAAACCGGATATTCACCTCCTGCTGTCCCGGCCCGGACTCAGGATAATAGCTTTCCACCTGTATGCCCTGGGTTTCAAATGCAAGGCTTAAGGCATCGATAAACTTCAGATGTTGATTCATGGCAGCGGAAGCTGCAAACACGGTGTTATCCGCGGGGTAAATCCGGTTTTCCTCATCTTTGTTCAAAAGAAAGAACTCATTTTCAAAGACCGCATTCAAGGTCAGGCCCCGGGCTGCCAGGGCATCGATCTGCCGTTTGAGAAATCCCCTGGGACAATGCGACCAAACCTTTCCGGTTTCCGGCACCACCATATCACAGAGGACCTGGGCATGGCCGGGGGCGTAGGGGAGAACGGTGAGGGTGGACCAGTCCGGCATGAGTCTTATCTCACCCACGGGCCCGAGGCCTGTTTCCGGAACCACGGCATCATAGAGGGCCGGTATGGCCATCTGGGCGGCGGTGATGCCGATGCCGTTCTTGGCCAAGGAATCCAGGAAATCGATATGTCCGGCCTTGGCCCGGATCACATTGGCGTTATCACACCATAGCAGACGGACAAACCGGATACCTGCATCTTCCAATTGTTTACGCACGGCAGTGTCCATAGTGGCTCCCCCTTTCCCCGGTCCGGCCTTTAGAATCTTTGGTTACAACCCCTTGGTTTTGTCCGCCAGCCAGCTTTGGATATTTTCGGGCAGGCCAGGGGCCAGCGCGTCGTAAACCGTCCGGTGGTAATTGTCCAGCCAGCGGATTTCGGTATCGGTCAGCAGGGTTTTATCGATGAGGTTCCGTTCAAAATGGCAGAGCGTGATATTCTCAAATCGTAAAAATTTGCCGAACACAGTGGTTTCATCCTCCGCCACCATGACCATGTTCTCCAGCCGGATACCGTATTCCCCCTCCCGGTAGAGGCCGGGTTCGTTTGTCAGAAGCATCCCCGGTTTCAGGACCTGATCCACCGGGTGGGGGCTGATCCGGGCAGGGCCTTCGTGGACACAGAGGAAGAACCCGACGCCGTGGCCCGTGCCGTGGCCAAAATCCATGCCCTGCTGCCAGAGATACTGGCGGGCCAGGGTATCCACCTGGTACCCCCGGGTGCCCACGGGAAACTTTGAGGTGGCCACCGCGATATGCCCCCGCAGCACCAGGGTGTAGTCCCGGATCTCCCGGTCCGTGGGGGTGCCCAGGTGCAGGGTCCGGGTAATGTCCGTGGTGCCGGTAAGATAGTTGCCCCCGGAATCGTTTAGGAACATGGCATCCCGGGTCAGGGGCACGTCCGTATCTTCGGTGGCGGCGTAATGGCACATGGCGGAATGGTCACCAAAGGCCATGATGGAATCAAAGGACGGGTCGATAAAATCAGATTCCGCCTGCCTGAAGGCCAGGATTTTTGCCGCAGCCGAGATCTCGGTGACCTGTTCTTCGGTTGTTGCAAGCCAGTGGAGGAACCGGACCACGGCGCGCCCGTCTTTTACCGCCGTCTCTTTTATGTGGCAGGTCTCCACCGGATTTTTGATACACTTGAGCCCGGTGGCCGGATTCTGGCCTTCAATGAGTTTGCATCCGGGATTGGCGGCCCGGTGCAGATGATCGCTGACCGCCTCCGGTTGGATGAGCAGTTTTGTACCATCCGAAAGCTGTGATAAGGCATTGTCCACATCTTCATAGGGGAGAAGTCCGATGCCGTCCCCTTCAAGCAGCTCCGTGACGTTTGCGTCCAGCTTGGCCGGATTGATAAACAGCCGGGTCTTATCCGGCTCAATCAGGGCAAAGGCCAGGTTCACCGGATTGGTATGCACATCCGCCCCTCTCAGGTTGAAGGTCCAGGCGATGTCATCCAGGGCGGACATCAGGTGGGCATCCGCCCCCTTTTTTTCCATTTGCCTTCTTATGGCATCAAGCTTTTCCCTCCTGGTTTGACCGGCAAAAGACTCGGACAGGACAAAGGCCTTTGTGGCAGGCATGGGGGGCCGGTCCGTCCAAAGGTCTGAAATCAAATCTATGGTGGTGTCCAGGTGGATATCATAATCCTTAAAGACCTTGCGCAGCTTCTTGGTCTGTGCCGCAGATACCATCCGCCCGTCCAGGGCGATACAGGCACCGCCATCCAGATGGCCGGCCAGCCATTCATCGTAGTCCGGGACACCGTCATCCCCCTGCTTGAACAGCAGAAACCCATCCATCTGAGCCTCGGCCTGGATCCAGTAGCGGAAATCCGTCCACAGGTTGGCCGCCCTATGGGTGACCACCGCAGTGCCGGCAGATCCTTTAAAGCCTGTCAGCCAGTGCCTCGCCTGCCAGTGGGCCGCCGTATATTCGCTCTGGTGGGGATCACCGCTGGGAATAATCAGTGCATCAACACCGTGACGCGTCATTTTGGCACGAAGGGCGGATAGTATGTCGTTTGTTTTCAATACAGGCTCCTGGGTTAAAAGGCGTTATTTGATGACAAACCGGTTGATCAGATTGTCCAGCCGATCTGTCTGCCGCCGCATTTCTTCGGTATCCCGGTTAATATGGGTACCGTTCTCGGACATCCGGGTGCTGGCTTCATTCACAGCAGTCATCTCCCGGGCAATCTCCGTTGTCAGGCCGTCAAACTGGGAGATACTGGTATTTACATCCCCGATCCCATTGGCCACGGTTGCGGTATTGTCGGCAATTTCCTTGGTGGTGGCGGATTGTTCTTCGATGGCGGAGGCAATCTCGTTCACCACGTCGTTCATATTACCAAAGGTTTTGGAAATCGTCACCATCTCTTCGGAGGTGGATGCGGATGCCTTCATGATATTGTCGATTTTAACCTTGATATCCTGGGTGGCGGCGGCTGTTTGTGTGGCAAGATCTTTAATTTCGCTGGCCACAACGGCAAACCCCTTTCCCGCTTCTCCGGCACGTGCCGCCTCAATGGTGGCGTTGAGTGCCAGAAGGTTGGTCTGGTCGGAAATATCGGTGATGGACTCCGTAAAGGCATTAATTTCCTTTGCCTCAACACCGAGCTTGTTCACGCTTTTTGAGGCAGCGGAGATTTTCTGACCGGTTTCGTTGCTCATAGCCCGGGCGGATTCGGCGTTTTTTGCAATCTCGTTGATGGTGGCGGTCATCTCCTCCGTGGATGACGCCACGATGCTAAGGTTATCCGAGGCCTGGCCCACCACATTTGAAATGGATGATATTTCCCCACTCATCTCTGACGTGGACTGGGTCACGGACCGGGTAACCTCAAGCATTTTGCCGGACCCCTCAGATATATCCACCGCCCTTTTCCGGGTAACGGTCACCGAGCCGGAAAGGACCTGTGAGCTTTCGGAGATATCTGCAATCATGGTCTGAAGTCTCTCGATAAAGAGGTTGAAGTACCGGGATAATTCCCCGATCTCATCCCCGGACCGGATCTCGATCCGTTTTGTCAAATCGCCCTCCCCTTCTGCCACGTCCTTTAAACTGGCCGTCACCATGAGGATGGACTTCACCATATTGCCGGAAAAGAAAAGGGCAAGGGGGATAATGAGCACCAGGCAGCTTAAATACACGATGACCAGGGTGTAGACCACATGCAAGGTATTTTCCATGATGGTTTTTCCGGATGTCAGTACGGCAACGGTTCCCTGATACGCCGTTCCCTCGTACACCGGCACCAGGCCCTGGTAAAAGGCCTGATCCGCCACTGCCACCTTGCCGGGCAGAACCGGTTGATCTGCCAGGGTCCAGCCGGTGTCCGCCGTCATTGGAATCGCTGCGGTGTCGATCTTGTCATAGGCCCCAAGATTACCGTATGACAGGGCGTCACCGGTAAAAAGGTTGACCTTCGTTCCGGTGAGTTCCGCCATCTGGTCCACGAAAACCTGATCCAGGGTTTTGGTGGCAATGATGAACCCGAACAGCATCAACTCTTTTTTCCGGGTTTCCTTGTTTTTTGCTTCCAACATTACCGGCACGTAGACGGACAAGGATAAATCATTGCCCAGCCGGGAAAGGTTGCCCGAGATAGCGGTTTCGGTTACCCCGGGGCGGTTCAGGGGGCTTGCCAGATCGTCAAGGGCAGGCACGGAGGTCCACTGGCTGCCCTTGAGGTCATCGGTCTCGCTCACGATTGCATACTTAAATGCCTTCTCAGGATTTATGTAGTAGAAGCCGGCCAGCAGCTTACCGTTAGCCTTACGCTCAGAAAAGGCCAGCAGCTCCCCTGCGGCATCGTAAAGGGTAAGTGAGGCCAGCCCGTTCACCGTGGTGGTGGCAAACAGGGCATTGGCCAGATCCATAAACCCTGACTCCGTCATGCTCAGGTCAAAGTCTTTTTTAAAATCCCCCAGGAATTTGACATTTTCACTGACCTTAAACACCGTATCCATCTGGGTAAGTTTTCTGGCCAGATCCTCCTGGGTCTCGAGAATCTTGGTCTTGACGTTGTTGGCCGCCACCAGCAGGTTGGCATTGGTGGCGCTGACATTCTGATTATAGGTCACGTATGAGACCACAAGGGACGAAGCCACCATCACCAGACAGACCACCAGTACAATGACGCCTAAAATTTTGTGTTTCAACTTCAAACTCATGGCCACCTCCGTTACGACGCATTTCTGTAGTGTTAGCAAATCATTACAGATCCATACACTTTTTACAGGCCTTTCTCAAGATTTTTTGGGTAAATGGTCTAACCGATCACCCAAGACACCGTCCCAAGCCATGCCGCAGCTTTCAACCGGGCGTCCTTGAATTTTTGGTTCACTTTTACCGTCCATCAGGATAGGGTAACTTTAAGGCACAGGTCGAATCTGGTTCTTTCTTTAGTGAGGGAAGATGGGCAAAAAAACGATTCCAGTAAAAGCCGCCGAGAGGGGGACAGAAGATCTCATTGACACCGAAGCAGATCTTACGGCCATCCTTGAAAGCAGTCCGGTGCTCATGATGGTTGTGGATCAGGATAGCCGGATTGCCAGGGTCAGCCATACCCTTGCCCGCCTTACCGGCCATGCCCCCGCCACCCACCGGGGATTGCGCCCCGGAGAGGCCCTGGGATGCATCCACCGCAGTGATCACCCCGACGGATGCGGATTCGGACAGAGATGTGCCTTCTGCAGATTCGGACGTACGATCCGGCAGACCCTGGAAACCGGGAATGCCTGTTTCAGAACACCTGCCGAGCTCTCACTTGCCGACGATACTTTTGCCAGACGTCATCTGCGCGTGACCACCGCCCTCACCGGAAGCGCCCGGGGTCAGGTGCTGGTCTTCATTGAAGATATTACCGAACAGACCACAGCAGAAACGGCCCTCAGGGAGCAGAACCTTTTTTTAAACGCCCTGGTGGAGACCATTTCCAACCCCATTTTTTATAAAGACACCCGGGGACGGTATACGGGATGCAACAAAGCCTTTGAAGACTTTACAGGGAAACCCAGGTCCCAGATTATCGGCAAAACCGTATACGATATGGGTCCCAAGGAAATCGCAGACACCTATTTCCAAAAGGATGCCGAACTCTTCCGGCATCCCGGCCAGCAGCGCTACGAGTGGAAAATGAAACGCGGTGACGGCAAGATGCGCGAGGTTATCTTTGACAAGGCCACCCTCCACGACACGGAAGGACAGGTGGTAGGGCTTGTGGGGGTTGTATCAGACATCACCGACCGCAAGCTGGCAGAGGAACTTGTCCGGAATCACTCCCGGATGCTAATGCAGGCCCAGGAACGGGAACGCCAGATGATCTCCTGTGAGCTGCACGACAGCATTGCTCAGAACATGTCGGCACTCAAGCTCTATCTTCGCCGCCTGGGGGACTTGCCGGAAGCAGCGGACACCTGTAAAGAAATGTCAGAACTTCTTGACCAGACCATCAAAGCGGTGAGGGGGCTTGCCTACAACCTGAGGCCGGCAGTTTTAGACCACCTGGGTATTGTCCATGCCCTCAAAACCTTTTGCGAAGAATTCTTCGAAGAAACCGGCATCCAGGTCATGTTCCGGACAGCGGGCGTCCATGAATCCGGTTTGAGCCCGGAGCTTCAGATCAACCTGTACCGGCTGGTCCTGGAGGGATTTGCCAATATCCGGAAGCATTCCTTTGCATCCGACGCCGTGGTCAGCCTTGTGGGTGCCCATCCCATTCTCATTTTGCGTATCAGGGACAACGGCCGCGGGTTCAATCCGCATGAAACAAACCGTCTGCTGCACAGGGAAAAGCAGATGGGCCTGCGCAGCATGAAAGAACGGGTACGGCTGCTGGACGGCCGTATGTCAATCACATCCAAACCCGGCAAGGGAACTGAAATCATCATCACACTGCCCCAAAGGAACGAGGAAGATGACACTGAAGAAACGAATTCTGATTGTGGATGACCACCCCCTGTTCAGGGAAGGGATCAAAGCCATTATCCAGGGAGACGGCCCCTACGACGTTGTGGGTGAAGCAGGCTCGGCATCAGAGGGCCTGGCCCTTGCAAAAAAACTGGCCCCCGATCTTTCCCTGGTGGACATTTCCCTGCCGGACCGCAGCGGATTTGACCTGATCCGGGAACTTAAAGGGACATATGAGGCCATGCAGATCCTCGTTTTGAGCATGCATGCCAAGGTTGACTATATCGTCAAAGCCTTCCAGGCCGGCGCCAGCGGGTATCTGACCAAGGAATCCGCGGCAGAGATGCTGATCTCAGGTATCAAACAAGCCCTTGACGGAAAATATTTTATGGATGGGTCCGTATCCCATCAGGTGATAAAGAAACTGGCCGAACTGCCGGGAAAAAAACCGGTGGCCATCGTGGAAGGCTACGATTCTTTAACCCCCAGGGAACAGGAAGTCATGGTTATGGTGGCCGGGGGCATGTCTTCCCAAAAAATTGCCGAGGAATTGATCATCAGCCCCAAAACCGTTGAGAACCACCGCTCTAACATCATGCGGAAACTCAATGTGAATAACGTGATCGAATTGGCCCGACATGCGGCAAAGCTGGGCCTGATCGACCTGGAACTCTGGAAGGAATAATCCGCTCTGACCAGATCCCCCCATGCCTTTTCGGCCTTTTCCGGGAGGATATCCCGGAAAAGATCGGGAAGTTCTCCCGGGCATGATATTTTCCCGACGAAAATAAGCGTTACCCCCTATTTACAAACCCGCCCGGCTCTTATATTCGAAATGATACAGCAGGGGAAGATATCCCTGCTCCCCTGTTCGACAGCCGTAGGTTCACAAAATTTGGAAAGTCCCACCAATAAAGGGATACAGCTATCCCTCCAAAATGGTGTAGTGCCTACAGTTTTTAGGGGGCTAATCTATGGATTTTATTCTTGAGGGAGGCTTAATGTTTAATTTTTTAAATAGGTTGCGCTGTTTTTTGGTGAGCTCTGTGTACTGTAGTACACGCCCATCTTTATGCAAAAATTCTCCTAAATGGAGGC
>CAJWHT010000129.1 GCA_913041495.1 uncultured Desulfobacteraceae bacterium | reverse complement strand
ACTTTGCCAAACCCCTTGTCCTCATCGTCGGACCAGGAAAGCAGGGTTGCAGACCCCATATGTGTATAAGGGAAATCCGGCGTCCGGCGTTTTGACGGATGAACATCGCCGGAAACAATAAGCGCCAGTTTGACCATTTTCTGCTGCATCAATGCACTTGCCACCTGGACGGCAGAGAGCATTCCCACCACACCATTTCTCAGATCAAAGGAAAAACAGGTCTTTCCGAATTTCGCTTCATAGGGATCAAGACCGATTTTCAACCGTTTCTGAATCAATGAGGCGATGGAGGGCTCATTGATATTTTTTTCCCGGTAGGTACCGATGTTGATCAGCAAATCGATGTCATCTTTGTCAACCCCGGCTTCCAAGATACACTTTTCTGCCGCAAGTACGGAAAAATCCATGGCACCCAGTTTTGTGGCGACAAGTTCGTGTGTGGTATACGATTCGAACTCCACTCTGTTTGCTTCAATGACCGCGCCCATTGTTAAACCTCCATATTACCAATCGTTGCCAATACACACCCCAGCACCAGTCCGGAAGCCTGAGCCGCGAACATGATCCTTGTCCCTTTTTTAACCGTATTCTCTCTCAGATACCGGTGCAGGGCCACAAAATGGGTGGTGGAAGCCGTGTTGCCGCATTGGGGGACGTTGATGAGCAAATCGATATCCCTGTCAAAATGCCTTTTCAGCCGCCGTCCGCCGGATGCCAGCGCTCTTGTGGATGTCTGGTGCGCCAGGTAATAGTCAAAATCATCAATATCTTTTCCATTTTTGACCAGGGCATCATCAAGCAGGGGGGCGATCAGGTCTATGGCAGCATCATGGATTTCTTTTGCCTTGGTATACATAACGATGCCGTTGCCCTGTTCACTGGGTAATCCGATACAGAGTTCCGCATGCTCCGCAGCGGTCAGAAAATATGTAAAATCAATACCTTCCCCATCATCGGCAGCACCGTCCAGAATGACGGCCGCTCCGGCATCACCCAGTGTGAGTGAAGCAAATTGTTCATCAAAGACATTGTCAATCTCTTTTATCGCCGCCTCTGCCGCAGAGGTGATGCACTCGCCGTCCACCACCATGCCGTTGCGAACCGTTCCTGATTTTATCATGGCATCCAGGATATAGACCCCGTTGAGCATGCCGGCGCACCCGTTGGAGATATCGATATTCATGGCAGATTCAGCACCGAGTGTGTTTTTGATATACAGGCTCATGGCAGGTTCATACAAAAATTGTTTTGCACTGCCTTTCATCTGTGTGATACCGGTGTAGATAATGATATCCAGATCCTGCGCCTCATATTTGGAGTTTTTAAGACACTCTTTTGCAGCATCTATGGCCAGGGTGTAAGAGTCTTCGCAGTCGGAACGGACATGACGATTTTCAATACCGGTGATCTCCTGAAGATCCACCAGCTTAAAAAAATCGGCTTCGCCTTTAGACATCAGTTCCGTTGTGGAAACCACCTTTTCCGGCAGATATGTGCCGATGCTTTCAAATCTGGTTTTCCTCGTTGAAGTGGCATTCATTTTCATTTTATTTTCCCCTCTTTTTTAAACGCCTTTGTCTTGTATGTTACGATTTTTTTTTCGTACAATTCAACACAGCATCGTTTCGGCTTTTGCCTGAACCGGCAGAGACGAAATGGAGCCCAAGTCTTTGACCTTATTGTATCTAATTTACTTCGTAATAATTTTTGTATAAAAGGATATTACCCCTTATGTCAAGCAGCCGGATTGCTGTGATCCTTCCACTATGAAAGAATTCAAAAATGCACTGAGAACAAGGTAAGACAACGGTGCAGGACCTTTCTTAAGTCTAAATGGTCCTGCCTATTATGTTTTTATATGAGATATAGGTTTTACGATTATTTAACAAAACAGTAAAAGTTTTTTTGGCCATGGAATGCGCTTTCATGGCAGTCGATGTGAGTCCGCCCTTCCAAAGAATTTAAACCTATTGGGTTTTCAACTTTTTCCAGCGGTACCGGAAGGTATGATGGTTCATGTTCAAAAGCTTGGCCGCCCGGCTCTCATTGCCCCCGGCCTTTTCCACGGCAAGGGCCATGTATCTGCGCTCAATGCCTGTCAGCAGATCCGTAAGATGAATCCCCGCTTCCGGAATTTCAACACTATCATCTTGCAAACCGCAATCATCCCTCCCAGCAGTGGCTTCATCCCAAGACTGCCCAGGCCCTGATCCCTGGCAGAAAGCAGCTCCGGAACGAAGTCCCAGATCCGCCACAGAAACCAAGCCTGTACGGGCCACCAGGGCACTGCGTTCGACAATATTTCTCAACTCCCGTACATTTCCGGTGAAATTGTGGGCCAGCAGCAGCGCTTGGGCCTCGCTGGAAAACCCCTTGAGATCTTTGTCAAATTTCCGGCTGAATTCGTAAAGAAAATGTTTGGCTAAGGGCAGGATGTCATCCGGACGCTGGTTCAAGGAGGGAATATCCGCCCGCACCACGCAGAGCCTGAAGTAAAGGTCTTTACGAAATTTCTCTTTTTCCACCAGCGTCTCGATATCCTTGTTTGTGGCGGAAACCACCCGTGTCTGCACGGTCAGCTTCCGGGTGCCGCCCACTTTATAAAACTCCCCGCTTTCAAGAAACCGCAGCAGCTTGGCCTGGCCGGCCGGGCTCAGATCCGCCACCTCGTCCAGGAACAAGGTGCCTTTATCCGCCTCTTCGATAAAGCCCTTTTTCCCCTGGGGCCGGGCGCCGGAAAAAGCCCCGGGTTCATAGCCGAACAACTCGGACTCAAGCAGTTCCTCGGGAAAGGCAGAGCAGTTCACCGCCACAAACGGCCCCTGGAATACCGGGCTTCTGGCATGGATGGCTTTGGCGATCAACTCCTTGCCGGTTCCGGTTTCCCCCAGGATCATGATGGGGGTATCCGGGCTTTTAGAGACCATGTTGATAAAATCCATGACATTCTCGATATTTTTGCTCTCACCGATGAAGCAGGGTTCATTCTCCTTCAAATATTTTTCCTGGAGCAGCTTGACCTCCTTTACCAGGGCGATGGAGGCGGCGGCCTTCTGGATGGTCAGCTCAAGGATATCGGGATTAATGGGCTTGAGAATGAAATCAAAGGCCCCGTTTTTCATTGATCTGATGACCATGGAAATTTCCTCGTAGGCCGTGATCATGATCACCGGCACATCCGGATGGTCAGCCTTGAGCCGTTCCAGGGCTTCAATCCCGCTCATCACGGGCAGGCCGATATCCATGAGCACCAGATCCGGCACACTGCTGTCAAGGGATGCTAAAAATGATTCTGCATCTTCGTAAAGATGCACGGTATAGGCAGGAGTAAGCACAAGTTCCAGGGAATCCCGGATGGTTTCTTCGTCATCGACAATGGCAATGGTGTATTGAATCATAGATTGTCCTGTCCGGCCGGCATATTATTCAGGGGCCTGTTCCGGTGAACTCAGAGGCAAGGTGATCAGGAACTCGGCTCCCTGCCCGCTCCCGGCGTTGAATTTCAGGGTGCCGCCGTGATCCAGGATAATCCGGTGGCAGATGGAAAGCCCGATGCCTGAGGAGTTGGTTTTGGTGGTGTAAAACGGGTCAAATATCTTGGATTGATGGGCATGGGGAATACCGGGGCCGTTGTCCCGGACCCGAATGAGAATGCTCTCTTTCGTCTCTGACAAACCGGTGGTCAGTTCGATGCGTTTATCTGCGTCCATCTCTTTCATGGCCTCGGCCGCATTGGTCACCAGGTTGAGGATGACCTGTTCTATCAGATGGGGTTCGGCCCAGCATTCCGGAAGATCCTGTGCCAGGTGCTTGACCAGGCGGATATTGCTCTTTCTCAGGGTCACGGCCGTCAGTTTGGTCACCTCGTCAATATAATGATTGAGATCCGCCATCACAAACTGGGGCCGGCTGGGTTTTGAAAAATCCATCACCCGCTGGATAATGGACTCGATCTTATTGGAGGCCAGCTCGATTTTGTCAATGATGGAGAGCACCTTGGTGATGTCCCCCATATGGTTGTAGATCTGCTTTAAGGCCTTAAGATAGATGTAGATGCCGGACAGGGGGTTCCTGATTTCATGGGCGATTCCGGCTGTCACACGCCCAAGAGATGTCATCTTGTCCTGGATCCTTAAAAAACTCTGGACCTCTTTGGAATCGGTGATGTCCATAATATTCGTGAGTACGGACTCCACCCCGAGGTAGTCGATTCGGGTGGCCGAAATCAGGGCCCAGCGCAACTCGGCATTTTCGCTGCCGTCCAGCACCGGGTAGTACTGAAAATCCGCCTCAATACTGTCAATCCTGCCGGCAGCCAGATCCAGGTACTTTTGCTTGATCCGCTCCCGGTCCCCCTCGTACACCTTCAGGAATTCGGGAGGTTCAAACACCTGGTCCATTAGACGGTGGATCTTTCTAAGGCCGTGGCTCTTATGGACGATGGCGTGATCCTGGATGATGGAGATGTAGTTAAGGGAATTGTCGATGAGAGTTTTAAACCGGGCACGGCTCTGTTCCATGGCCTTTTCAGCCAGTTGCCGTTCCTCTTCCAGGTCCAGACGGTAAAGCCCCATGGCGATATCGTCGGCCACCTCTTTGATGATGCTCTTTTCCGTCTCATCCATGGCCAGGCGTTTGGGGGTGGACAATACCATGAAGCCGTACTGGGTCTCTGCCAGGGCCAGGGCCACGGCAATGGCCCCCCGGTCCACGTAATTTTCCGCCAGCACACAGGCCGAGCATTCCACCACAGGGTCTTCAACGGAAAACACCTCCCGGGATGCCATGGTCTTTTGGATGCACCGGGCAAATTCCCGGGCCGCAAGCTTTTCTTTCATCACCTCAAACCGACCGTCAAACCCGGAGTCCGCCATGAGATATACATTCTGGTCTTCGTCAAAGAGTCCGATCCAGGCGTTGTAGTATCCCCGCCGGTCCACAAGAATATCGCAGATGCCCTTGATCAGCCGGGTCCTGTCATTTTCAATGACCAGCAGCCGTCCCACCTCCCGGATGGCGTTCAGCACCAGGTTCAGCCGTTCAATTTTCTCTACTTTGCTGTCGTTTTCCACTGATGACCCTTTTGCGGATATTGTCGTGAGTATCGTCCTTACCGTTTAACACTGAGATATATGTTTTTTCCCCTGTCCGTGACAAGTAAAAATATTAAAATCCATGGGGGTGTCCATTCCTGGAAACAGGAACAATAAGATTCCTATTTTTAGGAATATCCCCGGGTACCCACCCTATCACACAAGACCAACCCCAATATAACACTATGAAATAAAACACAAAACGCTTTATAGAAATTTTAAGCACATATCCTGCCGTATCTACCCCAAAAAACAGAATTCATAACCAAAAAATAATAGCCGAAACGTATAACCCAATGCCAAGCAATATGAAACTCAATTAATGGCACAGAACCTGTCCCGGATGTTCACGGATATCTCAGGGGGATTCAGACCTTGACCTCATCTTCCACCGAATTATCCGCAGTTTCCCAACAAATGGCGGCAAACTCGGAGCAAACCAACCTTCTGGCGCTCAACGCACCATTGAGGCGGCAAGGGCAGGTGAATACCTCTGCCACTGAATTATCCAAACTTGCAGATCACCTGAATGAACTGATGGGCAGGTTCACCTTAAACTAGGCAGACCCTGAATTTCGTCAGAATGACACAGAGCCGGCTTTAAATCTTCCGGCCGGCCCTGTGGGTGTTTAAGCGTATTGATTTTTTGGATACCTTGATTTAAAATCTTTTCATACGATTACAATTCACAGTAACGAGTCGCCGTTCTGTTCTTTACAATGGGGTGGTGCTCATTGGCGAAACCTTTAATTTCGCCAAGCAAAGGGGGCCTATGACGGCGCAATGGACATCGGATGATCTAAAAACACTTATCGCACAATTCAAAAGATCCCCCTTTTTTTTCGAAAACCTTTTGGACATGCTGCCGGACCTGATCTCCTACATAAACAAAGACCATGTATTTGAATTTGCGAATCAGTCCTACCTCAGGTTTTTCAAGCTTACCCCGGGTGAAATGATCGGCCTGCACCCAAAAAAAGTGATAGGTAAAGCCGCATATGAAAAAATTGCCTTAAGGCACCTGGCAGCCCTTTCAGGGGAAGAGCAAAATTATGAGGGCCAGATCCCGCTTCCCGATGGCACCCCATTTCACTTCCAGGCACATTACCTGCCGCATGTGGATAACGGCCGGGTTGAGGGCTTTCTTGCTGTGGTAAGGGATATTTCAAAATTCAAGCAGGCACAAGCCGCATTGTTTAAAAATAAGCAGAAGTATAAAAGCTTATTTAACAATGCCATCGATCCGATCTTCATCACCCAGAATAAAGCGATTATTCTGGCCAATCCGGCCACGGAACGTCTTATAGGCTATTCCGGTAAAGAACTTCGGGATATGCCCTTCATAGATATCATACATCCTGAAGACAGACCGCTTGTCACGGACATGGCCAGCCGCAGGTTAACGGGGGAGGATCTGTTTTCAAATTACACCCACAGGGCCCTTACCAAAAATGGGGATACGATATGGGTTGATGTCCGCGGTGTAAAGATAGACTGGGACAATCAGCCGGCAAGCCTGATCTTTGTCCGGGATATTACCGAAAGAAAAAGGCTGGAAATCGAAAAAGAACAATATCTGAAAAAACTTGAACAGGCGCTGGAAGAGATAAAAACCTTGAAAGGGATCCTTCCCATTTGCAGCCGCTGTAAAAAAATAAGAGATGATCAAGGGGACTGGAATTACATTGAATCCTACATTTCAAACCATTCCGATGCCTCTTTCAGCCACGGGATGTGCCCGCAATGCCTGGATGACACCTATGGGACTCAAGACTGGTACATTGATATGAAACGTCAGGATCAAAAAGAGGAGTGAAAAGGAAAGTAAAATTTAAAAGCCGCCGCTCTCCCGAAAGGCAAAACGGCGGCGATGGGTCAGCAGGTGCTTAGTTTCCGGCCATCATTGCGGCAATATCCGCCTCAACTTCCCCGGTGGGTTTGATGTCGAATTTTTCCACCAGGACATTTAGAACCGTGGGAGAAATAAACGCCGGCAGTGTGGGCCCCAGCCGGATTCCCTTCACCCCCAGTGAAAGCAGGGCTAAAAGAACAGCCACGGCCTTTTGCTCGTACCAGCCGATGTCAAAGGACAGGGGCAGCTCATTGATATGCGAAAGGCCGAAAGCATCCCTTAATTTCATGGCGATCACGGCAAGTGAATAGCAATCGTTGCACTGCCCTGCATCCAGCACCCGTGGAATACCGCCGATATCCCCCAGATCCAGTTTGTTGTAACGGTATTTGGCACAGCCTGCCGTGAGGATCACCGTATCCCGGGGTAATTGTTCAGCAACATCCGTAAAGTAAGACCGGTCCTTCATCCGCCCGTCGCAGCCGCCCATGACGATAAACCGCTTTATGGCACCCGATTTGACCGCTTCGATCACCTTGTCCGCCAGGGCCATCACCTGATTATGGGCAAATCCGCCCACGATGGTTCCGGTTTCTATTTCTTCCGGCGGGGGACACTGCTTTGCCTTGGCGATCACCGCGGAAAAATCCTTGGCAGTGCCGTCGTGCCTGTCGGCTATATGGACTGCCCCGGGATATCCCGCAGCACCGGTGGTAAAAAGGCGGTCTGCATAGGTATTGTTTTTGCGGACGGGAATCACGCAGTTGGTGGTCATGAGGACAGCGCCCTTAAAGCTTTCAAAGTCCTTATTCTGGTGCCACCAGGAACTGCCGTAGTTCCCCTTCAGATGGGCATATTTTTTCAACTCCGGATAATAGTGGGCCGGAAGCATCTCGCTGTGGGTATAGACATCAATGCCCTGGCCTTCGGTTTGAATGAGAAGCTCCTTGAGATCCCTAAGATCGTGTCCGCTCACCAGAATACCGGGGTTTGTGCCCACGCCCAGGTTCACCTCAGACAATTCAGGATGACCGTAGGTGGTGGTGTTGGCCTCATCAAGCAGCGCCATAGTAGCCACCGCGTTTTCTCCGGTTTTCATCACCATGGCGACCATATCGTCAACGGAAAGGTCTTCTGTGACCGATGCCATGCTTTCCACCAGTTGATCGTAAATTTGCTTTTTCTCAAATCCCAACATGGCAGCGTGGTGGGCATAGGCAGAGATTCCTTTGCATCCGAAAACCACGGTTTCGCGCAGGGAACGCACATCCTCATTCTCCGTTGCAAGTATACCTACGGTCTTTGCTTTTTCATCGAACCCGGCCTCATCGTCGCTTAAATACAGTGCGGAGTCATGAATCCCTTCGGGAAGTTGGCTCCCCAGAGATGAAAGCAGGCCCTGTTTAAAGGACTGGATGAATTTGACGCACGCCACCAGCGCTTCATTGTCAAAGTTGGCATTGGTAATGGTGGTAAACAGGGCATGGGTGATGACCTGACCTGCTTTTTCAATGCGGTCGATCCCAACCGCCTTTCCCGTTTTGGCCAGAACGGCGATCCCCTTGCAGTGAAAAATAATAAGATCCTGAAGGTTTGCCGTTATCTCTTCTTTGCCGCAGACGCCCCGGACAGTGCAGCCGGTTCCCCTTGCCGTTTCCTGACACTGGAAGCAAAACATAATTTTTCCTCCTTCATGTTGGGGTTGTGAACATTAAAGCAAACAAAAAAAGAATAAAAACGGATCGGTGAAACAGGATATTTTCCCCACGGGAAATCCTTGGATACCGTATCGGTATGTTCCTACACAGATATGCCATTCTGCCAGTTTCCCGGCCATTTGGCAACACCAATACCCTGGCAAAAGAAATTGTTTTTTTAGGCCATAGGCCTAAATATGATAGTCCGCCTTGGGCAGGCACACCGTGAACTCGGTCCCCTTGTCCACTTCGGAATCCACCAGAATCTCCCCGTGGTGGGCGTCCACAATGCGTTTGACAATGGCAAGGCCTAACCCCGTGCCGTTGATAAACCGTGTCTTTTCATTTTTCACACGGAAAAACTTGTCCCAGATCTGGTCCAGGTTCTCTTTGGGGATGCCAAAACCTGTATCTTTCACATGGAGGCGCACAGTGTCATCATCCTGTTCCACCCAGACATCCACACACCCCTGGTCCGGGGTGTAGCGGATGGCGTTTGAAATCAGGTTGGACAGTACCTCTTCCATATTGTTCCGGTTGGCCATGACCGTGATATCATCTCCGCCGTCCCGGGCTGTCAGGGTGATGTTCTTCTCCCCGGCCCGGTCCTGGTACAGGGCCACATGCTCCCGAATCAGCTCGCAGGGGGTCAGGGCTTCCCTGTCCTGGTTGATCAGCCCGGATTCAATTTTTGACAAATCCAGAAGTTCGGTTGCAAGTTCGGTGAGCGAAGTCAGCTTGAGAGAACTGCGTTCAAGGATTTCTTTTTGTTTGTCGGTCAGATCACCTGCCAGGCCGTCCTGCACCACCTTGAGCTGCATAAGAATGGAATTTAGAGGGCTTTTGATCTCGTGGGCCACCATGGAAACAAAATCGGATTTGATCTGGTCATGTTTCTTTAAGGCTGTGATGTCATGGAACATGGTAACAGTGCCAAGGTTCCGGTTGAGGCGGTCCCGAAACGGGATACAGCGGATGCCGATGATGATATCATCCTGATCATTGCCCGCAGGGATGGTGATTTCCTCCGTCAGTTCAGCGTGAGCCCCTTCCGGCTGGTTGTTGGCCTCTTCAATCATGGAGAGGATGACCGGTTCCTGGATGACCTTGGCGATATCCTGTCCGATGACCTTGCGCTGTCTCACCCCGATCATCCTTAAAAACGCAGGATTTGCAAGCGCGATTCTTTTCTGGTGATCCGTGGTCAGCACCCCGTCCCTTAAGGTATCTATCATCACGCGCATCCGGGACTTTTCCGTGGAGATGTCCTGGAGGGTCCGGATGAATTCCAGAGCCTTTGTAATGATCACCCGCAGTTCCTGGGGACTGAAGGGCTTGGACAGAAAATCGAATGCCCCCTTCTTCATGGTTTCGATGGAGTGTTCAAGGGTAGCGTATCCGGTAATGACGATGATCACGGTATCCGGATGATGGGCTTTGATCTGGGAAAGCACCTCCATTCCAGAAATCCCGGGCATCATCAGGTCAAGCAAAACAATGTCATAGTGGGACGCATTGATCATCTCAAGACCGTCACGGCCGTTGGACGCCTCTTTTACTTCGCAGCCCTCGGAAACCAGCATCCGCCTGCAGGCATGCCTGATCCGTTTTTCGTCGTCTACCACAAGGACCCTGGGGGTAAAAAAGACATCCTCAACCATCTGCTTTAGGGAAACCGGCTCCCCCTGGATGATGGGGTCCGAGGGGTGGCTGCCGTTGGAACTTATGTCGTGCATTATATCAATCTTTTCTGAAATATCGTTAGGTGTTTCATTAATAAATCGTGTCGCCGTCACCGCCGCCCGAAGGGCAAAAGGCCATCCCGTCCTGCTCAGGAACATACATGGGAAACTCAATGATAAATGTGGTGCCTTTGGTGCCGGTTTTTTTCACGCTGATCTTTCCGCCGTGCTCTTCTATGATGCCATAGACAATACTCAGGCCCAACCCCGTACTTTTACCCACCTCTTTGGTGGTGAAAAAAGGATCGAAAATCCTGGACAGGTTCTGGTGGGGAATGCCTTTTCCCGTATCTTTCACCTCAAGGAACACCTTTTTGATGGTCTTGTCCCGGTGGGTATACAGGCTGATGGTGCCTTCCCCTTCGATGGCATCGGCTGCGTTCATCACCAGGTTGATCAGGACCTGGTTCAATTTATTGGTATCTGCATTGATCATCATCATGTCGTCGGCCAGATACCGCTTGATCCGTATATTCTGGAATTTTTTCTGGTCGCGGATGAGTTTGAGGCTCTTTTCCACCACCTCGTTGATCTGGACGATATTCTTATTGGAGTCGGTGCTCCGGCTGTACACCAGAAGGCTTTTAACGATGTTCCGACACCGCTCCGCATCCTCAACGATATAGCCCAAGTCTTCTTTGGCATCATCGGCCAGGTCGCTGCGCTCCAGCAGCAAACTGGCATAAAAGAGGACACCGGTGAGGGGATTGTTGATCTCATGGGCCACCCCGGCAGCCAGCTGTCCGATGGAGGCCATTTTCTCGGACTGGGCCAGTTGTTTCTGGGTCATACGAAGTTCCTGCTCCACCTTGAGCTTGTCCTTGAGGTCATTATAAATGGCCATGGTGGCGGACTCGTCTCCCTTGTCATCGTAAATGATGGCCGCGGACATCTCCACCTCTATGCGCTTTCCTTTAGCGTTGAGAATGGTGGTCCGTGGAATGATCAGCTTCCCTTTGCCGCCGATCTTTTCGTCCCTGAGCATCCGCATGATTTCTTTGGCCTTACCCGGCGGGTAAAGCTGCTCCACATGGGAAATTTTGCTGCCCTCTCCGATGGCAAACAGCTCTTTGGCCACGGAGTTCATCAGTTCGATATTGCCCTGGCGGTCCGCTGCCACAATGGCAGACGCCGAGGAATAGATGACGCGGCTGATAAACTCCTTCACCCCGATGAGCTGGTTTTCCAGGGATTTGGTCCGGGTGACATCCCGGATGCTGGAAATAATATATGCCACCTCTCCGTCATCGCCAAAAATGGGAGAAAACACGCGCTCTTCCCACCGGTACTGACGTTTAACCGTGTAGGATTCAACATCCTTGTGCCTGAGAACCTTGGCGATAGGGCAGTCTTCGGAGTCACAGGGCGTATCTTTGTATAAGAAGGAATGAAAACATTTTTTACCCACAATATCTGTAAGCTTGAGGGCATAGATGTTCAAAAATTTTTTATTGGCCCCCACCACGGTGCGGTCCGGATTAATGATTACGGAAGGGTAGGACAGGGAATCAAACAACCGGGTCCGCCAGAAGAGTTCATCTTCGGCATACTGGTCAACCGGGCTGTCCGGCGACGTTGCAGGTGTTTGGGTCATGGGGTTTCAAATCCTTTTTCAAGGGCAGGCAGCGACACCTCCCCCTGCCCTTCGGGTAGCACCAGACTGACACTGGCACCGGTGCATCCGGCAAGTGTCAGATCAAGGCCGGCCACATCCAGGCAGACTGCGGCGGCATTGAAGATGCCGAACCGGTCGCCGAAATGGGGGCCGTGAAAGGTCACCAGATCTGCAGTGCCCGATTCAACCCGGAACGCGGTGGACTGTTCCGCCGGCAGTGAAACTTTTGTCTCGGCCCGGGTAAGACAGTAAAAGTGGCAGGTTTCCCCATGAACCATGGCCATGCCAAAATCAAACCTGGCATCCAGGTCCTGGATGGCGGTTCCAGCAACCTCAAGCCCGTCCCGGCCGCAGGAGACACAAATCAATTCCAGGCCCGAAGCCAGGGAAAACCCATAGGTTTTAATCCGCTTTTCCTGGAAGTACGCACGGGTTTCCTGGTAGCGTTTCTTCACAAATTCAACGGTTTCTTCCTGGAATGACGGTTCGTAAGGGGTGTGGGTGGGGGGCAGATCAAAGGTCTGCTCCAGCATGGTCAGGACCCGGGCTTTTTCCGCTTGATTCACCACAAAGGATATCATGGCATTGGAGGAGACCATGTATAAAAAAGGGATGCCATGTCGGCCGAAAAGGGCCAGCAGATATCCCAGGGTCGCGGATTTGGAACCGTGGGGGTATACGGAGATCATGCACACCGCCTGCTCGGGGTGACCTGAAGGCACCTCTCCTTCAAGACAGCATGACAGGGCATGGCCGAAATCAGTGTGTTCCAGCCCGATACAGGGCAGGTTTAATTTGTTACGGGCAAGGCTGTGCGTCAGCAGATCACCGGATGCCGATCCTTCCGGGTACTGCCGGCAATGGAACATCTGGTGCCCCACCCGTATGCCGTTGATTCTAATGGCGCTCATGGGTGTCGTGGACGCACCCGGCCGCCGGATCTGCGTAGCGCAGAAAAGACAAACGATAACCGGGCCGGAGCCCGAAGCCCCGGTCCGGCACCAGATATCTAAACCAGTCGCCTAAAGGCGCTAAAAGACGGGACCCAAAAGCCCCGTCTTTGGTTGACGACCGCGGAAAAAGCTTATCCGCAGTGGTCCTCAACGATTTCCATCAACGCATCCAGGTCAATGGGCTTGGGTACGTAGTCGTCGGCAAGGGTGGTTTTACCGTCGTGATGGGTGTAGGAGGTGGTTTTGACAGAATCGGCAACAGCTGTCAGCAGCACCACCACAATATCTTTGAGCCCGTCATCGGTTTTGATTTCTTCGCAGACTTCCCAACCGTTTTTACGGGGCATCATTACATCCAGGATCACCAGTGCGGGTTTTTCCGCGCCAATCTTCTCCATGGCTTCAACACCGTCATAGGCTTTTTCCACTTTATAAGATTTGGCTTCCAGCTTCATGGATACGGCTTCCACCAGATCCGGATCATCATCAACAACTAAAACCAGTTTGTTTTCACTCATATGAAAATCTCCTTGTATTGGACGAACAAAAGAACTTTCACCTTTGCCTTTTATATGAAAGCCGCATGCAAATCAATGATGGCTTTTCAATTTTATTGTGGGCAGGACGTGAACGACCCACGGCCTGCCCGGCAGTTATACCTGAGGACGGGGATATAATCCAGCCCCTTCCACAATCTCGGCCACCCTTTCTTCCCATTCAATGGCCATGATATGGAACCCTGCCACACCGGGGATTTCTTTCATGCGCTCCATCTGTTCGATGGCCATTTTAATGCCCTCTTCAGGCTGCTGTTCCTTGGAAACCCCTTCCAGGCGTTTGATGACCTCATCGGGTACATCCATTCCGGGCACCTTATTCTTCATGTACCGTGCCATGCCAACGGACTTCATGGGGGTGATGCCGGCAAGGATCTTTACTTCTTTGTCCAGGCCGCGGTCGCAGACACCTTTCATCCATGTTTCAAACTTGTCCATGTTGAATATACACTGGGTCTGGATAAAATCAACACCTGCTTTGGCTTTTTTGGCCAGGCGGGCCACGCGCAGTTCAAACGGGTCGGCAAAGGGGTTGGCTGCCGCACCCACGAACATCTTGGGAGGCATTTTAATGTCTGCGCCACCCTGGAATTTACCGGTATCTCTCATGTCGGTAACCATTTTGATCATGTTCACGGAGTCGACGTCATACACCGCCTTGGCCGTGGGATGATCACCAAACTTGGGATGGTCCCCGGAGAGGCAGAGCATGGTGTTGATGCCCAGGGAGTAAGCACCGATGATGTCGGCCTGCATGGCCAATCGGTTTCTGTCCCGGGCCACCATCTGGATGATGGGGTCAAGGCCCATATTTTTGACAATGACGGCGCCGGCGATGGAAGACATTCTGACCATGGCGGTCTGGTTGTCTGTAATGTTGATGCCGTCCACATGGTCCTTGATCATGTTGGCTTTTTTCTCAACGATATCGACATCACACCCCCGGGGAGGACCCACCTCGGAAGTGACTGCGATGTGTCCGGCTGCAAATACCTTTTCAAGTCTGCTTTCAGTTTTCATTATGCCAAGTCCTCCCTGATGATTCTTCTGGGGCCTGCACCGCCTGCGGGACGCCAGTCTTTTGCTTCGTTCAGTTCTTCGTAACGGTCCTGGATGCCCAGTTCCACAAGTCTTTCCCAAATCAGACGCCATGCACAGTCCGTATCCGGACCGATTTCGCACTGGCCGGCGGAAGTGCCGCCGCAGGGGCCGTTGAGAAGGCTCTTGGAGCAGCGTGCCACGGGGCAGATGCCGCCGGTGATGCCCAGCATGCAGTCGCCGCAGCCCTGGCAGCGTTCTTCCCAGATACCCTGGGACTTGGACGCGCCCATGAACTTGGTGTTCACAGCAGGAAAAACCGGCGTGTTGTACCGGCCGGCAATGGTCTGTACGCCGCAGCCGCAGGCCATGGAAACAACCGCATCCACATCGTTGATGTAGGAGATCAGTTCTTCCACATACTCAGGATCACACTGGCGTTCCAGGGTGATTTCCTTGATGTCGATGGTCTTGCCCTGTTTAAGGCTGTTCAGGTGAAGGGCGGAGGCCAAAAGCCCCACTTCTTTTCTGCCGCCTGCCGCGCATACGGTTACACACTCGTTGCAACCGACCAGAAGAATCTTGCCATAGGGCGCGATGTACCCGATAATTTCCTGTATGGGTTTTTGTTCTGCAGTTATCATGTCTTATCTCCAAATTATCCTTAAAATGTTTAGACGGCCTTGCTTGCTGTTTTAACCTCTTTAACAGGATTCGGGCCCAAAGTTTTGATTTTTTCAGTGAACTCCCGTGCGGTTTTGGCAAAGTGCTCGCCCATGCCCGCAGACATGTTAAGCATTTCCACCCGCTCGGTTTCCCATCCCAGGTCTTCCAGGAACTTTTGTACTCTTGCCACACGGGCCTTGGCCCGAAGATTGCCGTTTTTAAAGTGACAATCTCCTTCCAGGCATCCGGCCACATACACACCGTCAGCACCTTTTTCCAGGGCTTTCATCAGATGGATGGCATCAACCTTCCCCGTACAGGGAACCCGGATGATCTTTACGTTGGACGGATAGGATATCCGCTTGCTGCCGGCCATATCAGCCGCCGTATATGCGCAGTAGTGGCAGCAGAATGCCACGATTTCCGGTTCAAAATTTTCCATTAGTTATACCTCTCAAATAATCCATCTAATTTGGCCAGGATCTGGTCGTCTTCGTAAGCTGCCAGCTGGATGGCCTTGGCGGGACATTCACCCACACAGACGCCGCAGCCGTGACACTTGGCCGGATCGATCTCGGAGTACCTATCCTGGTTGATAAAGGGGATATCAAAGGGACAGGCGCGAACACAGACCAGACAGGTGGCGCATTTTTTACCGTCAACCTTGGCCACTGCGGCCCCCAGATTGATCTCCTTTTTGGCCAGCATGGTTCGGGCACGGCCGGCAACGGCCAGGGCCTGGGTCACGCTTTCCCGGATGATCTTGGGAGAATGGGCGGTACCGGCCACAAAGAAGCCGCGCAGGGCCATATCCACCGGACGCAGTTTCACGTGGTCTTCCTGGAAGTAGTTGTCCAGGGTTCTTGGGATATGGAAAGTGATGGCCAAATCTTCGGTGGTTTCGTCGTCTGCCACAAGTCCTGTGCTCAGAGCCACCACATCGGCTTCGATATCGATATCCTGGCCCAGGATAAAGTCATGGACACGAACAACAGCCTTGCCCTCTTCTTCACGCACCGTGGGTTTGTTGTCCAGGTTAAAGCGGATGAACTTGACCCCTTTATCCCTGGCTTCGCGATAGTAGTCTTCCATGAATCCGTAGGTGCGGATGTCGCGGTAAAGGACGAACACCTGGATCTCCGGGTTGATGGCCTTGAGGCGCAGGGCGTTTTTCATGGCTGCCTGACAGCAGATCCGGGAGCAGTTGGGATTGCCGGGTTCTCTGGACCCCACACACTGGATCATCACCACCTGTTCCATGGATTTGATTTTTTCCTCATCCTCTTCCAGGAGGCTGTCCAGTTCCAGCTGGGTCATCACGTTGCCCTGGGAGCCTAAGCCGTATTCGTCAGGCCGGTTGGCAAGGGCGCCGGTGGCCAGGATGGTTACACCGTGATCGATCTGCATGTAGTTCATGCGAAGGCCGGTCTGGATGCCGGTCTTGAACAGGCCGGGCATACCGTCGTGGTCAACGATGATACT
>CAJWHT010000128.1 GCA_913041495.1 uncultured Desulfobacteraceae bacterium | reverse complement strand
GATTTTCTGAAAGGGTCTGGCCTCCAGAAAAAAATTACTCAATATGGATTTCTAAATAGGCGGGGATGAGCCCATTATTTTTATAAATGCGCTTGTTTTGGGTCTAATTGATGAAGTCTAACTGCCGGCTTTAAACTGCCGGCCGGACAATTAATTCTCTGGTACTTCTTTGGATCCTAAAAAGCCAAGTTCCTATTTGTGCCTGAGATACTTTTGGCGTATGGCATCCACTGTGCCATTGGCCACTATTTTAGCAATGGCTGTTTCGAGTTTTTCGATGTGCGGCGTCAACCTGGAGTTACGGGACATGACGATGTAGGCCGGGTTATCACTTTCAAGTCGCAGCGGGGCCGTCGCAAACCGGTCCGCATATTCCAGCTTTTCAATAAGATAAGCACCTGTTTCTTCGGTGATGAGTACAGCATCGATACGATCGATGGCCAGCATGTGGAAACTCTGCTCTTCGGTGGTCACTTCATATTTTTGTATCCTTTGGTCAGTGTCGAAATCCGGGTGGTGTTTATAACCGGCACGGATGCCAATTTTAAACCGGTAAAGGTCTTCCCACTTCTGGATTTGCCGGGCAAGGTCCTTTTTCAGATAGAACACCTTTGTGACATATGGTGCGATTGTAGGTTTCAAGTAAATAACGTACGCTTCCCGCTCAGGCCGGTAGAAAAGACCAATGAACAGATCCGACTTGCCTGTTTTTAACTCGGCCAGGCAGCGCTTGAACGGTAGAACGTGATAGTGTGGCGTCAAGTTTGCCTGCTGAAGCACGGCCTCTAAAATGTCTATAAAAACACCTCTGGGCGGACCATTTTCAAACATCCGGTAGGGGGGACTCTCGGTGCTGGCCACGATGACGATGTTGCCCTGTTCGGCTCCTCGCACGTTCGCAGCCGGCCCGCAGACCCCCAAGAGGATTCCGGCGATTAGCAGACTGGGCAGCAGTTGCCGGCCTGACCTATAAATGATTGTCCACTTTTTCATCATTCCAATGTGCCACAGTTTGTATGAATCACAATGACATCCCCAGCATTTAGGCGAGCATGCCTTGTTATACCTACTCTTTTCTTGCACGTTTTGAACGGTATTGTGAATGAGACTGTATCCAAGTTACAAAAAATAAAAATAAAAAGCAATTATTCTACCAAATTAAAACAAATCCAGTCTATTAAGCAGTCAGGGTCGCTCTTTTAATCGCGCATCCCGGCGAACAGCCTGAAAATATTCTGGCTGAGTACGTTCATTCACGGTATATTCGACATACGTGCTGAACGCTAACCTTTTACTGGATGGGTTTTATGAGACTTCCGGCTTCGGCCTTATTTCTGATATGTCTGATTTGTCTGACACCCCTGATTGCCTCTGTGCGGGCCGGGGTAGCCACCGGGCCGATGGATATTGACTGGCTGATGCTCAGTTTTGAAATGGCCGGCGGACTGGCGCTGTTCCTGTACGGGATGGACAAGATGAGTACGGGAATGAAGCGGACCGCGGGTAACAAGATGCGGTCAATCCTGACCTCCCTGACCCAGAACCGGGTGGTGGCCATGGTGGTGGGGGCGTTTGTCACCATGGTGATCCAGTCATCTTCCGCCACCACCGTGATGCTGGTGAGCTTTGTCCAGGCCGGGCTGCTGACGCTGTCACAATCCCTGGGGGTGATCCTGGGAGCGGACATCGGCACCACGGTGACGGCACAGATGGTGGCCTTCAAACTGACGGACTATGCCCTGCTGATGCTGGCAATCGGATTTCTGGTGAAGACAATGGGCAGGACCGGGAAGGTACGGTCGGTGGGGGATATTATCCTGGGGTTCGGCATCCTTTTTTTCGGCATGAAGCTGATGAGCGATGCCATGAATCCGCTGCGCAGCTATCCGCCCTTTATTAATCTGATGCAGAATATGGCGCATCCCCTGGCCGGCATTGCGGTGGGGGCGGTGTTCACGGCGCTGGTGCAGAGCAGCAGCGCCACCACAGGAGTCTTGATCGTCCTGGCCCAGGAGGGATTGATTACCCTTGTGGCAGGAATTCCCGTGATCTTCGGGGCCAATATCGGAACCTGCGTGACGGCGGTGCTGGCCGGGATCGGGGCATCCAGGGAGGCCAAGCGGGTGGCCCTGGCCCATGTGCTGTTCAAGGTGGCCGGCATCGGGTTGTTTATCTTCTGGATTCCCACTTTTTCACAGCTTGTGATAGGGCTGGGAAGCTACTTTGGTACCGGTACCGCCCGGAACCTGGCCAATGCCCATACCCTTCTCAACGTCACCATGGGTCTTGTGTTCCTGCCCTTTACCCCGGTGTTTGCGAAACTGATTTACCGCATTTATCCGGACCGAGAGACGGATACCTCCAAGGCCATTAAAACCATGTACATTGAAAATGCGGTGCTGGGGACGCCCTCTTTGGCCATTGATCTGGCCCGGGCGGAGATGGCCCGGATGGCAAGACTATTAGGGCGGATGCTGGATGCGGTGATCATCCCGTTCCTGTCTGACCAACGCCATATCGCCACCCCGGATATGAGCCGGGAGGAGCGGCAGATGCTGCTCAGGGAAATCCCCCGGTATGACACCTATCACCCCAAGCTTACCCTGATGCAGGGGCTGGATCTGCGAGAAGAAAAAATCGATTTTCTTCAAAAAGAACTCATCCGCTACCTGACCCGGATTGCCCAGGGCAACATCACGGCGGTCCAGGCAAAAGAAGTATTCGGCATGATGTCCATCGTCAAGGATATGGAGGCCATCGGCGACACCATCCACCGGAACATGCTGCCCCTGATCACAAAAAAAAAGCAGCTCAACTATGATTTCTCCCTGGAGGGCAAAGAAGAACTTTTGATCTACCACGGCAAGGTAAGAAAGCAGATCCGCCTGCTCCAGGCCGGGCTGAACGAACCCAATACGGACCTTGCCCTGAAAATCATGAAGGGGGAACGCAAGTATCTGGACCTGGAATCGGTTTACCGGGCAAGGCACCTGGAACGGATCATCCTGAAAAACGAAAATGCTGTTGAGACCCATGACATCCACCTGGAACTCATGGATCTCATGAAGCAGATCGTGCTTTATTCCGCCCATATCGCCCATACCTACATCACATCGGCGGCACCGGATGAAGAGGCCCATCTTTCTCCGGAAAAACAGGAAGAGGAAGCGCCGGTTTAACACCGGATCAACAGGGAATAATCAACCGAAGTTCTACCGTTTGTCTACACGGTATCTTCATATTTGTCCGGTATATTGGGTACAGATAATAATTTTCCCCAATCGGAGGATATCATGACATCCATACGCAACTTGATTTCCGGGACCGGACAGCGGCTGACAGCAACGGCCGTCTTCTATGGTCTTTTTCTGCTCGGCCTTTTTGTTTCGGCAGCGGCCGCAGGCGCCCCCACCCCCATGACGGACACGGGCCAGACCGCCTGCTTTAACAACGCAGGCACCATGACATGCCCGGGCAAGGGACAGCTTTTTTTCGGCCAGGACGGCAACTATCGTTCAACACCCATGGCCTACCGGGACAACGGGGACGGCACGGTCACCGATCTGGTCACAGGTCTTATGTGGTTCAGGGCCGTTGACCCCCGCAAAGTATCCCTGGATGAAGCCAAGCGGATGGCCCGGCAGATGACCCTTGGCGGATATACGGACTGGCGGGTGCCAAACATTAAAGAACTCTACTCCCTGATAAACTTTTCCGGCAACACAGGGATGATGCGGCCGGGCAGTTCAGGGACCAGAATTGCCACGGCCATCCCCTATATCAATACGGATTATTTCAACTTCAAATACGGGGATACGAAAAACGGCGAACGATACATAGACGCCCAGTGGCTGTCCGCCACCACCTATGTCCACACCACCATGAACGGCAATCCCACCCTGTTCGGGGTAAACTTTGCCGACGGCCGGATCAAAGGATACGGTTACGGCAGAATGGGTCCCAGGGGAGAGAAAAAATTTTACGTCCGGTTTGTCCGGGGCAAGGCATACGGGTATAACCAGTTCCGGGACAACGGAAACGGCACCGTCACCGACCGGGCCACCGGCCTGACCTGGATGCAGGCGGACTCCGGCACCACCATGACCTGGCAGGAGGCCCTGGCCTATGCAGCATCCGCCACCTTCGGCGGCTACTCGGACTGGCGGCTGCCCAATGCCAAGGAACTCCAGTATATCGTTGACTACACCCGGTCGCCGGATACCACGAACTCGGCTGCCATTGACCCTGTATTTTCCGCCACCGTCATCACCAATGAAGCCAGCCAGAGGGATTTCGCCCATTACTGGACCGGCACCTCACTCAACGACGGGCCACGGCCCGGGAGTTCCGCCGTCACGGTCTGCTTTGGCCGGGCCATGGGACAGATGCACGGCCGGGTTATGGATGTCCACGGCGCAGGAGCCCAGCGAAGCGATCCCAAACAGGGCAGTTCCCAGATCGGCCGCGGCCCCCAGGGGGATGCCAGACGGGTGAAAAATATGGTTCGCCTGGTCCGGGGCGGCAATGTAATACCTGCCCTGCGGACGGCATCCGTGGACAGAAACAGCTATCCGAGAAGGGTGAGTGTGGATAAAGGATACGAGCCCGTTTCCACCGGCGGCATGGGCAGGATGGGCGGCCAAATGGGATCAGGCCGAAGGAATCAAGGCGGCTTTGGCGCAGGCCCCAACACCGGTACTGCCGGCCAGTTCACCCTCCCGCCCCAGGGCAGTGGCAGACCCGGTTTTGTAAGCCGGCTGGACAGGGACGGGGACAACCGGGTGTCCAGGTCCGAGTTTGACGGCCCGCCCAACCATTTCTCCCGATTTGACCGGAACAACGACGGTTACCTCACCGAAGACGAAGCGCCTAAAGGGCCGCCACCGGGCAGCGGGTCCTTTCAATAACGGCCACGAAAACACGAATAGGAACCACCGGCCGGGCCGGCCCCGTATCAGGGTCAGGTCCGGTCTTTTTTCATGGACAATGAAATCCGTTTCCGCGCCGTATCCACCTCCAGCACCCGTACCCGGACCTGCTGACGGACCCGGACCACCTCGTTGGGATCTTTGACAAACCGGTCGGCAAGCTGGCTGATATGGACCAGGCCGTCCTGGTGGACGCCCACATCCACAAAGGCACCGAAGGCCGTGACGTTGGTGACGATGCCCGGCAGGGTCATGCCCGGAACAAGATCGCCGATTTCCTGGACCGTGTCATCAAAGGAGAAGGCCTGGAAGGGCTGCCTGGGATCGCGCCCCGGGCTGGCCAGTTCCTTGAGGATATCCTTGAGGGTGGGCAGGCCCCGGTCCGGGGTGACGTAAGCCGCAAGATCCACCCCCTGGACCATATCCTTATTGCCCACCACGGTGTTAAGATCCCAGCCCAGGTTTCGGGCGATGGCCGTAACGACATCGTAGGATTCCGGGTGGATGGCGGAGTTGTCCAAAGGATTTTTGGCATTCTTGATCCGTAAGAACCCTGCGGATTGTTCAAAGGCTTTGGGACCTAAGCGGGGCACCTTCAGAAGCTGCCTGCGGCCGGTAAACGGGCCGTTTTCATTGCGAAATGCCACCAGGTTGGCGGCGATGGTGGCGTTGAGCCCCGACACCTGGGACAGCAGTTCTTTAGACGCGGTGTTGACCTCCACGCCCACCTGGTTTACACAGCTTTTCACCACATCGTCCAGGCTGCTGCGCAGGCGGGCCTGGTCCACGTCGTGCTGGTACTGCCCCACCCCGATGGATTTGGGATCGATCTTCACCAGTTCGGCCAATGGGTCCATGAGACGGCGGCCGATGGAAACCGCTCCCCTGACTGTGATGTCATGATCCGGGAACTCCTCCCGGGCGCAGTCCGAGGCCGAGTAAACCGAGGCACCGGCTTCATCTGTCATCACCACATCAATGTTGCCGTTGCTCTTGTGGCTGCTGTCCGGCATACCGGCAATCACCTCCCGGACCAGACTTTCGGTTTCCCGTCCGGCGGTGCCGTTCCCTACGGCCACCGCGCGTATCCGATATTTTGAGATCAGCTTTGAAAGCACAGCTTTGGCCTTATCCGGCTGATGCAGGTAGATCAAATCATGGTGAAGCAGGCGTCCCTGGGCATTGAGGCAGGCCACCTTGCAGCCCGTCCTGAACCCCGGATCCACTGCCATCACCTCTTTTTCCCCCATGGGCGGGGCAAGTAAAAGTTCCTTTAAGTTTTTGGCAAATACCTCGATGGCCAGTCGGTCCGCCTCCTCCTTGAGACGGGCCATGCTGTCGGTTTCCATGGATTTGGACAGCAGCCGCTTGTACCCGTCTTTCAGGGCGGCCAGCATCTCCTCCCGGGTGTCGGGAAAGGTTTTTGACGGGTGGCGCAGGCAGAACCTGCCCATCAGCTTCAGGGCCTGGTCCTCGTCCGGCAGGACATGGACGGTGAGAATGCCTTCGGCCTGTCCCCGGAACATGGCCAGAATTCTGTGGGAGGGGGCCTTGAAGGCAGGTTCAACCCAGTCGAAATAATCCCTGAACTTGGCCCCCTCATCTTCCTTTTTCTTCTTTACTTTGGACCGGATCTGGGCGGTCCGGGTAAACAGATCACGGACCGCCGCCCGGATTTCCGGGTCCTGGCTGAGTTGCTCGGCAATGATATCTCTTCCGCCTGCCAGGGCCGCTGCTGCGTCCGGCACATCCTTATCCGAGGAAATATATTTTGCGATTTCAGCCCGCAGCGGTGACTTTGTCTGGGAACGAATGAACTCGGCCAGGGGGGCCAGACCCTTTTCCACAGCCTTGGTGGCGCGGGTCTGCCGTTTGGGGCGGTATCCTTCGTAGAGATCTTCCAGTTCGGTGAGGGTACGCTGTTTTTCAATGGCTGCGGACAGCTCTTCCGTCAGCAGATCCCTTTCGGTGAGGGATTTTAAAATGGCTTTTTTCCGGTCGGAAAGGGCCTTCAGGGCCTCCAGCCGGTCCCGGATATCCGAGATGGCCACCTCGTCCAGGGACCCTGTTTTTTCTTTTCTGTACCTGGCGATAAACCAGATGGTGGCCCCGTCTTCAAGAAGGGTGACCACCGCCTCTACCTTTTTTTTGTCCAGCCCGGTCTCCCGGCTGATTTCCAATGCAGCATCCATGGCATCTGTCTACCCCGGAACCTTTGCCGGGTCAAGGAAGATGATTTGATGCCAATAAAATTATTTCCCCGTTTTTTCCTTTCTTGATCCAGATCAAGGCGGGGCGTTTACCGATCAGTCTATGATGTCCCACAACGTAACACATACACCCAAACCCGAAGGAGAGACCATGAAGAAAAAAGATATCACCCGGCGTAATTTTCTGAAAAAAAGCACCCTGGCCGTCACCGGCAGCGCCCTGCTCCCTGCCATTTTGGGCTCCGGCAAGGCCTTTGCCAAAGATGCGAACAAACAGAAAATGTTCTGCTACCAATGCGAGCAGACCATGGGCGGCCGGGGATGTACCCGGATCGGCGTCTGTGGCAAAACCCCGGAAGTGGCAGCCCTCCAGGACCTTCTGGTGCATACCCTCAAGGGACTGTCCATTGCCGCGGTTGAAGGCAGAAAGGCCGGTATCTCAGATCTTGAAACAAACCGGTTCACCTGTATGGCCATGTTCTCCACCCTTACCAACGTAGAATTCGACCCTTATCGGTTTGAGGATCTGCTCCAGGAAAGCGTCGCCCGCAGAAACGAGATGATCAAAAAGGTGAAGGCCGCCGGCGGCAGCGTTCCGACATCTTCGGACAGCGTGACCCTGAAACTCAAACCCTCTTTGGACGGCATGGTGGCCCAGGGCCGGCAGTACGGCCTTTTCTCCGATCCAGACGTGAATCCGGATATCCGGTCCCTGCAGCACCTCCTGCTCTTCGGCATCAAGGGGATGGCCGCCTACACCGACCACGCCGCCGAACACGGCCAGGAAGACGAGGCCAACTACGAATACGTCCACCGCGGCCTTGCCGCCCTGGAAGACAAAAGCCTGGGTGCCGACGAGTTGCTGGGCCTGGTCCTGGAATGCGGTGAAAAGAACCTGAGGGCCATGGAACTGCTCAGCCTGGGCAATACCCAAGCCTACGGCAAGCCCGTACCCACCAAGGTGCCTTTGGGCGTCAAAAAAGGCAAAGCCATCCTGGTATCCGGACATGACCTCATCGATCTGGAAGCCGTACTCAAGGCCAGCGAAGGCAAAGGTATTTTCGTATACACCCACGGCGAGATGCTGCCCTCCCACGGCTATCCCGGACTCAAGGAACGCTTCCCCCACTTCTACGGCCATTACGGTACGGCCTGGCAGAACCAGCGCAAAGAGTTTGATAAATTCCCCGGCGCCATCCTCATGACCACCAACTGCATCCAGAAACCCAAGGTGACCTACAAGAAGAACATCTTCACCACCGGCACCGTGGGCTGGCCCGGCGTCACCCATGTGAACAAGAACAACCTTAAGCCCCTGATCGACCAGGCCCTGGCCCTGCCCGGCTACACCGAAGACAAGGCAGATATGGACGTGCTGGTGGGCTTCGGCCACGATTCTGTCTTAGGTGTTGCCGACAAGATTGTCGCCGGCGTCAAAGACGGCTCCATCGGCCACTTCTTCCTGGTGGGCGGTTGCGACGGCGTGAAAAAAGCCCGGAACTACTACACCGAATTCGTGGAAAAAACCCCGGACAACAGCCTGGTGCTGACCCTGGCCTGCGGCAAGTTCAAATTCTTTAAAAAGCAGCTGGGCGACATCAACGGCATCCCAAGACTCCTGGATGTGGGCCAGTGCAACGACGCCCACTCCGCCGTCCAGATCGCCGTGGCCCTGGCCAATGCCTTTGATACGGACGTTAACAGCCTGCCCCTGTCCATGATCCTCTCCTGGTACGAGCAGAAGGCCGTGGCCATCCTGCTCAGCCTGCTCCACCTGGGGATCAAGGATATCCACCTGGGGCCGTCCCTGCCGGCATTCGTCACCCCGAACATCCTGGATGTCCTGGTGAAAAACTATAACATCACCCCCATCGGCACCCCCGAAGGCGACCTGAAAAAGATCCTGGGATAAAAAACCGCCCTTGCCATCCCTGCAGCCGTACGGCTGCAGGGATATCTTTTCTCTATACCGTATAGGTTTGGCCTGGCCTTCCCCGGTTTGCCCCGCCGGTCCCCTTGTAACAGCTTTTTACCTGTGTTAGGTTAAAATTAAAACTACCTTGTTGTCACATTTTTTCCGTTTTTATGTATCCGTCGGTGTCGCAGCGATGCCGTAGATGAATCGGCCAGATGCGTTTAACCCGAATTTGCGGGGGTGCAATGGTAAAAAGAATACGCTCGGCAACGGCTTGTCTCATGGTGCTGGCCCTCTGGTGGATTGCGGCCGCACAAGCTGCGACCGTCCTGATCATTGAAAGCTACCACCACGGACACCCCTGGGACACCAGCTACATCCAGGGCATCAGGGAAGGGATGACCGGTGACATCCTCTTTTACACCTTTGAAATGGACACCAAACGCATCCTCGAATCAGAATTCGAAAAAAAAGCGGAAGATGCCTGGGCATATTACCAGGCCATCAACCCCGCACTGGTGTTTCTGGGGGATGACAATGCCCTTAAATACCTGGGACCCAAATTCGCCCGGGTGAAGACCCCGGCGGTCTTTTTGGGTATAAACAACAACCCCAGGGCCTACCATGTTCTCAAAAACGGAAACATTACCGGGGTACTTGAACGCCCCCTGATCAAACGGTCCATTGTGGAGATGAACAAGATTCTGGACATGGCGCAGGTGCTGGTGCTTTTCGACGCCGGCACCACCTCGCGCGTGGTTTTCGACGAAGTCTTCCGCGGGAAAGAACAGATCAGGGTCAGCGGCATCAGGATTCACATGAAATTAACCAACTCCTGGGGCACCTGGCAGCAAATTGTCGGGTCCGCGCATCAAAGCGGATATGACGCCGTAATGATCGGGCTCTACCACACCCTGACCGACAAAGACGGTACCCATGTGCCTGCGGCAGATGTACTTCACTGGACCTGCGCTGCCACACAGGTCCCTCCTTTTGCCTTCTGGGATTTTACCGTGGGAAAGGATAAGGCCATCGGCGGACTGACCCTTTTCGGAAAATCCCAGGGTCTTGAGGCGGCCCAGATGGGCATGGCGATTTTAAAAGGAACGCCGCCGGAAAAAATTAAGGTGAAAACCGGGAAAACGGGCCGGCTGCTTTTCAGCCGGTCGCAGTTGGAAAAGCACGGCATCCGCCTGCCCCGAAAGATGGCGGATGCCGCAAAATTCGTTGAATAGATACCTGTTCTTCTTTACGCCCTGGACATGAACTTCCGGGTTTCCGTATTAACCTTCACCATTTCGCCGACATCCAGGTATTCGGGCACCTGGATCTCCACCCCGTTGGACAGGGTGGCCGGTTTGGTCCTGGCCGTGGCGCTGGCCCCTTTGATCCCCGGTGCGGTTTCGGTGATTTCAAACACCAGGGAGACGGGAATCTCGATGGCCACCATGTTTTCCTCAATGATCAGGCCCACAATGTCTTCCATCCCGTCGGTGAGCCAGACGATTTCATCTTCAATGGCGTCCGCCGACACCAGGTACTGGCCGTACTCCACACTGTCCATGAAAACGTGGAAATCCCCGTCCGGATAAAGATACTGCACCGGCTTTCTCTGGAGGTCCACATCGTCCAGGATGTCATTTCCCTTGTAGCTTTCCTCGTATTTCTGCTTGGTTTTGATATTGTTGAACCGGACCTTGTAAAGGGTCACCGCCCCCCGGGCGGAAGGGGTTCTCACGTCAATATGTTTAACCATATAGGGATCGCCGTTGATGGCAACCACGTTCCCCTTTTTTAAATCACACGCTTTGGGCATTATTGTCACTCCTGATCGGGGTTAAAAAAATGCGTATAAATATCATCTGCCGGAAAATTTAGACAGAAGAGATTTTTGTGAAGGTCATGCCGACGGGCCGAAAAAAGTCTCGGCACTCCTGTACGCCACCTGGTCCAGATCATCGGCCGACAGCCCGGCACCGGCAAGCCAGATAAGCTCCCTGTCCCAGGCATAGGGGATGTTGGGATAGTCGGAACCGTACATGATCCGGTCCAGGCGGTAGTCCGTGAAATTTCCCCGTGCCTTTTTGGGGAAATAATCGGTGAGCACCATGGCGGTATCCAGCCAGAGGGTGTCGTACTCCCGGATCAGGCGGCGGTAGGGATCGATTTCATCAAACCCCAGGTGGGGGACGCAGACCTTGAGTGACGGATAAGCCTTCAGCACCTTTTCAAGCTTGTCAGCCCGGCAGATGGCATAGGGGTCGCAACGGTAGTGCTCACTTTTAGGCTCCCGTCCCACATGCATGACCATTGGCCGTCCCCGCTCCTGGCATACAGAATAGATGGGGTCCATCGCAGGGCTGTTCATGTTGAAACACTGGACATGGGCGTGGAGCTTGACACCGGAAAGCCCCTTGTCAAAGGCTTTTTTGAGAAGTTCTGCCGCATTTTCCTCCCCCGGGAACACCGTGGCCATACCGTAAACCCTTCCCGGGAAGGCATGTACGAGATCCGCCATATAGTCGTTCAGGAAACCTGCCATGCCGGGTTTGTGGGCGTATTGCAGGGCGGTGATCCGGGCAATCCCCCGGTCCAGGAGAAAGGCGACAAGTTCCCGGCTCTTCATCCGGTAGCGGATCTGCCAGGCATAGGTGTCGAACCAGTCCCGGACAGCGGAAAAAATAGCGTCCGGAAAAACGTGGACATGGGCGTCGATGGCCCGCGGGATCCCCGGGGGCAGTGCATCCCCATCCGGATCGTCATAGTAGGGCAGGTCAGGTGTCAGCATGGTATGTTCCTTACGGGGTATGGGATCATTCCGGTCATTTTGAAATGATATCCGTGTTGTGCACAAGGATCAAGCCAAGTTTCAGTCCTTGATAAATTTCGCCCGTCCCTTTATGAAATGGACTTGTTCCGTTCGATTTCTCTTTTAGTCAGCGTAAACTTTATGGATCTTACCTTGTGCACGAAATCGCGATTCGGCTGTGGGGTGAAATCTGACCTGCCGGGATATTCCGGCAGGCCAGAACAGGAAAAGGGGAAAACTCTTAACGGTTCGCGGCGGGATGGGCCGGCGTCCCTGAAAAGGCCAGGACCTTAACCAGAAACCGCTGGGCAAATGGGGCCAGGGTGCAGGTGAGGATGAGCAGTTTGAGCAGACCGCCGACATGCCGGTGGACCCGCCGCTTAAAGTAGCTTTTGTAAACCGCTGCGGCCACCGTATCCGGGGTGATGCCCGCCTTAAGTCGTCGCAGACTTGTGGCCTGGGTTTCTGACGCCGTGACCATGGGAGTCCGGACAAAAGAAACCATGATATCTCCCACATGGATGTCATAGGGGGCAAACTCGATGTTCAGGGCCTCGGTCAGCCCCCGCACCGCATGCTTGGTGGCCGAATAGGTGGCAAGTTCCGGGGTGCCGTATACGGCGGAGGCGGAGGACATGGTGAGGATCGCGGCATTTTTTGTGGCCTTGAGCGCCGGCATACAGGCGTGGATGAGATTGATCACCCCTGTAAGGTTTACATCCACAATGGCCCGGTGGCGGGGCAGGTCAATGGTGTCATGGGTCCCCATGGCCAGAAGCCCTGCCGAATTGAATAAAAGATCCAGGCACCCGCTGGTTTTCTTCAGGAAAAGGGCGATCCCCTCATTTACCGAATTAGGATCTGTGACATCCATGGGGATGGTGCAGCAAAGGTCCGGGCCGAAGGTTGCATCGATCTTTTTTTTCAGGCTGTCTATCCCTTCGGGGTCCCTGTCGCACAGCCCGGAGAACCAGCCTTTGGAGGCAAACAGCAGGGCAGTTTCCCGGCCGATGCCCGAGGCGGCCCCGGTGATCAGGATGGTGTTCATGAGGTTCCTCCTTTTGCAGTGGTGACGTGGCGGGCAAAATCCATGAAGGCCTGCCGGGTGTCATAGCGGAAGGAAAATCCGGTCTCCTGGATCAGTTTTTGGGATGAGGTGATCCCGGGGTCCCTTTCCAGAAGGGTTCTGGCCAGAAGGGAGGCGATATACCCTGAGATTCCGGTTATGAATATGCGTTTCATCTGACCTTCTCCAGGATATGGATGCACATGGCGGCCTCTTCCACGCCGATGTTGCCGCCGCCGTTTTCCGCAAGGCCCAGGGCTGCCCCTTCCACCTGGCGTTTCCCGGCCTCGCCCCGCAACTGAAGCCCGATCTCATAGATCTGGGCCAGGCCAGAGGCGCCGATGGGATGACCGCGGCATTCCAGGCCCCCCGAGGTGTTGACCGGCTGTTTTCCCCCGAGCTTGGTGGCCCCGGACATTGCCCAGGGTCCGCCTTCTCCCGGCGGGCAGAAGCCCATGGCCTCGGTCTGGTGCAGCTCGCCGTAGGCTGTGGCGTCGTGAAGTTCTGCAAGGTCAATGTCTTTGGGGCCGATCCCTGCCCGTTCATAGGCCAGATTGGCCAGGCGTTCGCCGATATCTTCGCCGTCCAGATCCCGGTCGGTGCCGGTGCCAAGTACCGAGGCTCTGATGTTGACCGGCCTGGGAGCGGTTAGGGTTTTCAAAAATTTTTCCGAACAGACAATGGCGGCGGCGGCCCCGTCCCCCACCGGGGCGCACATGGCCCGGGTCAGGGGCCAGGCCACGGGCTTGTCTGCCAGGACCTGTTCTGCGGTCATGTCCTGCTGGTACTGGGACAGGGGGTTGAGGGAGCCGTGCCAGTGGTTCTTGGCGCAGATGGCGGCCAGCTGTTCCTGGGTGGAGCCGTACTTGCTCATGTGCCAGCGTGCGCCCATGGCATAGGCGTCCATGAAAACGCTGCGGTCCTTTCCCGCAGGGCCCTGGCCTTCCGGGATGTCCAGCTTGAAGCTTTTTCCCATCTTTTCGATCATGGCCAGATGCTGCTCAAAATTGCCCACGTCCATGCAGGAGGCGTAGGCTCCCAGGGAAACGGCTTTATTTTCATGGGTGATCTTTTCTGAACCCAGGGCCAGAACCACGTCGTGCATGCCGGCCTTGATACTGGTGTAGGCCAGGTGCAGGGCGGTGGATGCTCCAGCGCAGGCATTTTCCACGTTGGTCACGGGGATGGCCTCAATTCCCATGGACCGCAGGATGACCTGGCCCCGGATAGACTGCTGACCTGCGAACATGCCCCAGAAGGTGTTGGAGAAAAATGCGGACTGGATGGCTTTTTTATCCAGGCCTGCATCGGCAAGGGCCAGGTTGACGGCCTCGTGGGCCATGGTGCTGACATCTGAATCCGGATACTTGTTGAACCGGATCATGCCAAGCCCGATGATATATACGTTGCTCATGGGATCCTCCTTAACGGTTACAAGTGATGGGCGGCCGTGATCATCAGGCTGTCGTTGGCCCCGTCCTCGATCAGGCCTGCCCGGGCATCCCTGAAGAATTTTTCAACCGGATACTCCCGGCTCACGCCTGATCCTCCGAAGATCTGGACGGCTTCAGAGGCGACCTCGTAGGCCATGTTGGTGCAGAAGACCTTGGCTGCCACGGAATACTGGATCTTGGGCGGGGTATTGTTGTAGTTGTAGATCATGGCGGCCCGGGACAGGGCGCGGCCGGCCTCGATATCCATGAACATCTTGAACAGCTTGTGCTTAATCATCTGATGTTCGAACAGGGGTTTTCCTCCCTGGACCCTGGTCTTGGCATGGGCCAGTGCCTCTTCATAAGCGGCCCGTGCCACGCCCACAAACATGGTGCCGATGGCCGCATTGGCCGTGGACAGGGTAATGTCCAGCATGGCCTCGTATGCATCGGGCTCCACCAGCATGTACTCCTTGGGAATCCTGACGTTGTCAAAGTAGATCTCCCCCTGGTTGAGAGCCCGCTGGCCCAGTTTGTCCAGAGGCGCGCCTTTCCTGACCCCTGCAAGATGAAGGGGGACGATGCAGATGCCGCCGCCGGCAAGGCCTTTTGAGGGATCGATGCTGGGGTAGAGCAGGCAGTGGGTGGCAATGGTGCCGTTGGACACCCAGGCAGCCTTCTGGCCGGAGATGACGTACTCGTCCCCGTCCCTTGTGGCCGTGACCTGCCCCTGTATCTCGGGGTTTGAAAATTCCGGGGTAAACGGGGCCAAGACATCGGTGCCGTGGTCCGGCTCTGTGATTCCCCAGCAGCCGATGATGGAGGCGTCCTTGTCCTCGCAGAAGGGGGCGATGATCTCGTCAATGAGTTTTTCGTCCGGCACCATGGAGGCGAAAAAGGCCGGGAAACAGGATACGCCGATGCCCACGGCAAAGTCCACCGATCCCCAGGCCAGTTCCTCGAATATGATGTGGGTTTCCAGGGGATCCGAGCTTAAGCCTCCCCAGGTGTCGGGCAAAAAGATGGTGTGGTATCCCAAATCATAGCCCTTTTTGAAGGTGTCCATGAACAGGGGGTGGGCGATCATTTGGGCAGGGTCCGCGATCTTGTCCAGCTCCAGGCTGGCCGGCCGCAGCACCTCCTTGGCAAAACGCCGGGTTTCCTCTTTTACAGCCTGCTGTTCCTTGGTCAGTTCGATATTTAAATCCAGGTATCCTTTCATGGGATCTCCTTTTTAAAATTCAGCAAAATCTGTGATGCAGAAGACATTGTCCGCATCCTTGGAAAACTCATCCTTCAGTACCCGGTCCAGGGCCTTTTCCGAGATGGTCTTGGGGATGATGTCTTTGACCTGCAGATAACTTGGGACGAAGTTGGGCTCAAGGCCCGTGCGGCAGGCCTCGAACACGGCAGCCGGATCGATTGGGGCTCCCTCAAAGGGGGAAATGGCCGCCACAAGGTCGCTTTCCCCGGGGGCGCCGGATGCAGCAGGAATGCCGTAGACGCAGACCTCGCTGATGTCCGGGTGCTCGCCGAGGATTTTCTCGATGTGGTCAGGCTGGATGAAATCACCGGCCCGTCTCAGCTCCTTGCCCTTGCGGTGGCAGAAGAAATACCAGCCCTTCTCGTCCCTGGTGACCATGTCTCCTGTGCGCAGCCATCCGCCCCGGGTCTTTTCCTCGGAGGCGGCCTTGTTGCCCAGGTAATCCACACGGGTGTCCCCCTTGGTCATCTTGACGATGAGTTCTCCCGGGGTATTATCCGGGACCTGTTCATCGTCGTCATCCACCACCCGGAACTCCATGAGACCGGGCAGGGGTTTTCCAAATGAGCCGATGGGACCCTTGCCCGGCGGCTTATAGGCGAATCCGCCCTCAACAGCGCCGTACCACTCCAGGACCGTCAGATCAAACCGCTGCTCAAAGGTCTCCCAGATGGCCCGGGGACTGCCTGCGGAGACAACGGTTTTGACGGGGTTGTCTGCATCGTTGTCCTTGGGCGGCTCGTTGAAAATCCCGCCCATCATCCCCCCCAGAAGGGAGAAGCTAGTGCAACCGTGGGTCCGGCAGATGTCCCAGATTCGGGACTTGGTGAATTTAGGTGAGATCACGGCCTTGACACCGGCTCCCAGGGCCGGGAACAGGGTAACGGCCTGGGCGTTGCCGTGGGTGAGGGACAATCCTGTGTACAGGGTGTCCGAGGGTTTGTACTTCCAGACCAGCCGGGTGATGATGGTGAACATGCCGAACCGGTTGTTCCGGATCATCACGCCCTTGGGGTCTCCGGTGGTGCCTGAGGTGTAGATGATCTGGAATGGGTGGCGCACATCCATGATTTGCTGGT
>CAJWHT010000127.1 GCA_913041495.1 uncultured Desulfobacteraceae bacterium | reverse complement strand
TAGTTTATAAAAAGGGGGGTAGTTTTCCGATATCAGGCTTAGTTGATGGCACAACTTATTTTGTTAAAAATAGAACTGCGAATAGTTTTCAGTTATCTGAGACCTCTGGAGGCAGTGTTATTACAATTACAGGAGGAACGGGTGGGCATGTTATGCCATTGCCGGGCTGGCCATTGGGTATGCCTCCTACCGGCTGGGACGCCCCCTTTCGGTGGCCAATTCCCTTTACGGCCTCATCGGTGAGCAGGTCAACGGGCTGCTGGGGAAAATTGTGGATTTTCTGGCCGCCTTTGCCACCATCGCCGGCATCGCCACCTCCCTGGGCATGGGGCTGATGTCCATCCGGTTCGGGATCAGCCAGCTTTTCGGTATCCAGCTTGGCACCGGCGGACTCACCTTCGTCATGATCCTGATGATCATCGGATATACCATATCTGCGGCGTCAGGCATTGAACGGGGGATACGGATCTTAAGTAAAACCAACATGTATCTGGCATTTGTGGTACTGCTTTTCTTCATCTTTTTCGGTCCGACCCTCTTTATTTTCAACAGCATGGTCGAGTCTGTGGGCCAGTATTTTGACAACATTATTTTCATGTCCTTCTGGTCCGACACCATGCAGGTGGCAAGTGACGGCAAGTGGCTGGGATGGTGGACCGTTTTCTACTGGTGCTGGTGGATCGCCTGGGGACCTTTTGTGGGCGGGTTTGTGGCACGGATTTCAAAGGGCCGCACCATCCGGGAGTTTGTTTTCGGTGTTGTGCTGGTGCCCCTGGTGATCACCATTGTCTGGTTTAATGCGGTGGGCGGTACCGCACTCCACGCGGAAATCAACGGCACGCTTGAAATGTACAAGGCCATTTCGGCCGATGCCGGTTCCGGCATATTTACACTGCTGACGGCCCTGCCCTTTGGTACGCTGGTAAGCTATATCGTCTTTTTCAACCTGATCATCTTCCTGGTGACCTCAGCGGATTCAGCCTCTTTCTTTGTTGCCATGATCGTGGGCAACGGTGACCTGAACCCGAAAATCGGGCAGCGGCTCATCTGGGGATTCTTTATCGGCGCCATTTCGGTGCTGCTGCTGATCTCCGGCGGATTAAAGGCTGTTCAGACCGCGTCCATCGTGGCGGCCCTTCCCTTTGCCTTTGTGATGATCGGAATGATGATTTCTTTGACCAAGTCTTTGATGAAAGAAGATATCTAACCCGTCACTCCCGGGCCCTGCACACCAGCCGTTTACTTATTCCCCGGTGTGCGGGGCCTTCCCTTAGGAATTACCACAAGCAACCCGGAGCGGTGTAACCTATGCAAACAACGCAGAAAGAGACGCGGTTTATGAAAGATACCCTGAAATTGCGATTGCCCTTTGTCCATTACCGGATTGCCTACCAGGATTTCATCCAAGGTGCCATCCTTTGTTGTGTCCCTTTGGGGATCACCGCAGCCATGGTTAAAATTCTGGGGATGCCCATTGAAGTGGCTGTATTGATGGTGGTCATCAATAACTTTTTCTATCTGGGTCACACCTCATTGGGAGATCCGTCAATCGCCGGGTGGATCACTGCGGGGGTCCCGCTGTACATCGCTTATCTCACGGGATTTGATCCCGGCCCCGAGCGGATTCAGGCCCTGATCGCCCTGCAGGTTCTTGTCGGGGGGATTTTTTTGTTTCTCGGTGTTACCGGCATTACCCGGCATATCATAAAGAACTTCCCGGTGTCCATGCGGGCCGGCATCCTGCTCGGGGCCGGGTTCGCCTCACTGATGCGGGTCTTTGACCCGGGCCAGCCGTTTTTCGCCAAAATTCCGGTCTCTTTTACCATTGCGGCCCTGGGCAGCTTTTTTATCCTGTTTTCCACCCAGGCCCTGCGCTTGAGAAAACGATACAACTGGTTTGCATGGATTGCCGGATTCGGCATCGCCCCCGGCTTTGTGATCGGATATGCCACAGGCCTCATCACCGGAGAAATCCCGATGCCCACCGGGGTGTTTGACAGGGTGTTCATTTCCCTGCCCATCGGGGAGATGGTATCGGGATTTTCCGCATTGGGGGTGGGGATGCCGCCCCTGGAACTGTGGATGTCGGGCATCTCGCTTGCCGTCATCGCCTATATTCTTGCTTTTGGGGATATTCTGGTGCTTGAAACCATGATCAAGGATTGCAATGAGACCCGGACCGATCAGAAAATCGTGTTTGAGGTACCCAGGAATCATATCATTACGGCATTCCGCAATCTTTTCCAGGGATTTGCAGTCCCCTTCCTTCCCCTGTGCGGTCCCCAGTGGACCGGCGGCCAGGCGCTGGTGGTGAACCGGTACAAGCATGCGACACCGGAACAGCACCCGTCCTATTGGGGCGGTGCCGCCTCATTATTCTGGGGGATGAGCCTTGCCATGGTATTTCATCCGCTGGTTCAACTGATCTTGCCAGGCAAACTGATCGGGTTCGGATTGACATTGTTGATCCAGGGCTTTTTATGCGTCTACCTGGCCTTTTCAATCTGTTCCACCAATGTGCAGCGGGGGATTGCCGGCGTTATGGGGGCGGCGCTTGTATCCGCAAATTATGTTAAAATCTGGGACAATGCCTTCTGGTCCGGCCCCACCATGGCGCTTGTCGTGGGAGCCATTCTGTATTTTGCCCTGGAACATGATTTTAATGGGACCCGGCAGCAACGGGCGGCTTCATCCTGAGGGCTGCCCCCCCTTACCGGTGTCTGCTTGATTGTGGCCGGAAGGATGAATCCCACCCATCTCCATGAGAACGGAGACCAGGAATTCGACACCGGCTTTGCCGCTTTTTTTGTCAAAGGTTTCATTTTTACCATGGGTCAGCCGGGGCGGTGTTGCCGTTCGTTGGGAGCGGGTGCCCGGCCCCATGACAATGGGATAAAACCGATGCAGGAATTCAGGGGGCATGCAGCGTGTGACAATGGTGGCATCAGACGCCCCGATGTTGTGGGTATGCCTGATGTCAAGGCCGTTTCGCCTGTCATCTTGAAGGAATCTGTACAGGGGATGTGTTGAAAAGGCCGCATCAAAATTCATCCCCTGGGAGATGGAAAAATCCTTCACTTCCCTGTAAGGGATGCCGTCAAGCTGGGCCTTGACGGCTTCGACCGTATCAAAAGACCGGTTGCTGAGCACTAAATGGTGTACCACAGGCGATTGGGTCCTGCCTTTCTTAATCGTTGACGGAACTACGCCGAAACCTGACTCGTCTCCTGCCAAGAGAAAATCGGTGCTGCCGGACTGTTCGATGACCCGGGTTAAAAGATTCTTTTTGCGGGGAACGGAACAGACATGCCCGCCTTTTTGTGTGAAAACTGTGGTTTCAGGACCAAACACGCCTGCATCCGGCCGGATGCTGACCGGGTTCCATTGCTTCAACCCGGATAAAATGATCTTGAGCCGGTCAATGGTATCCGATACCCGGATCACAAAATTCCCCCGTTCCGCCGTGTAAAAGCTGAGAACGGGCGGGGTGGATACGGTGATATTATTTTCCAAAACAATGAAAAAAGTGTCCTTACGGGAAACCGGCAGCGCGTGCCCCAGGTCTTTGCCGATCTGGCGGGCTGTTTTTATCCCTGCGCCTTCCTCTTTAAATGTGATGGTGAAAACCAGGTTGGACAGGGCTATTTGCCCGGTGCCTGCAAGATGGGCCAGGAAAAGTTCAAAGGCCACCCCTGCTTTGCAGTCACTGACGCCGCGGCCGACCATCTGATGGTCATCCTCATACAGGGAAAAGGGTGAAAACGGGGGATCCCACTCCGAGGCGTCCGCGTCCACCGTATCCAGGTGGGCACTCAGATAGATGAGGTCCTTTTGGGGATCAATATCTTCGGGGCAGGCAATCAAGTTGTCTTGCCGGTCCCTGTATACCCTGTATCCCCGAAGATGCCGGGTTAAACAGTCCCGGCACCGTTCCATGGCCGATTCAATCTGATCGGGCCGTGTGAACAGCGTGGGAAATCTCATCAGTTCCCGCAGATAAAAAAGATAGGTTTCAAAGTGCATATCATTGCCATGAATCATGAGGTCGTTCCTGTTTTTCAACGTATACGCAAGTGCTTGCAAAAAAGATGTATCATAATCCATTGCCGGACAACATTGAAGCGTTTATGCGGTGGCAGATTTAGCACGGGTAAAATGGATGATTCGCCAGTATCAATGACTGCACTTTAAAAAAGACTTGAACTTTGAGACGACCGGTCATAAAATTTTGCGATGGCACGTTCACGACAAAATGACCAACGCAGGAAAGAGTTGCTCCAGCAGGGCAAAGACCTGCTCACTGAGCACGGATATCACGGTACAGGGCTGAAAAAAATCCTGGATACCGTAAAGGTGCCCAAAGGCTCATTTTATAATTATTTTGAGAGCAAAGAGCAGTTCGCTTCTGAGATCATAGAACAATACGGTCGGGATTTAACAAAAAAGCTGAATGATTTTATTGAGCAATCCAGGGACAATCCGTTAGACACCCTCCGGAACATCTATCTGCGTATGGTGGCTGACATCGAAAAAAACGGCCCCAAGGGATGTCTGGTGGGGAACCTGGCGGCTGAGATCGGTGCCAGCAGTGAACTTTGCCAAAAAAGTATGCTGAATGCCTTTGTATCATGGAAAACACCGTTTACCACCCTTATTTCAGATGCGCAGACCAAAGGGTTGATCCGGGATGATCTTGGTGCGGAAGTCCTGTTCGATCTTCTTTGGGAGACATGGCAGGGCGCATTGCTCAAGGTGAAAATTGACGGTAAAACCGAGCATTTGATTCAAACCGTGGATGTGATGTTGTACCACCTGTTCTTACCTTTGACATCGGGTGAAAATAAACGTATTTAGGGAAAGATTAATCAACTGGTTTTTAACGCTGAAGCGTTAACCCCAAAGTCACCAAGAGGTGCCGATGTCCCTGTCGTCTGAGAAATCTACTATCACCGCCATGGAGCGACGGGTGGGGTTCGGCGTGCTGCTGGGACTGGCAGCGATCGCTTTTGGGATATATACGGTTCAATTCCGGTTCAATCCGGCCGTGACCGCCCGTCAGACACTGCCGGAAGCGGCCGTTGCCCAATCTGAGTTCTCCCTTGCGGACCTGGCCCCAAACGGGGTGGCACCTTTTTCTCCTCCCGAGCGGTTTGATCCGGATACGCTTTCCGATAAAATCAACGGCAAGGCGGAACTTTATTTCAGTGCAGGCTTTGTGGCCCTTACGGCCCGGCGGTTTGCCCTGGCCGATGATCCCTCCCTCTGGTTTGAAATTTTTGTTTACGATATGGGCACGGCCCGCAACGCGTTTTCCGTCTTCAGTATGCAGCGCAGGGGGGATCTGGAGGCGGGCGGTCCAACGGTTTTTTCCTATGCCACACCCAACGGGCTGTTTCTGGCCCACGGCCGCTACTATCTGGAACTTGTGGGGGCAAAGGCCTCGGATAAACTGATGGCAGCGGCAGGTAACATGGCAACGGCTTTTGTGGCGCGGGTGGGGGGCGATACGGCCGAGATTACGGAAATGGCCGTGTTCCCGGAAAAAGGATTGGTGGGGGACAGCCGGTCCCTTGTGGCCGCCGACGCCTTTGGGATTGACGGGTTCGACCAGGTGTTCACGGCCCAATACCTGAACGATGGTGGTGGTTTTTCCGCCTATGTGGCCCGGCGGGATTCGGATGAGGCTGCCCGGGTCATGGCCGCAACGATCAGGGATTTTTATCTTGAGTACGGCGGCACCCCCCTGGACGGGCCGGACGGCCTTTCGGTTATTGATATTTTGGACACCATTGAAGTTATATTCCACCAGGGACGGTATGTGATCGGTGTGCACGAGGCGCCGGATAAGGACACCGCCCTGGCCCTTGCCGGGCAGATCCGGCAACGGTTGCAGGAGGCCGATGATGACGGGAATTAATCGCCGGGAATTCATTCAAAGATCGGTCAAGGCCGGTCTGGTGTCGGCGTCGGCACTGGGAGCGGGATGGTGGCTGCACGATACGGCGCCGCCGGCCCTGGAACCCTCTGCCCGGGCGCTTGCCGGCCTGCCTGATTTTTCCAGACCCTACGATGGCCGCCCGGCCATGGCCATCGCCAAAGGAACGGACAGGGAAACTCTGGTGATGCGGGCCATTGGTGCCCTGGGAGGAATGGCCCGGTTTGTCCGGCCCGGTGACCGGGTGGTGGTCAAGGTGAATGCGGCATTTGCCTCTGCCCCGGCCATTTGCGCCACCTCCCACCCGGAGCTGGTGACGGCGGTGGTTAAGGCCTGTTTCAACGCCGGGGCTGCCGATGTTGTGGTAACCGACAATCCCATCAATGATCCGGCCAGTTGTTTCAGGCTTACAGGAATCGGGCCGGCCGCCGAAGCCGCCGGCGGCCGTGTGGCGCTGCCCACCGCCGACCAGTTTGCCGGGGTGACCCTGGCAGGCGCACGGCTGATCCGGGACTGGCCGGTGCTGGTGGGGCCTTTGGGCGATGCGGATTGCCTCATCGGCCTGGCCGCCCTCAAGGATCACCACCGCAGCGGTGCCTCCATGACCATCAAAAATTGGTACGGCCTGCTGGGAGGGCGCCGGAATGTCTTTCACCAGGACATACACACGATCATTACCGAACTTGCGGCCCTGGTACGCCCCACCCTTGTGATTCTCGATGCCGTCACCGCCATGATGCACAACGGCCCCACGGGCGGTTCCGTGTCGGATCTGGCCCGGACCAATACGCTTATTGCGGGTGTGGATCCCGTGGCGGTGGATGCCGCCGGTGCCGAAATTTTGGGGCGCGAACTATCCGGGCTGCCCCATCTTCGGCAAGCCGCGGATGCGGGCTTAGGCACCCTTGACTATCGTACCCTTAACCCCGTGAATGTCCCATGAGACTGGTTATCGTCAGGCGAATATGCCAGGGCTTTTTTCTTTTGTTGCTGGTCGCAAGCTGTTTTGTCACCACCGTGGGGGACGGGTGGTTTGAGCTGCGGGGCTGGCCGGTGAGCTGGCTTCTGGAACTGGACCCCCTGGTTGGGCTGGCCACGGTGCTGACAACGGGCACGCTATATAAGGGATTGCTATGGGGGGCTGTAACGCTGGCATTGACCGCACTTTTGGGCCGCTTTTTCTGCGGATGGCTCTGTCCGCTGGGTACCTTGCAGCAGATGACCGGTGCATGGGCCGACCGGCACCGCAGGCCAAAGGCGCGTGGTGTGGGGCGAAAGAACCACCCCGGGCAACGGATCAAGTATCTGATACTCATCGGGTTGCTGACCATGGCCGGTGTCGAGCTGATATTCGGCGTGGTGCTTCCGGGAAACCGCCTGCTGGTTTCCGGTTTGCAGACCGGGCTTCTGGATCCCATTCCCCTGGTATACCGGTCCGTCTCTCTGGTGGTGATCCCCCTGTTGTCTCCGGGGGGCAATGCCATTGTGGTTACAGGTGGTTTGCTTACCGGCGGTGTCTTTATTCTTGTGCTGGCCCTGTCGGCCTTACGCCCCCGTTTTTACTGTCGGTATGTCTGCCCGCTGGGTGCCCTGCTGGGGCTCACTGCAAGATGGTCGGTGTTCCGGATGGGCCGGCGGGACTTCGGGATAGAGGCCTGTACGGGCTGCGGGCGGTGCGATCACCATTGTGAAGGGGCCTGTGCACCGGCCGGCAAGATCCTCTGGGCCGAATGCGTGCTTTGTTACAACTGCCGGGAGGACTGCCCCGAAGGTATTTTGGGATATGGCGCCCGCCCTTCGGCCGCAGGAGAGGTCCCCGGGCCGGATTTAAACCGCAGGGCGGTGATTACCGCCGGGGCTGGCGGTGCCATCCTCCTGCCCCTGGCCCGTCTGGGGGACCCCCTTGGGGTGGGATGGCGGCCGGATCTTGTGCGGCCCCCCGGTACATTAACCGAATCAAAATTTTTGAACCGGTGCATCAAATGCGGACAGTGTATCCGGGTTTGCCCCACCGGTGTGATTCAACCCGCGGTGTGGGAAGCCGGGGTGGAAGGGCTGTGGACTCCCCGGCTGGATTTCCGCCTGGGATCCAGCGGCTGCCAGCACAATTGCATTGCCTGCGGCCACGTCTGTCCCACGTCCGCTATCCGCCCGCTGGCACTGGATGAGCGTATGGGGACGGCAACGTTTGCCGATGCGGGGCCGATCCGGATCGGGACCGCCTTTGTGGACCGGGGACGCTGCCTGCCCTGGGCCATGGGAACCCCCTGCATTGTCTGCCAGGAGAATTGCCCGGTAAGTCCCAAGGCCATCACTACCCGGACCGTGCTTGCGCCGGTGGCAGGACTGGACCGGTTGACGGTAACCCGGACGCAGGGACAGGCCGTTTATCTGGACCTTCCCCAAACCCCCAGGCCTCTGGCCGGCGGTGACTACTATCTGGCCGGACCTAAAGGCCCTGACACCGCCCTGCGGATTACAGGCCTTGGCGCAGGACGCATGGCGCTTTCCGGTGATCCGGCAGTGGCCGCACTTGGGCGGGGCAGGACGGCTGCCGTGCATGTCAAGCTGCAGCAGCCCTTTGTGGACCCGCACCAATGTATCGGCTGCGGGGTCTGCCAGCACGAATGCCCGGTGCGGGGCCGGGCAGCCATACGAATTACCAGTGAAAACGAAACACGAAGCCGGGCCCATGCATTGCTTGCCGGGGCCGGCCTCCCACAAAAAAAGGAGTAGCATTATGACCACGGAGAAATCAGGTATCAAGCGCCGTCAATTTCTGCAAATCCTCGGGGCTGCCGGTATCGGCAGCGTGGTCGGTTCGGTGGCGTCGCCTGGCTCCGGCAATGCCGCTGCCATGACGGTGGGGACCCGTGATTTTGGCCGCACCGGTGTTCAGGTGCCGATACTGTCCCTTGGCACCATGTTCGATACCGGGGCAAATCAGTTGCTGCTCCGCCAGGCGGTGAAATGGGGGGTCACCTATTGGGATACCGCCCAGTATTACAACCGGTGGGGCAGTGAGCACGGCATCGGTAAGTATCTGGCCAAATATCCCGGGGACCGCAAAAAGATCTTTCTGGTGTCCAAATCCACCCGGCGGGATGTAAACGGCCTGACATCTGAACTGAATGATTCGCTGAACAACCTGAAAACGGATTACCTGGATCTGTTTTTTATCCATGCCGTGGATGATGCCAAAGATGACATGACGCCGGAAATCAAAGCCTGGAGCGAAAAGATGAAGTCCGAAGGAAAGATCCGCCTGTTTGGCTTCAGCACCCATTCCAACATGGCCGCCTGCCTGTCCCATGCCGCCACCCTGGGCTGGATCGACGGGATCATGACCACCTACAACTATAAGGTGATGAATACCGATGATATGAAACGGGCCGTGGATGCCTGCCATAACGCAGGCATCGGACTCACCGCCATGAAAACCCAAGCAGCTTCATCCTGGCTCGGCACGGGCGGGGGCGGCAGCGAGGGCCGGACCCTGGCCAAACGGTTTACGGATAAGGGGATGACAGAGGAGCAGGCAAAAATACTGGCTGTATGGACCGATGAGCGCATCAGTTCCGTGTGTTCCCAGATGAACACCATGGCCATTCTCAAGGCCAACACCCAGGCCGCAGTGAACCAGGTCCGGCTGACCGCCGCAGATCAAAGCGTTTTTGAGGCACAAGCCCGGGCCACCGCAGACCAATATTGTGCGGGCTGCACTGCTGCCTGCGAGTCCGGGCTTACCCCGTCCGTGCCGGTGGGCAAAGTCATGCGGTGCCTGATGTATGCGCGCAGCTACGGGGATCATTTCAGGGCCCATGTGGAATTCAACGATATTCCCTTTCCGGTGCGCGAACAGCTTGCCCGCCTGGACTATTCGGACGCAGAGCGGCGGTGTCCCCGGAATATGCCCATTGCAAGGCTTATGGCAGAGGCGGCTCAAGAGCTTTCCTGATTTGCCACAGGTGGTTGGAGTGGGGAGGATAACACCGCAGTGGTTTGACAGGCCGTTTGTTCCGGTTTATAGTTTTTTATACCACCGCGAAACATCATTATCATCCATATATGGCGACGGAGGGTACCATGGCAGAAAAAAGTGAAGAACGCCGGAGCCGGGAGGAAAGACGATCCGGTATGGATCGCCGCAAACTCAATCCACAGAGATACACCGGCATTGAAAAACGGTTTACCCCGGATTGCAGGGGCAGTCAAGACCGCAGGGAGGAGGGAAGTACGTGGACGGAACATCAGTCCCCGGAAATAAAAAAATAAAGCACACCAAAACGTAATGCTCCCGGTTCAGCGCCTCTATTCATATCCTTATCTCAGCAAAGTTCCTTACACCCCACATCCGTATAACGGCCATGGGCCGCCCATGAATATCATTCGGCGTGCCCACAACAACCCACGAAAGATGACGATCCACACAACCTTCAGCATTAAAGGGGAGACCCATGGGTAAGGATGATCTTTTTTCCAAGGATATTTATATGAAAAACCCCGGTGCCGCCCTGTGAATGGGCATGGCAGCACCGGGGCTGAGTCGAAAACAAAAGTCCGAAAACCTGCCGGACCGACGGCTATTCTGTCAGGCAGGTCAGCGCACAGACTTCACTTTCGATAAAAGGTGCTCCGTGCAGTTTCGAGGATGGCTGGATCCGGGCTATCCACATCTGTCGAGAAGGCTATTGGGATCGCATAAACGGCTTGGATAGTTCCCAGATGCCAGCGCATTACCTCTACTTTCATATACTTCGGTATGCCGGTGCCGTCCGGCACCGGCATGTTGAGGGAAGTATTCCTGCTATCGCCTGTGATGTTTAATATGTGTGTGGGTATCAGGCGTTTTTACGTTTTTCAACGTAATCTGTAAGTTCTTTTTCAATGGCCGGATCGATCTCCGGCTTTTCGTAGGTGGCCAGGCGCTGGGCCACTTTGTCTCCGGCGATTTCATCGATGGATTTCTTGCCTGACTTGGTCCAGAGGTCCGGGTTCTGGCGGCTCATGAGCGTGGGCATGTGGAACTCGGTACGGCAGAGCTGGAAGGTTTTGGGATGGGTCAGGTACTGACCGCCGATGCCCACCTGTTTGATCACGTCCAGATCGATGCTCTCGTCGGTGATCTCCAGGGGTTTTTGCATGGCGCGGACAAACCCGCAGGCCTCTTCGTCCACCAGGAATTTTTCAAAGCTCATGGCAATGTAAGATCCCAGGATGCCGCAGGAGTGAAGGATGAAGTTCACACCGCTTCTGGCGGCAGTGTTCAGGGCCAGGGCAGATTCAACACCGGCCTGGGCATCCACGGCAAGGGCGTCGGTGAGACCGCCGCCGGAACGGCAGGGCAGGTTGTAGAACCGGGCCATCTGGGTCACCATGTGGATGTTCTTGGACAGTTCGGGGGCACCGATGGAAAGGGCGCCGGTTTTCATATCCATGGCAGAAGAGGTGGAACCGTACACCACGGGGGCACCCGGGCGGACAAGCTGGGCCAGGGTGATGCCGGCCAGGATTTCTGCGTTCTGGAGTGCCAGGACACCTGCCAGGGTCACGGGTCCGGAACCGCCGGCCATGATCAGGGAGGCCACCACGCAGGCCTGGTTGTTTTTGGCCAGGGTGATCAGGGAACCGATCATCTCGTCTGCAAACTGCAGGGGAGACAGGGAGTTGATCAGGGAGACGGAAACGGTTTTATCCATAATCTCGTCTTTGACACCGAACAGGATTTTGGCCATGTCAACACCTTCCTGCGCCCCTTGTTTGGAAACAGGGCTGCCCATGAAAGGCTTGTCGCAGAGCAGCATGTTGGACAGGTTCAGGTCAAGATGGACGGTGTTGTGGGGCATATCTGAAGGTTCGACCATCATCCAGCCGTTCATGTCCAGGTAGGGAGAGGTCTGGATGAGCTTGCAGAAGTTATCGTAGTCAGCCATGGTGGCCTGGCGCTGGTTGCCCTGGGCGTCCATGACAAAGGGGGCGCCGTAACCCGGGGCAAAAACAAAGTCGTCTTCACCGATTTCTACACTTTTTTCAGGATTTCTGGCGTGGACGGTAAACCTCTTGGGAGCGGTTTCAAGGGCCTTTTGGATCTGGGCCTCTTCAAAGAAAACGATAGACCCTTCCACTTTAAAGCCGTTGGACTTGAAGATCTCCAGGCCTTCGTCGTCGTTGAATGCAACACCGGTGTTTTTTAAAAGATCCATGGCTGCGCCGTGGATTTTTTCCATCTGCTCACGGGTTAGTTCCTGCATGCGGTCATACATAGTCTTTTCTCCTTCGGAAAACCTGTTCGGCCTTCCCCTTAAATTAGGGTTTGGTGTGGGGGGGTGATCCCGGGAAGACCCTTTTTTGGGGTCTTCCCGGGAGGGTCATTTATTTGTCTTCGTGCTCTTTTTTGTATTTATTGAGTCCCTTGAATGTGCCGTAAAGTGCCAGCAAAAGAAGGAACATCAGCGGAAATGCCGTGGCAATGGAGGCGGTCTGAATGGCTTTCAGGCTGCCGCCGCCGGCAAGTACGGCTGCAACTGCGCCCAGGGCAATGCCCCAGAAGGCCCGCAGGTTGCGGCCCGGGTTTTCATGGCCGGATACGAACATGGCAAGGGATATGGCCGCTGAGTTGGCAGAGGTTAGGAAAAAGGTGCCGATGAGGAAGATCAGGGCCACGGCCAGGATCCCGGTCATGGGCAGATTCTGGGCAATGGCGAAGATGGCGCTCTCCACACCGTGTTCGTTCAGGGTTTTGGTGACATCATAGTGGATACCGGCGCCGCCCACAACCCCGTACCAGAGAAAGTTGCCAAGGCTGGGCAGGATCAGGCTGGCCGCCACGGTTTCACGGATGGTTCTGCCCTTGGAGATACGGGCGATGAAAACGGCCACAAAGGGTGCCCAGCTCATCCACCAGGCCCAGTAGAACACCGTCCAGGAACCGATCCAGTTGCCTTCGTAACCGGGGCCTGTGAAAAGGCTCATGGGGATGAAGTGCAGCAGGTACTGGCCGATGGAGTTGGTGGTCAGGTTGATCAGGAAGATGGTGGGGCCGAATACCAGGACAAAGAACCAGACGGCAACAAACACCCACATGTTGACATCGCCGATGAGCTTTACGCCCTTTTCAATACCGGTGTATACGGATACGGTGAAAATGGCGGTAAGGACACCGATGATCATATAGGTGGAGCCGTCCCCCAGGGCCAGGCCGTACTGGTATTTGAGGCCGGCAGACAACTGGAGGGCCACAAAGCCTGTGGTGGTGGCAAGACCGCCCAGGGTGGCGAATACGGCGAAAATATCAAGGACCTTGCCCCAGGTGCCGTGGATCTTGTCGCCGATCACATAGTAAAAGGCGGAGGAGAACTTCAGGGGCAGTCCCTGGGTAAAGCAGGCATGGGCCAGGGCGATGGTCAGCATGGCGTAGATGGACCAGGCGGAAAGTCCCCAGTGAAAGAAAGAGTAGGTCATGGCATTGGCGCCGGTCTGGGGTGTCAGGGCCTCACCGCCGAAGTAGGGCGGGGGGCTCATGAAATGGTAGGCCGGTTCCGCAGGCCCCCAGAACACGATGCCTGCGGCAATGGCGGAGCCGAACAGCATGGCGAACCAGGAAAAGTTTGAGAATTCGGGCTTGTCGTCGGGCAGCCCGAGCTTCATGCCACCGTATTTGTTGCCCATGAGCACGAAGCATCCGCCCACAAGTAAAAATACGGTTAATAAGTAGAGCCAGCCCCACTGGGTGGTGGTCCAACTGAAAACGGCGTTGATCACTGAGGTCATGTTCTCCGGAAAAAAAACGGACCAGAGAACAAAAAGAACGGTAACAGATGCGGAGACCCAGAATACAAGCGGGTCAAAGGGTCTATCTATGGTGGTTTCCTTCACTTTCTTAAGCTCCTGTACAACGGATGGCTCTCAACACCATCATGTTTATCTCATTTATCCGGGGCCTCACGTCGCGTCCCGGTGTCTCTCTCGTTTGTGCAGATTGTATGCCGGGAAACAGGACCGGATGCGTTTTTATCTTAGCTGCTTGGAATTCCAGGAATATTAGGGGGGGCATTAAATGGTGGCAGGAGGATGAACCACGGGATATGAAAAAAAATTGTCTATCTGATGTCCGATGTGGTGAAAATAATTTTTCAATAGAAAAAATGTTTTCGATTGGCGTTCGGAGAGAATCAGCTTGACTAAAAAAACCTTCCGATATATCACATCCGATATTGCGGTTTGCCCGGGATAGGACCAGGCAAACAGGGGCATCCCCGACAAACTGACGTAAAATGAGGACAACATATGATTGATTTGACCGTCCGGCCAAGGACGCTGGAAAAAAACATCCGGTTTTGCCAAGAGAAAAAGATCGTCCTTCCCACCTTTGCCATGATGAAAGATCCGGGGAAAATTCCAGAACGCATCAAGGCCCGCCTGGAGACTATCGGATTGTGGGATCTGCATTCGGAGAATCTGTTCCGGATTTCCTGGAAGAACACGGCCAAGGATTCCGGCGGCCTTTTCGGGGATGTGAACCATATGGTCCTGCCGCCGGCGCTCACCGGTTGTCGGGCTAATATTATCATGCTTTGCGGGCGGTGGTTTCCCACAGGGGCCCATAAGGTAGGGGCCACTTTCGGATGCCTGGCCCCGGCACTGGTCACCGGGCAGTTCGATCCTCAGAAAACCAGAGCCGTCTGGCCGTCCACCGGTAACTACTGCCGCGGCGGCGCCTATATATCCGCGCTTCTGGCCTGCAGCGCCATTGCCATTCTTCCCGAGGAAATGTCCAAGGAACGGTTTGACTGGCTCAGCAAGATCGCCGGCCAGGTCATTGCCACCCCGGGCTGTGAGTCCAACGTCAAGGAAATTTTCGATAAATGCTGGGAGCTTCGCAATTCAGGCGAGGATCTCCGGATATTCAACCAGTTTGATGAACTGGGCAACCCCCTATGGCACTATGCGGTGACCGGAAGCGCTGTCGAAGAAGTGCTTAATTCCTATCTGGTCAAGGGCAAACGCTTTGCCGGATACATCGCAGCTTCCGGGTCCGGCGGCACCCTGGGCGCGGGGTATTACCTGAAAAAGAAATTTCCGGGTGCCCGGGTGGCGGCGGCGGAAGCCCTTCAGTGCCCGACCCTGCTGAACAACGGGTTCGGCGGCCATCGCATCGAAGGCATCGGTGACAAGCATGTGCCCTGGGTCCATGACTGCAAAGAAACGGATTTTGTGATTGCCGTGGATGATGAAATTCCCATACGGCTGCTGCGCCTGTTCAACGAAACGACGGGGCGAAAGGTTTTGGCGGACAGGGGTGTTTCCCGGGATCTGGTAAACCGCCTGGATCTTCTGGGCATCTCCGGTATCGCAAACATGCTGGCGGCGGTGAAGTTTGCCAAGTACAACGAACTCACCGAAAACGATTATGTGGTCAGTATCGCCACCGATTCCATGCAGCTTTACGGCTCCCGCCTGGCTGAACTGACCCGGGAACGGGGGGCGTACACGGACCTCCAGGCGCAACTGGATATCCAATTGCTTGATGCCGTGGGTATCGACCATATGAAAGAGCTGTCCTACTATGATAAAAAAGCCATCCACAACCTTAAATACTACACCTGGATCGAGCAGCAGGGCAAGGATGTGGCGGAATTGGACGCCCAGTGGTACGACCATGACAACTATTGGGGAGATACCTTTGACCAGGTGGATGAGATCGACCGGCTGATCACGGATTTCAACAGCCGGGTGGGAATTGTCTGACAACGCATTGTGCTCGGTTACCCCCCGGGCCGCCTGTTTTCAGTCGCCTGTTTTCAATCGTTTGAGCGGCGGACAAAGTCGATACGCCTGAACCCGTACTTTTTCAATTTATAATGGAGCAATTGGCGGGAAATCCCTAAGCGTTTGGCTGCCTGGGTGACATTGCCGTTGGCAGCCGTAAGGGCGGTTCTGACGGCATTGTGTTCCCTTTCCTTCTGGGTCTGGGCAAAGTTGATGTGGGTGTCGGAAAAGGTATCGGATGCGTTACCCTGCTCCGGGGGGTCAAAAAGGGTGATGGCCGGATCCGTACAGGTCATGTCCACCTGCTCCAGGCAGTCCAGGCCCGGGCCGAAATGCTGGAGGCCGATGGTGTTGTCCTGGCCGGCCATGTTCATGGCCCCTTCAATGAGATGCTCCAGTTCCCGGATATTGCCGGGCCAGCGGTAAGCGGTGAACAGCTCCATCACCTCGGGGGCAATGGCCTTTACATTGGTGCCCAGGCGGGTGTTGTACTTTTTGATAAAATGCTCGGCCAGTTCCGCCATGCTGTCCTGGCGCTCCCGCAAGGGGGGCAGTTTCACCATGACCACCCCCAGCCGGTAGTACAGGTCCGTGCGCAGCAGGCCGTCCCGGATGGCGTTTCTGGGATCCTGGTTTACTGAAGAGATGATCTTCACATCCACCCGGGTTTCTTTTACGGAGCCCACCCGCCGGACGCGGTTTTCCTGGAGGGCCCGCAGCAGCTTGGCCTGAAGGTCCACCGGCATGGCCAATAGTTCGTCCAGGAACAAGGTGGAGCCGTGGGCAATTTCAAAGAGTCCGGGTTTGTCCAGGGCGCCGGTAAACGCCCCGCGGCTGGTGCCGAACAGCATGCCTTCCAGGAGATCATGGGGGATGGCGGCGCAGTTGACAGCCACAAATTTTTTGTTCTGCCGGGGGCTGTGGTTGTGGATGGACTGGGCGAACAACTCTTTTCCCGTGCCGGTTTCCCCCTGGATCATGATGGGAGATGATGAGGCCGCCGCCTTCTGGGCAATGCCGATGACCCGCCGG
>CAJWHT010000126.1 GCA_913041495.1 uncultured Desulfobacteraceae bacterium | reverse complement strand
AATCCGTGTGGTGGTCATGCCCCCCCCGAGCCGTTCCATGCGTTCCCCCAGGGTGTGGCCTGACCTGCCGGCAGGCAGATGCAACAGGGCTTCGGTGTCAATGTCATTTCCATCCACCGTAATACGGATAAGCAATTGGGTATCTTCGGACGAGAGTTCCACCTGGACACCGGCCTCTTGGTTCTGGTCGCAAATTCCTGACAGCAACGTTTTTACTGCTCTGTAAAAGGTGAGTTTCAACGCCTTATTTAACGGAACCGGGGATTGGGTGTAATTGTAGAACCTGAATTCGGTGCCGTGATTTCTATTGATTTCTTCCAGCAAAAATTCAATGGCCACATCAATGTCAAAGTCGTTAAGTATCGGAGGGGCCAGATCGTACATTATGGTTCTGATTTCTTTTACGGCCTGTTCAAGAAACCGGTGCAACTGTTCCAGATCATCCCGGGAGATCTGTTCGGGCCTTCCGATCATGCTGCCGACCTTTGACATGCCTATGCCAAGGCTCTGGGCAATAGTGCTGTGGAGCTTTGAGGCAATGTCTTCCCGCTCGGATTCCTCAAAGTAAACCAAGTATTCGTTCATCTTCTTGAGTTGTTCGCTCCGCTTTGACAGATCTTCAATATATGCTTTTTCCTGGGTTTTGAATTGCTTTAACCGCCGGGCCATAAGGTCCAGGGCAGAGGACAGTTCCCCGATTTCGTCACTGCGGTTGAGGGTGATCCGGTGATGGTATTCTTTTTTTGCAATTTTTCCGGTAAACGCCGTCAGCTGCCTGATGGGCCGGACCACGTGCCGGACAGCCTCGGCAATGCATATAAGGCAGATAACAAAAAAGGCTGCGGCATATATGATGAAGTTGTACTTTGTTTTTGTTCTTCCTGATTTCAGGGCGGCACGGGTTTGCCGGACCGATGTCATGGCATAGCTTTCATCCATGGCCTCCAGAAGAACCATGCCTGAATCGGGAAAATTGGCTGCAGCCAGAAGGTAGGTGGTGTCATCGACGGTCAATCTGAAAAAACCGTCCCGGGTGTCCATGATGTTACGGGCGATTTCTTTGATTTCAGGCCGCTTTGTGTCCTGCAATGTGAGGTTGAGTACATCATCGGAATTTTTAAAGCGGGATTCATCCACCCTGAGGCCCAAAAACGCGGTTGCGTTCCGGGAATACGCCATGATGACCCCCTTGGGACCGATCAGTATGGAGTGGCGATGGGGATTGTTATCTGCCGTGAGGTATGCGGAGATCTGGCTCAGGGGCACGTCAATACCTGCAATCCCAATGAGAATGCCGTTCCGGTCCAGGATCGGAGCCGTGGCGGTTACCATGAAGCCCTCGATCACATCGTCTTTGTACGGGGGCGTCATCTTCGGGCCGTAATCCCCTGCATGGCGGGTGTGGATGGTTATAGGTTCCCCGTGACGCAGGTCAAACTCGGATGGGGACGGCAGCTTGAAACAGGCATCCCTGGCATCGGGATTTCCCGTATAGTATTTGCCGATTCCGGACAGGGTAATGATATGGGCGGCCAGACTCTGGCCGGTCAATTGTTTGGCAGCCGCCAGGGTGTCGTCCAGAGAGAAGAGACGGTTCAGTTCTTTTTGTGAGTCTTCCGGCATATGGTGGCTGCCCCAGTAAAGCGTGATGCAGGGTCGGGTCCGGGGGGTATAGAAAATATGATTTTCCGGATTACGGGTAAGAACGGGTGTTGATTGCGTCTCTTTCCAATGATTTTTACCACCGTAAATCTGCCCGGCTTTTGCCGCGATAAAGATTGCCCCGGCTTCGTAACGCTGCATTTTTTCACTGAGCTTCCGGGTTTTTTCCCGGGCGATATCCATAAGATAGGTTTCTGAAAGGTGCTTGATCTGCTGGGTATTCAGTTCAACAGCCACCTTTCCGAAATCCTGCAATGCACTTTCCGCCAGCAGAAACAAGAGGCTGAAAATAACGAAGGTGGTCAGGGTTAAAAAAATAAATAATTTTCTGCCCAGGGAAAGCCTGAATTTCAAAACACCATGTTCTCCAATCTGATACTGAATTTAACGTACGGGAGATTTATACCAGCATTTCCAATGAAACAAAAATGGAAAATTATCAGTAAAAATAACTATTTTGAATGCGACCGAATGGCCTGGTGGTTGACCCCGGAATAAATGGCAGACGGAACGCTTAAGATATCTGGCTAATAATGAAGTGGATATTAAAAATGGACAGCGTTATGTTTCTAAGTGATATAGCAAGAAGCAGGTAGGTGGTTTTGTGTATTTTGACTAAAGGTTTTATGTGTTTTGCAAATCATATATTTTTTCTTTCAGATAACGTGATATGGTGGTTTCGTCGGTGCGTTGGGCATCCCTTTGTTCTTGCTTAACCCGCTCTTACTAACCCTGCGATGCGTAATTGGAATTTTTGGATAAAAGGTCTGGGACATGGTGCACAAGCATTTAAAAAATCGATCAAAGATAGATTCTGACGATGGAGATGGAAAACAAAAAGATCCGCGGCTTCTCATCGTAGATGATCATAAAATTGTCAGTGACAGTATCGGGTTTACCCTGGAAACCTCTGCCGACTTTAAGGTGGTGGGCAGGGCCGTCAACGGCCGGGAGGCCATGTCCATGGCCGAGCGACTGAAGCCCGACATTGTTTTGATGGATGTCAGCATGCCTGATATGAACGGTATTGAAGCCACCCGGCAAATGGTGGGGGACAACCCGCATCTCAAGGTGGTGGCCCTGACCATGCACTCAGCCAAGCCCTATGTCATGGGGATGCTCAATGCCGGTGCATCCGGCTACATCCTTAAGACCTCACCCTTTGAAGAGGTGGTGAACGGGTTGAGAGTGGTGCTATCCGGAACGGTTTATCTGAGTCCGGAAATTACCCACCTGGTGGTGGAATACGCCAAAAACAAGGAATGGGAGGTGGTGGATTCCCTCTCCTTGCTCACGAACAGGGAACGCCAGGTGCTTCAGATGATATCGGAGGGCCATACCAGTAAAGAGATCGCCAGGCGGATGAATATCAGTGCGAAAACCGTGGATGTTCATCGAAACAATATAAAGAAAAAGCTGGATATCCATACCATTGCGGGGTTGACGAAATTTGCAATTACCAAAGGCCTTACGGACCTGGCTGATATTCAATGATGGCAGGGACACTGCATTTTATAGGGCGGGGGTAATAAATGAGGTTGCAGCGGTAAAGCCACAGGCGTATGATCCTTTCATTTGTCCTAATTGTACAGAGGAGATACCCGAATGAGGCTTGGAATGCACACCTACAGTCTTTACCACCATGGCGTGGCTGAGGACTGGGCTGGATTCACCCTGCCGTGGGAACGGCAGATGACGCTGATGCAGATGATGGACTATATCGTGGAACTGGGGCTGGAAGGCCTTCATCTGGATGCCAAGGCCCTGGACCGCATGGATCATGACTATCTTGCCCGGGTTAAAGAGTATGCGGCCGACCGCAATCTTTACATGGAGTTCAACTTTGCTCTGAGCAGCGGGCATTACGATTCTGCGGTGCAGTTTGAGGTGGAGGAGGGCGTTGATATTGCCCACCGTATCGGCGCGGATCTGACGAAGATCGGAATGAACCTGAAACGGCCGCGTCCCATCGCCGCCGGAAAGTTTCATTCCGAGATGATGACCCAGCTGGAATCTGTGGTGAAAAGGGTCCGGGCCGCCATCTCCCTGGTGGAAAAAACCGGTGTCAGGCTGGCCCTTGAAAATCATACCGATGCCTTTTCCGAAGAGGTGATCTGGGTGCTGGACAAGATCGATCATCCCATGGTCGGGGCCTGCATTGATACGGTCAACGGCATCCACGTTACGGAAAATCCGGTAACCGCCATCGAAAATCTTGCTCCCCGGGCTTTTACCAACCATTTCAGGGACAACCGGATCGTGATCACCCCCTGGGGACTGAAGTTCACCGGTGCCGCCGTGGGGGAAGGGGATCTGGATATGAAGCGGGCTTACGAACTCATCAGCCGGAATCCCGATATGCAGCGCATCAATATTGAGCTGGACCTGGAATGCCCTCTGGACGATATGGCCAAAGCCATGGAAACGGAGAAGGCCGCCCTGGTCAGAAGCATTGCATACTGTAGAGATATCCTGAAGATCCGTTAATCTGCGGTGCGGTCAAACCGGCCGTGTTTCAGAAAGTGAAGGGTCTGGTGGACGACGGTTTTGTTTTTCATCATAAACGGATGCGTGGACGGCAGCTCTATGTGATCCGCCATCCCTTCAAGCCTGGTATTTTCGACTGTGACTTTTCCGTCGTCCCGGCCCGGCAGCAGGGTGGAAAGAAACAGGTTGATACTCCGGGTGCCTGCAATGACACCTACCTCAAACTCCGCGGGCCCAAGACGGCTGGGAATGCTGGCCGGATCGGTTCCCAACTGCCTGCCGGCGGGGCCGTTGATCATCTTAAAGCCCGGCACATCTTTGAGTTTGTCCACCACCTGACTGCCCTTATTGGGCGGCCCCAGCATGACCACCCTTCCCAGATTGGCTATCTTTTGACGGCTTAAATACTGGCGCACCAGGATGCCGCCAAGGGAATGGGTAACGAAATGAACCGTGTTGTCCTGTGGGCAGTTTGACAGGGCGTCGTCTATGGCGTTTTGCGCCAATGTTTCAACGGGATACTCTGTGGACGGATACCCTAAATTCACGGTGTGATAGCCTGCCGCTTCAAGAGATGTTTCCATGACGGCCATGGACCGTGCGGTCCTTGCAAGGCCGTGGAGGAGGATGACGGATTCTCCGGCACTGGCCTGAAAGGGTGTCATCATTACGAAAGGAAGGAACAGGGCCAACCAGCTTTTTCGGGAGCGGTATTTCATAGACCTGGTTATATACCTAAACGCAGGTTTAGAAAAGTGGAGAAAAGCCGCCGCCCCCGGATACAGATGGGTACAGCGTCTGGGGCGGCGGCGATAGGTACAAAGAGAAAAGGGGGCTATTCCGCCTGGGAAACCCCGACCTCTTCAAAGGTTTTGATCTCGGCCAGGACGCGTGTGGCAAGGTCCAGCAACTCCATGCAGACGGCGGCGCCCGTGCCCTCACCCAGCCTGAACTTCAGGTCGATGAGAGGCTCCAGTCCCAGGCGGTCATGCATGTATTTATGGCCGATTTCAACGGATTTGTGGCTGGCAAAGAGATAATTTTTGGCCGCCGGTGCCAGTTCGCAGGCAATCAACGCCCCGGCCGTTGAGATGAGGCCGTCGCAGATTACCGGAATCCCTTTGGCGGCGGCACCGAGCACCAGTCCGGCAAGCCCGCCGATCTCAAGGCCCCCTACTTTGGACAGCACGTCGATGGGATCCTTTGGGTCCGGTTTATGAAGATCCAGTCCCTTTTGGATGACGGCAATCTTGTTGGCCAGGCCCGTATCGTCAATGCCGGTGCCGCGGCCGGTGAGGCTTTCCACCGGGATTCCTGAAAAGGCCGCGATGATGGCAGACGAAGGTGTGGTGTTGGCAATGCCCATGTCCCCTGTGCCCAGCAGATCCACCGGTTCCTCAGCGTGAAGCGCGTTGACGATTTCGATGCCGGCTTCAATGGACCGGATGGCTTCGTCACGGGTCATGGCCGGTTCCCGGGTGAAGTTGGCCGTGCCTTTGCGGACTTTTTTGTGGAAGATGGGCAGATCGGGATCAAAATCGAAATTCACCCCGATATCGGCCGCTTTGACAATGGCGCCGGCATGGTTCCCGATCACATTCACAGAGGCCCCGCCGCCGGCAAAGTTCATCACCATCTGGGGCGTCACCTCCGCCGGAAAGGCGCTGACACCCTCTTCGGCCACGCCGTGGTCTCCGGCGCAGGTGATGATCCGTTTGTTTTTCAGGCGGACGTCAATGGTTCCCTTGATGGCGGCCAGACGTGCGCCGATCTCTTCCATAACCCCGAGGCTTCCGGCCGGTTTGGCCTGGTTGAGCAGCCGGTCCTTGGCGGCGGCAAGCGCCTCCTGGTCCAGGGTGTCGCTGATGGATCCGATGGTATGTTGGAGCAGTGACATAAGTTACCTCTTGTGTGTAATGTCTTTTTCAAACACTTCCATGCCCTTTTTCATGGCACAGAAATCCCCGCACATGGTGCAGGTCTCTTTTTGTTCAGGTGCCCGTTCCGCACGGACGGCCCTGGCCACGTCCGGAAAGAGCAGGTAGCGTTCAAGGTCATCCCAGCGCATGTCCCTTCTGGCCAGGGCCGCCTGCTTTTCGTTCTCCCTGCGGTCCGGGTATTTGGAGATATCCCCGATACGGGCCGCCAGGCGGGTGGCTCTGACCCCTTCCCTGACATCGTCCACGGAGGGCAGGGCCAGATGTTCGGCCGGGGTGATGTAGCAGATCAGGTCAGCCCCGTAACGGGCGGAGGATGCCGCACCGATGGCTGCGGTGATGTGGTCGTAACCGGCGCCGGTGTCGCAGGGGATGGGGCCCAGCACATAGTAGGGGGCATTACCGGACATCCGTTTTTCCAGCATGATGTTGCCTTCGATCTCGTCCAGGGGCACATGGCCCGGGCCTTCCACCATCATCTGGCACCCCAGGTCGCGGCCGATCTCCGCCAATTCGCAGTTGATGATCATCTCCGCCATCTGCGCCCGGTCGTGGCTGTCGTGGATGGCGCCGGCACGGATGCCGTTGCCAAGGGAGAGTACCGCATCGTATTTTTTCATGAGGGCGCAAACCCTGTCAAATTGTTCGTACAGGGGGTTTTCTTTTTTATTGATATCCATCCAGGCCACCATGTATGTTCCGCCTTTGGAGGCCAGGCCGCCGTAGCGGAAGCCTTGTTTTCTCAGGCGTTCGATGGTGTAGAGGTTGATACCGCAGTGGATGGCCATGAAAGAAAGACCGTCGTCCAGTTGCTGCTCAATAAGGTCGAAGAGGTATTCCGGGTCAAGTTTTGCCGGGTTTTTATACTTTTTGATGGTTTCCTTGAAGGCCTGGTACAGGGGGACATTGCCCACGGGCAGCTGGGTATTGGCCAGAACGGTCCGCCGGATATTGTCCATATCGCCGGCCGCAGACAATTCCATCAGGGTGTCCACACCCTCTTCCTCCGCGGCTTTGGCCTTGGCCACTTCCAGTTCCACATCGCAGATGTCGGAAGAGGTGCCGATGGAGGCGTTTACCTTGGTACGCAGGCCCGTACCGATACCTGCGATTTTCTGATCCGGGCGGTTGGTGTTGCAGGGAATGACGATTTCCCCTTTGGCCACCTTGTCCATGATATAGTCGGTGGTCAGGCCTTCGGCTTCGGCCACAAAGGCCATTTCTCTGGTGAGTTTGCCCGCACGGGCATTTTCAATTTGAGTCAATCTTTGTTCGGTCATTGTAGTATCCTCGCTACATTAGCAACCGGCCTGCAAAACTAAAAAAGGTCCTGCAGAACCGTTTTGTTCCGCAAAACCCTTTACCATCAAGTTTTACATCTATTTAGGAAAGTCTGCAGGCTCGTCTTCTGACTTACGGCGTTAGATCCGGATCTCTGCGCCTTCCCGGGATTCCCAGTGGCAAGGCAGGCCGGATATTTCCGATTACAGCGGCGGGACCGTCACGGAGTTTCACCGTGTTCCGTTTGCCGGACTTTCGTAACAAATTGTCGTTCGGTAAATTACACTGGTTCTTACGTCACGTCAATAAATAAAACCCTTTACAAAGCTTTGGCGTTGATCAATAGTTTGACTGCGCTTGTTCCGGCTGTCAGGCAATACCGGCAAGGAAGTTTAAAGACGGGGAAAATGAGTCAGGAAAGATTGATCAAAAATAAGTACTACCGGTTTTACGTGGCCAATGAAGTCATTATCGGCAATGCCGTAGCCCTGCTCATCGGGGACTGGATGACCAACGTCTTTTTTGATCACCGGGCCGGAAATATTCCCGACCGGCTTCTTGAGGCATTCTGGTATCTGGATGTGTTTTACGGCCTGGCCTGCGCCGTGGTCATGTCCACCCTGATCATTCTGTACGAGCGGCCCATCCGCAATGTTTTAAAAGCAATGGGTGACGGGCGAAAGCAAGATGACCGTGTGATAGCAAAAGCACGGCGGCGGATACTGAACGAGCCCTATTTTATCGTGGTGATGGATGCCGTGGCCTGGAGTCTTGGGTCTTTTTTATTCTGGGCTGCCGGATCCCCTGGGGGGCTGACCATCGGGATTGGCAGCGGACTGATCACCGTGACCCTGGCCTTCTTCTGGGTGGAGCATGTCTCCCAGCACACCCGGGTCCCTCTCTTTTTCCCAAAAGGAGACCTGTCCACGGTACGGGGGGTGAAGTCCACCAGTCTCAGGATTCGTTTCACGGCCCTGATTTTTGCCGTTTCCCTGGTACCCCTGGCATTTATCCACCTGACCATCCAGAGGTTTCGGCACTTGCAGATGATGGATGAAATCAGCCTTACGCTTTTGATCCGGCAGATGGAGGAAACCATCGCCAGGGAAAGCGCCCTTTTCATGGTGGTGGCCGTGGTGCTGTCGATCCTGGTGCTTCATCATCTGAAGCGGCCCGTGGAAGAGATCATCCGGGTCATGGGCCATGTCAAACGCGGGGATTTTTCGCAGAAAGCAAGCGTTTATACCAACGATGAAATCGGTTTTGCCGGAGAGATGCTCAATGCCATGAACCGGGGATTGATGGAGCGGGAGCTGATTAAAGATACCTTTGGCAAATATGTGGACCGCAGGATCAGGGATGAGATTCTGACGGGCCGTATCCCCTTGGACGGGCAACGTATGGAGGCAACCATCCTCTTTGCCGATCTTCGGAACTTTACTCCCCTGGTGGCAGTGACACCCGCCAAGGAGCTGATCTATATGCTCAACTCCTATTTCAATGAAATTTCCCGGGAAATAGACCGGAACGGCGGCCTGATCCTCCAGTTTATCGGGGATGAGGTGGAAGCGGTGTTCGGGGCGCCGGTGGCCCGGGAAGGCCATGAGGCCGCTGCCGTGGAAACGGCGCTCAAGATGCGGGGGCGGCTGGATATGCTCAACAAACGGTTCCGGGACCGGGATCTGCCGCCCATTGCCCACGGGGTGGGCATCCACACAGGGCCGGTCCTGGCTGCGAACATCGGCAGTGCCTACAGGTCCACCTATTCCCTGATCGGAGACACGGTGAACATGGCCTCGCGGATCCAGGGGCTGACCAAGGATTTTAAAACAGACATCCTGGTCAGCCAGGCGATTCAACAGCGGCTCAAAGACCGGTTTGACTTTTCTCCCCTGCCGGAAACAAGGGTAAAGGGCAAGTTAGAGCCCATCCGGGTCTACTCTCTGTCGGACATGCCCGAATTCATCTGATTGGCAAATATTAGCCTTGACGAACTATATTGGGTGGTTATCATTGTTCCATTACAGCCGAATGCTGTGTTGAGACAGCAAAGGGCACAATAAAAAATAAAAAGAGGTGTAGAAATGGCCCATATTCCCTCAAGAGATATTACAGGTGTTTGTGAAGGTGAATGCAGAAATCTTGTCGGCGAAGCCGATGTGAAACGCCAGAAAGAAATCCAGAGCGTTGCCTACAGCAACGAAGAAGGCAGCCCAAGCGTATCCCGGGCACACTCCCGAAACGAAGCCCCGGGCTTCCTCGGCGGCCACGTATAACAACCCTTTCTCCCCCCCGAAGCATCCCCGTGTAGAACCCCCTGTTTTGCACGGGGATTTTTATATTCTAATATCTGATATTTCAGTTTGACTTGGTTTTGAAGATAGGTTAATGTCCAAAGTTATCCACTGGGGGTGCTGTCCAGCTGAGAGAAGTGATATCTTCAACCCTTGGAACCTGATGCGGTTAGTACCGGCGTAGGGAAAGTGTGAAAGCTTGTGAAAAAAAAATTTTGATCAAGCCTTTAGTTGACCTCTCCTCCACGTATTTTTCCGTAAAAGCATTCCCGGTGATAAAACATGGTAGTTAACCGTAACTTGCCGGAGGTGTTATGAACATTACGCTCAACGGTGCCGCCTTTGTCACGGACTGCGCCGATCTTGCGGCCCTGGTGGACGCCAGGGGCCTGGATTCTTCATCCCTGGTCATCGAACACAACCGCCAGGTCATCAAACAGGATGACTGGGCCAACACCCCTGTCCGTGAAGGGGACACCATCGAACTGCTCAATTTCGTGGGAGGCGGATGATCTATGGATAATCTTAAGGAAAAAGTCAAAGAAGACAAATTGGTGCTGGGGCACAAGGCGTTTACCAGCCGGCTGCTCACAGGTACCGGAAAGTTTGCATCAAAAGCGCTGATCGCCCCCATGCTTGAGGCCAGCGGATCGGAGATGATCACCGTGGCCCTGCGCCGGGTGGACCCGGATGCACCGGCCCAGGACAATATTCTGGCCCAGATTCCGGATACCGTTACCCTGCTGCCCAATACATCCGGTGCCAGAACGGCCGAGGAAGCCGTGCGGATCGCCAGGATCGCCAGGGAAGCAGGCTGCGGCGAGTTCATCAAAATCGAGGTGATCACGGATATGCAGTTTCTGCTGCCGGATAATAATGAAACCCTCAGGGCAACGGAAATTTTAGCTAAAGAAGGGTTTGTTGTCCTGCCCTATATGATGCCGGATATCACCGTGGCCCGGCAGTTTCACGATGCCGGGGCTGCCGCTGTGATGCCCCTGGGCTCTCCCATCGGCTCGAACCGGGGGCTTGAGATGCGGGAGATGATTCAGCGGATAATAGATTTCAGCCGGATTCCCGTGATCGTGGATGCCGGAATCGGAAGGCCTTCCCAGGCTGCCGAGGCCATGGAAATGGGGGCGGATGCCGTCCTGGTGAATACAGCCATTGCCACAGCCAAAGACCCGGCCATGGCCGGCAGGGCATTTGCCATGGCCGTTGAGGCGGGCCGCATGGCTTACAGGGCCGGTATGGCCGGGCAGAAAGCTGCGGCCGAGGCCTCATCTCCCCTGACCGGGTTCCTGAGGGAGGCATGATGTCTTTTTTAGAGCTGGCAAACCAGTACCGGGAATTCGACTTTCCGGGATACTTTAAAAGCGTGACTGCCGGGGATGTGGAAACGAGCCTGTCCAAGGCCGGTGATATCAACCGCCTGGATGTCTATGACCTGCTCAACCTGCTGTCGCCTGCGGCGGAAGGGTACCTGGAACCCATGGCCCGGATGGGGCGGCAATTGACCCTGCAGTACTTCGGCCGGACCATCGGGCTGTATGCCCCCATTTATATTTCGGATTATTGCGCCAACCACTGCACCTACTGCGGGTTCAATGCAAAAACGGATTTTCCCCGCACGAAGCTGACATTGGAAGAAATCGATGCGGAAGGCAAGGCCATCGCAGCCTTGGGGATACGCCATATTTTGGTGCTCACCGGTGAGGCGCCCGCAAAAACCCCGATCACCTATCTGGAGGATGCGGTGAAAATCCTCACCCGCCATTTTTCTTCCGTGGCCCTGGAAATGTTTCCTATGGAAGAGGAGGATTACCGCAGGTTGCGGGCGGCCGGTGCAGATTCCCTCACTGTTTACCAGGAAGCCTATGACCAGGCCCTCTACAAGGAGGTGCACCCCAGGGGGCCCAAATCGGATTACGCCTTTCGGCTGCTCACCCCGGAACGGGGGGCCAGGGCCGGTTTCCGGGCGCTGAATATCGGCACCCTTTTCGGCCTCGGGGAGCCCAGGGCCGAAGCCTTTATGGCAGGTCTTCATGCAAGGTTTCTGGAGCGGGAATTTCCGGATGTGGAGGTTTCCCTGTCCCTGCCGCGGATGCGGCAGGCCCAAGGGGCAATTGCCCCGCGGCACCTGTTGTCCGATACCGGGTTTGTCCAGACCATGCTGGCATGGCGGCTGTTCATGCCCCGACTGGGGATTACCGTGTCCACACGGGAGTCCGCTCAGTTTCGGGACCATATCATTCATCTCGGTGTCACCCGCTACTCCGCCGGTTCCAAAACCGATGTGGGAGGATATACGGTCCGGAATCCGGACCGCATTGCCCCCGGCGGAACCAATCCGGACACCACGGTACAGTTTGAAATCACGGATACCCGGAGTGTGGCCGAGGTCACACAGATGATCCGGGACAGCGGTTATCAGCCCGTGTTCAAGGACTGGGAGCTGTTCTGATGAAAACAATCGGCACGATTGGTATTGCAGGGGCCGGGGGCATCGGTTCGAATGTGGCGCGGTACCTGGCCCAGGCCGGGGTGCCGCATATCCGGGTGGCGGACTTTGACCGGGTGGAATCCTCCAACCTGAACCGGCAGTTTTACGGCGTCTCCCAGGTGGGCCGGCCAAAGGTGAAATGTCTCAAGGACAACTTAAAACAGATCGCACCGGAAATGCAGATCGAGGTGGTTCACCACCGCCTGGCGGCCGGGGATAGCCTGGACATCTTCGGGGATTGCCGCCTTGTGGTGGAAGGCTTTGACAATGCGGCTGCAAAAAAAATCCTGGTGGAGGAGATTTCCGCCGCCGGTATTCCCTTGGTCTGTGCATCGGGCATTGCCGGCCGGGATATGTCCGGCGTCAGCATCCGACGGATTGCCGATTGCCATATTGTCGGGGATTTTACCACAGATATAGAAGACGGAGCGTTATTTCCCCCGAAGGTGGGAATGATTGCGGCCATGATGGCGGGGATCGTTCTGGATCTGGCCGAAAAAATTAAATGAGGTATGAGATGAACAAAAGACAATTGCCCAGTGGCATTTACGGGATTCTCGGGGAGGCGTTTTCCCTTGGCCGCTCCAATGTGGAAACGGCGCAGCTTCTGGTGGACGGGGGCATTGATGTGCTCCAGTACCGGGAAAAGGCCCATAAAAAGGACCGCAAGGATATGCTGGCCGAATGCCGGGAAATCCGGAAAATCACCGCTGATGCCGGCGTTCCCTTTATCGTGAACGATTTTTTGGACATCGCCCTACTGGTGGATGCGGACGGTGTCCATGTGGGCCAGGAAGACCTGCCGGTGACGGAGGTGAAGCGCCTGGCCCCGGATCTGATGGTGGGATGCTCCACCCATTCGCCGGAACAGGCAGCCCGGGCTGTGGCAGACGGGGCGGATTACATCGGGGTGGGGCCCATATTCACCACCCAAACCAAGGAGGATGTCTGCGACGCCGTGGGGCTTGACTACCTTTCGCATGTGGTGGCCAACCACACCATCCCCTTTGTGGCCATCGGCGGCATCAAGCGGCACAACATCAAAGCGGTTGCGGCCCGCGGGGCTTCCACCATCTGCCTGGTGACGGAGATCATCGGGGCTGAGGATATCAAGGAACGAATTCAGGAAATTAAACGTATAGCAAACGTATAGCAGGAGAGGTATCGTGACAAAACCATACACCACACAGATGGATGCGGCCCGCAAGGGCATATTGACCCCCCAGATGGAACAGGTCCTGGCGGATGAGACGATTTCCAAGGAAGACCTCATGGCCGGCCTGGCTGACGGGTCCATCGCCATCCCGGCGAATAAGAACCACTTTTCCATCAGGGCGGCCGGTGTCGGCCGGGGACTGAAAACCAAGATCAACGTCAACCTCGGTGTGTCCAAGGACGTTTGCTCTTTTGATTCCGAAATGAACAAGGCAAAACTCGCCATTGAACACAAGGCGGACGCCATCATGGACCTGAGCGTGTCCGGGGATACCGAAGCGTTCAGGAAGCGCCTGGTGGAGGAAATCCCGGTGATGATCGGCAGCGTGCCCATCTACGATACCCTGACCCGCACCGGCAAAGACACCTGTGACCTGACCATCGATGACTGGTTCAAAACCGTTGAGATCCACGGGGAAAACGGTATTGATTTTGTCACCATCCATGCCGGCCTCAATCTCAAGGCGGCAGAAACCATCCGGAAAAATCCCAGGCTCTGCGGCATTGTCAGCCGGGGGGGCTCCATCCTCTATGAATGGATGGTAAAAACCGGAACGGAAAATCCCTTTTACGAACACTACGACCGCCTGCTGGATATCTGCGAGCAGCACGACATCACCATCAGCCTGGGAGACGGCCTGCGCCCCGGCGCCATTGAAGACAGCACCGACGCCCCCCAGATCCAGGAACTGATCACCCTGGGAGAGCTCACCAAACGGGCCTGGGAGCGGAACGTTCAGGTGATGATCGAAGGACCGGGCCATGTCCCCCTCCACGAGGTGGAGATGAACATGAAAATCCAGAAGAAGCTCTGCCATAACGCCCCCTTCTATGTTTTAGGCCCTCTGGTCACAGACATCGCCCCGGGCTATGACCATATCACCTCCGCCATCGGCGGTGCCCTGGCAGCCATGCACGGGGCGGATTTCCTCTGCTACGTCACCCCGGCAGAACACCTGCGCCTGCCCTCAGTGGAGGATGTGAAAGAAGGCATCATGGCCTCAAAAATCGCGGCCCATGCCGGGGATCTGGCAAAGGGTATTCCCGGTGCCATGGATAAGGACCTGACCATGAGCCGTGCCAGAAAGGCCCTGGACTGGGAGGGGCAATTCGCCGCGTCCATAGATCCTGAAAAGGCCAGGCGGTACAAGGAAAGCTCCCAGCCGTCAAAGGACGGCGTCTGCACCATGTGCGGGGATTTTTGTGCCGTCAAACGGGTGGAGGGGTTGCTCTGATACCTCGGCCCTCACTTTACAAATGAATTGTCCGGGCGTATGATGCCTTCTCTTTGCATAACCCTGTAGGAGAAGGCATCATGTGCGTCATAAACGGTATCAGACCCAGTTTGTCAGGCATGCTTTCACGGAAGGTCCTCGTTGCTGCCGCCATATATCTGGCAGGCATTATCGCCGTTGGTATTTTTCTGGATATGCGGCAAAAGGCCGCCACCGGAAAACACCTGGATCAGCGGCTGAGCAGCCACGCAAAAACACTGAAGTTCCTTCTTTCTCCCGATTTTCACGACAGGGCAACGGATGAGAATGCAATATCCGAAAAAGAATCCCTGGCCAATCAGAAAAAGATCCTCTCCTTTGTCCGGGGAACGGATCTGGTATATGCCTATACCCTGGTGATGCGTGACGGGAAATTTTATTTCAGCGCCCCCACGGTCACCCAAGAAGATGAAAAGATAAAGAAAAACTGGTATTTCCACCCCTATGAAGATGCGCCTGAAGCCTTTTACAGGGCCATGGAAACCGGGGAGACCCGATATGCATCTTACAAAGACCAGTGGGGCGATTTTAGGTCCGTAGCCATACCCGAGAAAAGCCCCGGCGGTAATACCTATCTTGCCTGCGCCGATTATAGTGTTGCGTATGTAAAATGGCTGGATTTCAGAAATTTCATATATGCGACCCTGATGGTGGCGGCACTTTTGGTTTTGTCACTGCCCCTGCTTCACTTGATCCGGCTGCAATACCGGGAATACAACAGGGAACTTGAAGTCACCAACCATAGGCTGCGCAATAGGTCCGAGGAGTTACTCGCCTCCCAGACCGCCCTTGAAAGGGAAATGGACAGCCGGGTAGAGGCTGAGACCCAGAAGTACAGGCTTCAGGAAAGACTTCGCCAGTCACAGAAGATGGAAGCCATGGGCACCCTTTCAGGGGGGATTGCACATGATTTCAATAATTTGCTTTTTCCCATACTGGGGTACTCTGAAATGGCCCTGATGGAGGTGCCCGAAGACAGTCCCATCCGTTTTCATCTGAATGAAATCAATAAGGCGGCCACACGGGCAAAGGAATTGGTAACCCAGATTCTGGCCTTTTCCAGACAGGAGGAGGGCACAAAAATTCCCATGAAGATCCAGCCGATAGTAAAAGAGGTGCTGACACTTTTCAAATCGTCCATCCCGCCGGCTGTGGCCCTCAAAAAGCGGATCCCGAACAGCGTTGGCATCATCGATGCCGATGCCACCCAGATCCACCAGATCATCATGAACCTGATTTCCAACGCCTGTGCTGCCGTAACGGAATCCGGAAGCGATACCGGCGGGCAGATCGTGGTGACCTTAGAGCAGGTCCGGCTCGACACCGAAGATGTCCGCATGGAAAAAATCCAGCCGGGCGCCTATGCCTGCCTGACCGTGGCAGACACAGGGGTGGGCATCCCCCCTGAGAACCTTGGCCGCATCTTTGATCCCTTTTTTACCACCAAAGAGAAGGGGAAGGGAACCGGATTGGGGCTATCCATGGTGCACGGGATTGTCACCCAGATGCGCGGAAAAGTTTCAGTGACCAGCGAGCCGGGCCGGGGAACTGAAATATCGGTCTACCTGCCGGTGATGGAAGACCCTGAGCCGGTGCAAGAAGATCTGCCGGTATCCGCTTTGCCGGGGGGCAGCGAGCGCCTGCTGGTGGTGGATGATGATCCGGCTGTCTTGAATCTGATGACGTTTGCCGCCCGGGATCTGGGGTACGAAGTTGTACCCTTTTCGGACAGCAGTGCGGCGCTTGAGGGCTTCCGCAAGGCACCGGACCAATTTGACCTGATCGTTACAGACCTGACTATGCCGGGGCTGTCCGGTGAAATGCTGGTGGCGGAAATCCGAAAGGTGCGCAAGGGAATTCCGGTTCTGCTCTGTTCGGGGTTCAGTGAAAAGATAACCGACGAAAATGCGGCTATTATGGGGATAAAGCATCTGCTGAAAAAGCCGGTGCAATTGGCGGGACTTGCCCAGGGCATCCGCGGGGCACTTGATGATCCCGACGAATAGGGAAAAATCCGCCGTCGGGCCAGGCGGTTGGAAACCGGTGCTGTTCGCCCCACCGGTCCCCGGGTAACGCCTGACCCGACAGCAGATTTTGGA
>CAJWHT010000125.1 GCA_913041495.1 uncultured Desulfobacteraceae bacterium | reverse complement strand
CTTCCAGCATCACACCATATTTTCTTTCGAAGCAATGGCATAATAAAGTGTGATAGAAATATAAAGTACAGTCGCGCGGCGCTTGGTTCAAATTTTGAAATCCGCGTGGTCTCTGACGGGCCATTTTCTGCCACTTCCAGGTGCGTTCACGTGCGTCTTATTGAAATGTTAGCCTTGGATATATAGAATACTTTTTTATTGGGTGAACAGTTATCTTAACGGTGAATCCAGACGTTATCTTCTCTCTAAGATAGCCCCAGATTTCAGCCACATGACGCCCATGGCGATTTGCGTTTAAATGGCCGCTTATATTTCGTTGTTCATCGGCCCTTTTTTTATACCTTTTTATGCCCCGGTTAATCGTAGGTACCTTACGGGTTATCGCTTTTTGTTTATCCCCCGGGTGGCCAGGAAATCCGCCACCTCATTTTCCTTGATCCCGGCATGCCCTTCTACCTTGATCACGGCAATATCTGAAAATCCTTTCATCAACTTCTTTATATCAATAACCAAATCCTGGTTGACCTGCGGCTTCCATTTCTGGGTCAAAAGTCCCACGGCATAGGCGGAATCCGTAAAGATCCGCACGGGCAGGTCCCTGCGTTTCAATGCAGTGAGCCCCCTGTGGATGGCGGCAAGTTCTGCAATATTGTTGGTGGCGTTGCCGATGGATTCGGATATTTCTTTCCGGTTGTCTTTGTACAATAACAGCACCCCGATGCCCGCAGGGCCGGGGTTGCCCGATGAGGCCCCGTCCGTATAGATCCGGATGCAGTTTTCCGGCAGATCCTGATCCGGCGCCGCAGGCTTGGCAGCGGACTTTCTCCCCTTTTTTGATCCGGATTTTGGTTTGAGAACTTTTTGTTTTGGCGCGTGGGGGGAGTCTTCTTGTTCCTTTGATTCTTTTTTACGGGCTGCGGCGGGTACGGCCTGGTCCACAGGTTTCAGGTTCTCACGTTTGATCCAGTATTCATGGGTCTGGTCCAGGTTATACTTGATCCGGACCTTGTTATTGTGGACTGCGGGGGTGTCCTCCGGGGTAAAGGCGGCCCACACCTTGTTGCCCTTAAAGGACATGCGTTTCCAGGTGATATTATCCAAAGATTCATCAGCCGGATCTTCGGGGGGGATATCAGGTGATTCAGTCATATAGGTAGAAGGGGCTGGCATCATGGACGAACCGGTTGAGTTCCTCCTGCCAGGCAGGTTCGAGTTCCCTTGGATCCACCCCGTCTTCAAGCGCCTGGCAGAGGCTGCGGCTTCCCAGGATCAGATCCATGGGCAGGCGGTCATACTCGTACTCATACGGGGGGGATTTGAACCGGAAGTCGTCCGGGTACGAGGTGATGATATGGTGAAGGAAAACCAAAGAACTCAAGTAGGGTTTAAAAATATCTGCCCGGGTGATATGGATGTGCGCGCCCTGACAGATCCGGCCCGCCCATTTGCCGGAGGTGGGTTCGAAACAGACCGGTCTCAGGTGCGCCCCTTTTATTCGGTCTCCCAATTGCGCTGCCATTTTACGGGCATCCATATAAGGGGCGCCGAATTGTTCAAAGGGCAGGGTGGTGCCCCGGCCCTCGGATACGTTGGTACCTTCGAAAATCACCTGTCCCGGATAAACGGCGGCGGACAGGGGCGTCGGCAGGTTGGGGGAGGGCGGAATCCATGTAAGACCTGTATCTTCCCACAGCATTTGCCTTTTCCACCCTGTCATGGGAATGACGGTCAGGTCACAGTGGATGTTTTGGGTGGCATTAAAATACATGGAAATTTCACCCACCGTCATACCGTGGCGCATGGGGATGGGAAACCGCCCCACAAAAGAGGCGGATTCGGGTTCCAGAACATTGCCTTCTGAAAGTATCCCCCCCACGGGATTGGGCCGGTCCAGGATGACCACGGATTTTCCGAGGCGGGCCGCCACTTCCATGCAATAGGCAATGGTGTATATAAAGGTATAGACCCGGGTGCCCACATCCTGGATGTCCACCACCAGGGTATCGATGGATTCAAACATCTTTGGGGTGGGGATGCGGGTTTCGCTGTAAAGACTGTAAATCGGGATGCCCAGTTCCGGATCGGTGCCGTGGGCGGACTCGATCATATTGTCCTGTTTTTCGGCAAAGAAGCCGTGCTGGGGGGAGAACAGGGCGGCAAGCTGTCCTGGAAACCTGCGGGCGATGACATCCCGGGCGTGGCTAAAGCGGCTGTCCACCGAGGCCGGATTGGCAAGCAGGCCTAATTTTCGGTCTTTCAGGCAGTCCGGTATGTCTGTGTTAAGGGTGTCAAGTCCGGTGCGGATCAAAGGCTGCCTTGCCTGGGTCATGGTCTCTCCAAATCATAAGGGTTCATAGGGCGCCGATGGCGTTGATTCTCCCCTCTCTATCATAGGTATTGACAAAAATTCAAATCCTAACTAAATAGGGGGTCTTTACGCATTGGTTCTGCACGACATTAACCATTCTTAACACCACGGTCCAACCGGCAGGAGTATATCTGCAATGAAATTTTCCATCAGCGAGTCCATCACCACCATCAAACCCTATGAGGCCGGTAAACCCCTCAAAGAAGTGGAGCGGGAATACGGGATATCCAAAGCTGTTAAACTGGCATCCAACGAGAATCCATTTGGATTTTCTCCGGAGGTTAAAGCGGCTGTGAGTGCGCACCTGATGTCCATGAACCGTTACCCGGAACCTGTGGCCCACAGCCTTGTCACCAAGCTTGCCCAAAAGTACGGTGTGGCATTTGAGAATATTGTCCTTGGCAACGGATCTGATGACATCATTGCCTTGCTGGCCCATGGCTTTCTCAACCCAGGTGATGAGGCCGTCATGCCGCTGCCCTCATTTCTTATGTACGAGATCTGTGTGAAAACGGCCAAAGGCGTACCTGTGATGGTGCCGCTGACGGATTACACCACCAACCTTGACGGATTGATTGACGCCATCACCCCCAAAACCCGGATGGTGTTCATTACAAACCCCTTTAATCCCACCGGTGCCACCCTGACCCGGGATGAGTTCAACGCCTTTGCGGATAAGGTGCCCGACAATGTACTGATTATCGTGGATGAGGCCTATATTGAATTTGTCCGGGACGAGACTGTGTACAACTCCCTTGATGAGCCCCTTACCGATCCCAGGATCGTTACCCTGAGGACCTTTTCCAAGGCTTACGGACTGGCAGGTTTCCGTATCGGATACGGCATCATGGACCAGGCTGTGGCTGAGATCCTCAACCGCATCCGCCAGCCCTTTAATGTGAATACACTGGCCCAGGTGGCCGCTGAAGCTGCGCTGGATGATACGGCGTTTCTCAAGGTCAGCGTGCGCGGCACCCATGAGGGGCTGGACTATCTGACATCGGAACTTGAAACCCTGGGACTGACGGTGCTGCCCACCCAGTCCAATTTTCTAATGGTGGATCTTACCACCGATTCCAGGGACGTGTTTGAAAAAATGCTGCAAAAAGGCGTTATCGTAAGGTCCATGGCATCATACGGATTTGACACCTTTTTGCGGATCAACACCGGTACCCCGGATGAAAACGAAGCCTGTATCGTTGCACTCAAAGCGGTGCTGGAAGGATAATTGACCATGACCTATCGTATTGTCACCATTGACGGGCCTGCCGGTGCCGGCAAAACAACCGTATCCAAACAACTGGCCGCCACGCTGGGCTGTGTTTATGTGGACACCGGTGCCCTTTACCGGGGCGTGGCTTATGAGATTGACCGCCAGAAGATCGACTGGCAGGATGAGGCTGAACTGAACCGGTTTCTGGAGTCTCTGGATCTTGGCTTTAAAATGACGGGACAGGATCTTGCGCTCGTTTCTTCGGGTAAAGATATCACCTCCTTTATACGTACCCCTGAGATCACCATGCTGGCATCCGCCACCTCGGCACTTCCGGCAGTCCGGCAGGCGCTTTTAGGGATTCAAAAACATATCGCCGCCACCCGGGACGCCGTGTTCGAGGGCCGGGACATGGGAACTGCCGTGTTTCCCGATGCCCCGTTCAAGTTTTTCCTCTTTGCCGATTTAGGTGTCAGAGCCCGCAGGCGCCATGACGAACTGGGAACGAATGACGCCGAACTTGAGAAGGTACAGGCCCAGATGGCCAAGCGGGACAAGGATGATGAAAGCCGCAAAACCAACCCCCTGAAACCTGCCCCTGATGCCGTTTCCATAGATTCCACCCATATGACGGTGGACCAGGTGGTAACAAAAATGCAGGACATTATTGAAAAAGCCTGATTAAATCTTACATTCTCCTTGATTTTACTTTTTTCCGTTGGTATATAGGTAAATTGTACTCGTCTTTCCGTTCGGTCGTGGCGTCATCTCTTCGATCCGCTGGTTCCAAATGCAAAGCAACGGGCACAAAATTCGATTAGGGGGATTATTATTAATGAACAACAACATTGCTGAAGAAAACGACAACCAAAAAAACATGAATACTGAAGAATTAGAGACACAGGAAACAGCTGACGCGCCAGAAGTTGAACTTACCGGCGACGAAACTATGGAAGAGCTTCTGGGCATTTACGAGTCCAGCATTAGTCAATTTGAAGAGGGACAGGTGGTCGTAGGCTCCGTGATCTCTGTCGGCAGGGAATCTGTCCTTGTTGATGTGGGATACAAGTCTGAAGGACAGATCTCTATTCAGGAATTCATAGATGAAGACGGCAATGTCAACGTCAAGGTCGGCGACGAGTTTGAGGTGATGATCGAAGTCTGGGACGAAGAAGAGGAAACCGTTCTTCTCTCCCGTGACAAGGCCAAGAAGGTCAAGGTGTGGGATGCCATCAAGAAGATTTACGATGACGACGGAACCATCGAAGGTGTCATCACCAACCGTGTTAAAGGCGGTTTCTCCGTTGATATCGGTCTTACTGCCTTCCTGCCCGGCTCTCAGGCTGACCTGCGTCCCATCCGCAACATGGATGAGATGGTCAACAACACTTACGAATTCAAGATTCTTAAGTACAACAAGAAAAGAAACAACATCGTTCTGTCCAGACGGGTTCTCCTGGAAGCCCAGAGAGAAACCATGCGCGCCGCTACACTGGCTGCCATTGAAAATGACAAGATCATGGACGGTATCGTCAAGAACATCACCGAATACGGTGTATTCGTTGACCTTGGCGGCGTAGACGGACTCCTGCATATCACCGATATTTCCTGGGGCCGCGTCAAACATCCGTCCGAGCTGTTCTCCGTGGGTGACAACATCACCGTGAAGATCCTTTCCTTTGATTTCGAGAAGGAACGCGTATCCCTGGGTATGAAACAGCTCACCCCCGATCCCTGGACCACCGCTGTTGATAAATACCCGATCGGCTCCAAAATCGAAGGCCGCGTTGTCAGCCTCACCGATTACGGTGCATTCATCGAACTGGAAGAGGGTGTTGAAGGCCTCATTCACGTATCTGAAATGTCCTGGACCCGCAAGATTCGTCACCCGTCCCAGATGGTTGCCGTGGGTGAGCAGGTGGAAGCCGTTGTTCTGGATCTCAAACCGGACAACCGCAGAATCTCCCTGGGCATCAAACAGACCGTTGAAAATCCCTGGGAAGTTATTTCACAGAAATACCCCGTGGGCACCATCATCGAAGGCAAGATCAAGAACATCACCGAATTCGGTCTGTTCATCGGTATTGACGATGACATCGACGGGCTGGTTCACATCTCCGATATCTCCTGGACCAAACGGATCAAGCATCCTTCAGAGGTCTACAAAAAAGGCGACACCATCCAGGCCGTTGTGCTTGACATTGACAAGGCCAACGAAAGATTCTCTCTGGGTATCAAACAGACCCAGGCAGATCCCTGGGAAACCGTTGCCGAACGCTATGAAGTGGGCAAGGAAATCTCCGGTGAGATCACCAACCTCACTGACTTCGGCGTATTCGTAGAGCTGGAAGAGGGCATCGAAGGTCTGGTTCACGTATCCGAGATCTCCAAAGAAAATATCAAGAGCCCCAAAGAGCATTACCAGATCGGTGAAACCATCACCGCCAAGGTGATGAACATCAACTCCGACGAAAGACGGATCGGGCTTTCCATCAAGCGTCTTGAAGATGACGATGATGATAGATATCTCGAAGAGTTTGCCAAGAACACCAAGCCGGCAGCCTCTGCCTTCGGCGAAATCCTGAGAAACAACATCCAGGAAAAACTGGAGCAGGAAAAAGCTGAAGCCGACAAAAAAGAAGACTAATGCAGTTTCGGATTTGACCTTAAACCGGTTAGATCTGATGGCATGAGACTTTCAGGCCGGGTGAATCCACAGGGATTTACCCGGCCTTTTTTCTTTCAGCGTATTTAACCATAGGAAGCCAAAATCATGTTTGCACGACGTCATCCTTTTCTGTTCTTTCTTTCCGTTGTCTGCGGTTGTATAACCCTGGGGTTTTTGGGGCTTATAACGCTTTTGATTATCGGGGCCGGCATCATGGGTGCCGGATTTTCAGGGTCTCTGGAAGGAAATAAGGGAAATATCGGTGTGGTGGAGGTCATGGGGCCCATCATGTCTTCCAAGGAGATCATTGAAGATATCAAATTGTTCCGGGAAGATGATCGAATCGGTGCCATCATCCTCAGGATCGACAGCCCCGGCGGCGGTATCGGCCCGTCACAGGAGGTCTACCGTGAATTGATGAAAACCCGTGATGTCAAGCCCGTGGTGGCTTCCATGGGATCTGTTGCTGCTTCCGGCGGCTACTACATTGCCGCGGCAGCAGAGGGCATTGTGGCCAACCCCGGCACCATCACAGGGTCCATCGGGGTGATCATGGAGTATGCCAACCTCATGAAGATCGCCGAGAAAATCGGCATTTCCCCGGTGGTCATCAAGAGCGGGGAATTTAAGGACATGGGCTCTCCCTTAAGGGAACTCAAGGACAATGAAAAAGAATTGTTCCAGTCCCTGGTGGATGAACTCCACGCCCAGTTTGTATCCGATGCGGCCAAGGCCAGGAATATGGAAGAAGACGTCATGGCCAAACTGGCAGACGGCAGGATATACACAGGCCAGAAGGCCCTGAAGCTCAAACTGGTGGATCGTTTGGGTAACCTTGGCGATGCCGTGAAATGGGCCGCAGAGCTGGGTAGCATCGACGGAGAGCCTATGCCGGTTTATCCGCCCCAGGACCGCATGAGCATCCTCATGCACATGGCCGATGCCTTTAAGGATATCAACCTGTCCGCAACCTTGTCCGAAAATCTGCGGTATATATCCACCCCCAGATAATGTCGGCGGTGTTCCGCCCTTTAAAAAGCAAAAGGCCGCCGGAGGTGATATCCTCCGGCGGCCTTTGTTCTTAACCTTTAAAACTTTATATGAAAGAACCAAGCGAGCTATTATATCCTTTCATAGTTTGTTGTGGGCACGGCCAATGACAATCATGGGCGGCCCAGCTTCTGCCCTTTGGGTATGGCCGTTATTCAAATATATCCACATCACCGGCACCGTGCCGGATAATCTCCGGTACGTCGTCCAGCAGGGAAATGACCGAAGATGGCGCGTTTGGCACAGCGCCTCCGTCTATCACCGCATCCAGGCGTTTGTCAAAGTAGTCGTGAAGTAAAGAGGCATCCTCAAACACATTACCGTCCGGGTCTGTGGCGGATGTCGAAATAATCGGGTTGCCCAACTCTTGTGCCAGCATGAGGGCGATCTGGTTGTTGGGCACGCGTATGCCTGCGGTTCTTCGTTTCGTCAGCATGATTTTGGGCACCATTTTCGTACCGGAAAGCACGAACGTATATGGGCCGGGCAAAAGGCGTTTCATGTTCCGGTATGCAATGTTGGAAACCTTGGCATAGGTGGCGATGTCTTTAAGGTCGGGGCAGATAAATGAAAACGGTTTGGTCTTGTTCCGCTGTTTGATGGCGTAGACCTTTTCAATGGCCTTTTTATTCATGATATCGCAGCCGATGCCGTAAAAAGTATCCGTGGGATAGGCAACGATACCGCCTTTTTTCAATATATCCACCACCCGGGCGATATGGCGTTCTTGAGGGTTGTAGGGGTTTACGTTGAGTAACATGCCGATGCCTTTTGTGTTCATTGTTTTGTTCTGCGGCGGTCCTTTACGTCTTACGCACACGGTCCGGCCACAGCGCTCTTAACACCAGCCGACAGACTATAGATAAAACCTGCACCTGTCAACCAAGTGTTTGACTTATCAGAATATAAAAGGCACAGCGTTCTCTGTCTTTGAACAACCGGTGCCATAAGGGCCGTCCGGCCGGTTTGACCGCATCGGTGTCTTTTGGAAGGTATCGTACAAAAACGTAGGTACTTGAATGTTTTGATTTCAGGGCTTAATTTTATGACCATACCTCCATCACCCCGTCGGGGATTCACTCAAAACAAAGCACCCAAAGGAGAGAGAATATGGCACTACAGGATACCCTGGACCAAATGAAAGCGGAATTTGTGGCCAAGGCGCCCAAAGAAGCCCTTGAGATCATGAACCGGGCAACTGAAGATCTTCGGGCCTCGGATCTGATGGCCGGTCATCTAAAAGCCGGCGACCTGGCCCCGGCATTTACCCTGCCGGATCAGTCCGGTACCCAGGTCTCATCAGCAGACCTGCTGGCCAAAGGCCCCCTGGTGGTAAGCTTCTACCGGGGGGTATGGTGACGCTACTGCAACGCAGAGCTGGAAGCTTTGCAGGCAGTGCATGACGATATACGAGCTCAGGGGGCCACTCTTGTGGTTATTTCCCCTCAGCTTGAAAAGTACTCCAAGCAGGTGGCCAAAAAAAACAAGCTGACCTATCCGGTGCTCTGTGACCAGGGCAATAACGTGGGCCGTTCATTCGGCATTGCCCATACCCTGCCCGAAGACCTGGCGGCCCTGTACAATAAGTTCGGGATTGATCTTGTGCGATTCAACGGTGATGAGCGGTGGGAACTTTCCATGCCTGCCCGGTATATCATTGACAGCGGTGGCACTATCCTGGAGGCCCTGGTCAATCCCGATTATACCCAGCGGCCGGAACCCAAAGATCTGCCCGGCCTGATAAAAGAACTCACCCGATAAGCCTCACGCCTTTCTGTGGCAGCGGAATGAAAAAGGTACCGGGTCGGTAAGTTGCATGTGCAATAGTTGCATCGGCCCTTTACCTTTTTTGAAAAGAGACTTATCGTATCTATAATTTTATTGTTTTTGAAAAACGATCCAGTCTAACTCAAATCATAAGGTGTCAACCATGGAAAAACAAATTCTCGTACCGGTGTCAGACAGCAGGCGATCCTTGCGGGCGGTGAAATATGCAGCCCACGCATCCCAGTTTATCAATGAGTTGCGGTTTGTTCTTTTCAGTGTCCAGCCCATGATCTCCCTTTATCTTCAGGAGGAGGCCGTAAAAAACCTCCATGTCCGGGCCGAACTCAATAAGATAAAGGCTAAAAACCAGAGTTCGGCAATGAAGTTGCTTGAGTCATACAAAGAGGAGATGATCTCCCTGGGGGTGGATGGGGAACGCATCGAACTGAAAACCGAAGTCAGGAAGCTCGGTCTGGCCCAGGATATCATTGAGTATGCCCAGGAAAATCTTTATGATGCCATTCTCATCGGGCGGCAGCGCATTTCAGGGATTCAGAAGATGTTCTCTTCCTGCGTGGCCTCGGCAATCCTTGAACGATCCCAGGTGCTGCCGGTATGGCTGGTGGACGGCAATCCTTCCTCCAAGAATATCCTCATCGCCGTGGATGGTTCCGAATCTGCCATGCGGGCCGTGGATCATGCAGGTTTCATGGTCTCTAAAAATCCCGATGTCAAGGTGACGCTTCTGCACGTCACCAATTCCGCCCAAAACTATTGCACCATTGACCTTGAGGACTCCCCGGAACCTGAATTTGTCAAGATCGTTGAGCAGGGCAACAAGGCTTGCATCGACCAGTTCTATCCGCTGGCCATCAAGAAATTGCGGCAAATGGGACTTGAGGAAAACCAGGTCCGGTTTGAAACCGTGGAAGGCAGCCGGCGTCTTGGCAAAACGGTGGTGGAGTACGCGGAAAAAAAAGGGTTTGACACCCTGGTCATCGGCCGGACCGGTATTGATAAGGCCTTTTTGATGGGATCATGTTCCCGGCAGATCATCAACGGGGTGTCCGAAGGGGCGTTGTGGGTGGTGAATTAAAAATCAATCCCCGAAACTGATCCCCAGTGCCCGGGCCGTCATTACAAGTTCTCCCTTCGGATCCACGGCACGGATCTTGTTGACCGCTTCTTTCAAGGGGACGGCACCCATCATACCGTTGGGCAGCAGGGCCACCATTTGCCCGAACTCCTGCTTTGCCACCATACGGACCGCTCTGACACCGAAACGGGTGCACAGCTGGCGGTCCCACTGGGTGGGCTGACCGCCCCGCTGAAGGTGCCCCAGCACCACACAGCGGCTCTCTTTGCCGGTGAGGCTTTCGATACGGGCCGCCACTTCATGGCCGATGCCCCCCAATTTGATTTCCCTATCGGATGATCCACTGTCTGTTGCGACTAATTGTTGATCCAGAGCTGCGCCTTCGGCAACAATGACAATGGTGAAGTGCTTTCCTTGAACCTCCCGTTCCTCGATTTTTTTCTGGATGGCTTCAAAATTGAATTTTATTTCCGGAATCAGGATAACATCCGCACCGCCGGCCAGCCCGGCATAGGCGGCGATCCAACCGGCATATCTTCCCATCACCTCTAAAACCATGACACGGTTGTGGCTGGATGCCGTGCTGTGGAGGCGGTCCAGGGCATCAACGGCACAGGCTACTGCCGTGTCAAAGCCGAAGGTCATCTGAGTGGCATCAAGATCGTTGTCAATGGTCTTGGGCACTCCCACCACGGGAAATCCCATCTCAAACATCTGCTGGGCCGTTGTGAGGCTTCCGTCTCCGCCGATAATGATCAGGGCGGACAGGCCGAGATGATTGAGGTTTTTCTTGGCCTCTTCCAGCGTCTTTTGGGGCACCAGACGGGTCTTTCCGGCACCGGCTTTGGCGGCGAAACGTCCGGAGTTGGCCGTGCCTAAGATAGTACCGCCGCGGATGAGCAGGCCGTCCATATCCCGCACGGTCAGGGGGGAGGCCTGAACCGGGGTCAACAGGCCGTCCAGCCCGCCATGGATACCGACGCTCTGGTACCCGTTGATGTCTCCGGCCTTTACAATGGCCCGGATTACCGCGTTCAGGCCGGGGCAGTCCCCTCCGCCGGTGACGATGCCAATTCTATGTTGTCCCATGAGATTTCCTTGCGCTGATAAATGTTCTAACGGCCTGTTCCGTTGCCAGGGCCAGCAGGTCATAGCCTTTAGCCATGGCTGATTCTAGAGTGACAGGTCCGGGGCAAATGGAGAGGACCGCGTCCATACCGAGGGCATACAGCGGTTCAAGTCCATCTCCCATACTGCCGCACAAACCGATGCAGGGGATGCCTGAAGCCTTTGCCGCTTTGGCAACCCCGGCAGGGGCTTTGTTAAACCGGGTCTGATCATCAATGCGGCCTTCCGCGGTCAGGACAAGATCGGCTCCGGCAAGCGTATCCTTAAAGTTAAGAAGGTCGAGAACCAGGTCAATCCCGGGGGTGAGTTCTGCGTTGAAAAAGGCTTTCATCCCGCCGCCAAGCCCCCCGGCAGCACCGGCACCTTCAAGGCCGGTAAGATCTGCTCCTAAGTCCTTGCGGATGATACGGCTGAGGTTGGCAAGTCCCTTGTCAAGTTCTTTCACCTGGTCCTTTGTGGCGCCTTTCTGGGGACCGAATATGACGGCGGCCCCTTCTGGTCCGTAAAAGGGGTTGGTGACATCACAGGCCACTGAAAACCGGGTGGCGGCAAGCCGAGGGTCTGCACCGCTGCTGTCAATGGCAGCCACCCGGGCCAGGGACTTGCCCATTGGTGAAAGAACGTTTCCGCTGCCATCCAGAAACCGGTACCCCAGCGCTGCGGCTACGCCCATTCCACCGTCGCAGGTGGCAGAGCCGCCGATACCCAGAAGGATGTGTTGCGCCCCACGGTCAAGGGCGTCACGGATGAGTTCTCCTGTGCCGAGGGTTGTGGCAAGGGTGGGGTCCTGAAGATCGTGGGGCAGCAGTGCCAAACCGCTGGCCAGGGCCATTTCGATCACTGCGGTGCGTTTGCCGGCATCCCAGAGATATTGGGCCTTCACCCTGCGCTCCCTGGGATCGGTCACCGGAAGGGGGATCAAATCCCCTGCCATGGCATTGGCCATGGCGATGACAAGCCCGTCCCCGCCGTCCGACACCGGCATCCGGATCACTTTTGTTTCCGTGTCCACCCGGTGAATTCCTTCTGCCATGGCAGCGGCGGCCTGGTCTGCTGTCAGGCTGCCTTTGAACGCATTGGGAGCGGCAATAATCTTCATCATTTCCTTGGCCTTTGGGGTTAGCGGGTGATAGATACGCCCAGCCTTATGATTTCCTCTTTTTTCTGGTATTCCAGAAGCCGCTCCGCATATCCGTTGAAGTATTGAAGGTGAAGATACAGGTTCAAGCGGCTTTTGAGAAGGGAGGTCAGCGGATAGCTCAGATCTGTGAGAAAGCTTAGGCCGGCCTCTGCCCAGTGGGTATGGGTATCCAGAACAAACCCTTCGGGGTTGCCAAGCTTCAGATGAAAATCGAAGTAACCCCGGTATTCGAAGAGATCGGGGTTGGTTTCATCGTCGTTGCCCACATAGGTCCACAGTTTCGGGGCCAGTGCCAGGTAGTATTGATCGGTGAGGTGGAAGGCCATGATGGGTTCCACGTAGGCGAAGTTTGTGGATCTGGAGTCATCTCCGCCCTTACCGTTGGATTCGTGCTGAAAACCGGTTTTTAAACCAAAGGCCGTTACCCAGGGCGTATTCAGATCTATCTTAGGCACCAGGTAAAAGAGTTCAGGCTTATAGCTGGTGTCGTCGAACGGTTCGGAATCAGAACTCAGATCCCAATGGGAAGTCTGGGTATAGGCCAGGTGGAATCCGTCCACAAAGCCGTTGACGATCTGGCTGTCAAAGGGTTCGTTGAACAATTTGTACCGGAAGCTGACCTGGAACTTGCTCTTGTCCATGCCCGGATCGACCCCGAACAGGAAATACATGGGTTCATAGGCGGACAAATTGTCAAGAAAGGGCTGGAACACGGATTCTTTTTCTCCCAGGGCCACCTGCTCTGTCTGCATTTCCACCGGCATGGGGGCGGCGGCAAACAGGACCGGACCTGTGTTGAATGCCTCAATGGAAAGGGAAACGTTACCAGACATCTGTTCCGGCAAGGGGAGGGTATACACCTGTTTGGCAAACCCCTGGGCCGGGATGGTAATGGCGTAGTCCGGGTTGCCGCCCGCGGGAACGGCTTCCACCACCTTGAAGCTGGCAGGGGTTTTCAGGGTGACCATGAGCCGGGCATAGGCCGTGGTGGTCACAGGTGACGTGTCCGGGTTCTCAATAAAAAGGGTGAACCGGATTTGCGACCCTGCGGTTGCCTCCCCCTGGGGGGGGACGAGCCACAGCTTTAAAGGTTGTGCAACCACTGGCGCTGCGGCCGCTGTCCACCAAAAGGAGGCCAGGACCGCAAGGCCTGTGATGAAATGGCGTGTTCGGTTCATATGTTACCGGTCCAGGTGATGCCAGGGGTATTCCGGGTGGGCATCCGGTGATAACCGAACTTGGGGTATCCGGCCATCATCACGGCATAGGTTTTCAACCCCTGGTCTTTTCCAAGTCTTTCCGCCAGCGGTCCGTGGGTGGCGGCGGCCCTTAAGAAATATCCGCACCAGCAGGTACCCACGCCAAAGGACTGGGCTGCCAGATCCAGGTAGGTCATGGCAATGGTACAGGCCTGGGGGGCCATAGGATTGTTTTCCTTGCCCTGGGCCAAAATGAGCGTCGGGGCGCTGCGGGTAACCACATCCATGCCGAACTTCCAGGCCGCCACCAGCATATCCAGGTGAAGGGCCTTGGCAAATTTGGGGTTCTCCTTGAGGGCGAGTTTCATCCAGTCGATGACCAGGGCGGTATGTTCCTTGACTGTTTCCCGGCCGCTGAGCACCCGCCATTGAACGGGCTGTGAATTATGTCCGGAGGGGGCAAAGGAGGCCAGGCGGATGATTTCAGACAGTGTATCTTTTTCCACCGGTGTCTCTTTAAACGTCCGGATGGACCGGCGGGCCCTTAAAAAATGTTCGGTCTGTTCCGGGGAGAGGGCAAGGGCCTTATCCACTTCCAGGCAATCTTCAGGGGCAAGCTGCTCATGGGCCAGGGCGGCGTGGGGGCATACCGCCACACAGTGACCGCAGTTGATGCACAGGGCCGGGGCCTGTTTGGCAGGGGCGGGAAATTCGCCTTTTTTCCACTGGATGATACCCATGGGGCATTCCGCGGCACAAATACCGTCTTTTTTGCAACGGCCCTCATCAATGGCAAGTAAACTCATATGGAATTCCTTTACATGTTTCAGGGTTTCGGGTCAGCCGAAAATTTGCTTTGAACGCATTCGATGTGCCGAAAGTCCGCGGGGAATCCCGCCAAAATTTAAGGAAACCGGCACAGTCATGCCCGGGACTCTATCAGAATTCATGGAACGAAACAATTTATAATTCCGCATGATACGGACCCAGTTTAAGGAAAAATTAATTGTCCTGACAAAATTACAAGGGATGCCGGATGGATTTCATCTTGTAAAAAGCCGCTTAATTTGGTAAGAGTACGTGTTTATATACTTGATTTGGATAACAAATTTGGCTGGCCCTTTAAATCCTCTTTAATCGGCTGGCCGTATAGTATTAATAAACACTTTTTTTCCTTTCTGGAGGCTTTTATGTCCAAGGTTTTTCCCGAACAGGGACTCTCATATGATGACGTCCTGCTTGTTCCTGATTATTCCGCCATCCTGCCTGACGAATGTCAGACCCGCACAAGGCTCACCAAAGAACTTGAACTGAACATCCCCATCGTGAGCGCGGCCATGGATACGGTCACCGAGGCGCTCACCGCCATTGCTATGGCCCGTGCCGGCGGCATGGGATTTATCCATAGGAACCTGAGCATCGAAGAACAGGCCACTGAAGTGGACCGGGTGAAAAAGAGTGAAAGCGGCATGATAGTCGATCCTGTCACAGTCCATCCGGATGCCACCATCCATGATGTTCTCCAGATCATGGCCAAGTACCGGATCTCCGGCATCCCGGTGGTGGACGGAGACAAGCTTGTGGGCATTGTGACCAACAGGGACCTGAGGTTTGAAACCAATATGGAAAAACGCACCAGGGATGTCATGACCAGCAAGGATCTGGTGACCGTACCTGAAAAGTGCAGCCTTGAAGAGTCCAAGATCATGCTGCACAAACACAGAATTGAAAAGCTTCTGGTGGTGGACCCCCAGGGTAAGCTCAAGGGGCTGATCACCATCAAGGACATTGAGAAGATCAGAAAATACCCCAATGCCTGCAAGGACACCCTGGGCCGTCTGCGTGCCGGTGCCGCCATCGGGGTGGGATCCGATATGATGGAACGCGTGGAGGCCCTGCTCACCGCCGGTGCCGATGCCCTGGTGATCGATACCTCCCACGGCCATTCCAAAAATGTCATGGAAGCGGTACAGCGGATTAAGGCCGCCTTCCCCTCCTGTCAGTTGATCGCAGGCAACGTGGCCACCGAATCCGGTGCCAAGGCGCTCATTGACGCCGGTGTGGATGCCGTGAAAATCGGTATCGGCCCCGGTTCCATCTGCACCACCCGTATCGTTGCCGGCGTCGGTGTTCCCCAGCTTTCCGCCATCATGAACTGTGCGGATATTTCCAAAAAGACCGGAGTGCCCCTCATTGCAGACGGCGGCCTCAAATTCTCCGGTGATATTGCCAAGGCACTGGGGGCGGGCGCACACTCCGTCATGCTGGGCAGCCTGCTTGCCGGAACGGCGGAAAGCCCGGGTGAAATCGTTATATACCAGGGCCGTTCCTACAAGGCCTACCGCGGCATGGGTTCCGTGGAAGCCATGAAGAAAGGCTCTTCTGACCGTTACTACCAGAAAGACACCGGGGAAAACGAAGAACTGGTCCCCGAAGGTATTGTGGGACGGATTCCCTACCGCGGTACTGTCCGTGAAAATATTGTCCAGATGATCGGCGGCCTGAAAGCCGGAATGGGCTATCTTGGCGCCAAAGATATCGAAGAAATGCACGAGAAGGCCCGGTTTATCAAAATTACCGCCGCCGGCCTGAAAGAAAGCCACGTCCATGACGTGGTCATCACCAAAGAAGCACCCAACTACAGAGTAGAGAGCAGTTAAGCCAAATATGACAGACGAAAAATCCCCGTTTACCCACCTTCACCTCCACACGGAGTACTCTTTGCTGGACGGGGCCATCCGTCTGAACGACCTTTTGAACCGGTGCAAAGAGTACAACATGGATGCCGTGTCCATGACGGATCACGGCACCATGTTCGGTGTGGCCGAATTCTACGAAAAGGCAAACAAGGCCGGCATTAAGCCCATCCTGGGCTGCGAGGTCTATGTGGCCCCGCGAACCCTGAATGACCGGACCCAGATGGACAAGAAGGGTCTAAGCCATCTGGTGCTGCTGGCCAAGAACAGGACGGGGTACACCAACCTGTGTAAAATGGTGTCCATCGCCCAGCTCAAAGGGTTTTACTACAAACCCCGGATCGACAAAGAGCTGCTGGCCGAGCACTGCGAAGGACTTGTGGGGTTGTCTGCCTGCCTTAAGGGGGACATTCCCCAGGCCCTACTGGCCAACGATCCTGA